>JBBRFD010000093.1:0-17545 GCA_038224985.1 Reyranellales bacterium
GTGCTGTTGCCCTGGGTCATGCGCAGGGCGCGGAAGCCGGACTCGATGCCGTCAATGCCTGCCTGCCGCTGCTCGCTGACAGTCCGTATGGCCACGCGGCAGCGGCGACCTTCCTGATCGCCCTCGGCCGCGAAGACGACGCCCGCCGGCATTTCGAACGCGCGCTGGCCCTGGCCCGCACGACGCCGGAGCGGCTGCTTATGGAGCGGCGGCTGGCACGCCTCTCATCCGGATCGTGATCAGCCACATCGAGGCCGCAAGGATGACGGCGCCTGCCAGCCACTCCGCCGTCGACAGACCGGCGGGCGTGAGCCAGCCGAATTGGGCGGCGGCCGCCTCGAGGGCGATGGCGAAGAACGGCATGCCGGTCAGCGCGATCAGATAGGCCTGCACGCCGATATTGTTGATCGTCCAGAAGCCGAGCCAGGTGCCCGGCGCGCGGAACAGCAGGCCGGCCAGTATGGCATAGACCCATAACTCGATGCGGCCGAAGGCATCGCCGCCGCCCGCCCAGGGCGAGGGGATGATGCCGGCCAGTCCGGCCAGCGACCAGGTGACGATGAAGGCCATCGAGGCCGCCACCAGGATTTCGCCGGTGAAGCGGCAACGCGCCATCAGGTCGGTCGAGCGGTTGCGCGGGTGATAGGCGATCATCCACGAGCCGGTGACGGCCAGCGTCTCGGACAACAAGAGCCACAGGACCCCGCGCCAGGTCATGTCGGAAACCGCCGCCACGGCGAAGGCCGCGATGCCGCTGGCCAGCAACAGCAGGCCCGGCCATTCGCGGCGCGACGGCGTGGCGCGCGTCAGCACCCATCCCATCGCCGCGCTGATCAGCACGCTGGCGGTGGCCAGCAGCGTGCTCTGCGTTACGGCGAGCCAGACGATGGCCGCCGAGGTGCAGCCGTTGATGGCGACGCGCAGGAAGGCGTAGCCGACTGTCCACGGCGCCAGCAGGTCGCCCCAGCTTCCCGGCGTGCGCCGGCCGACCCAGAGCATGGCAAGACCCGCCGCCAGCAACTGCACGAGTGTGTAGGCCCAGGGATCGAGGCGTGCGCCGCTCACGACATGGCGCGTCAGCAGCATATAGACAGCCCAGATCAGCGAATTGCCGAGCGCCAGCGCCAGAATGCGGCCGCTCATGGGAAGCTCAGGTACGGAAGCGCAGCAGCATGTGGTTGACGCCGTTCAGCTTCACATAGAGGTCCTCGAACTGGGCGTAGAAATCCTCCCAGCGCGGCAGGCCGCCCAGCGCCCCGAGCGCCGTATAGATCTCCGCCACCGACTTGCGCCCGTCGATCTGGCCGATGATGCGCGGCGCCAGTTCGGGCAACTGCGCACGCCACGGGAAGCCGTCGAGATTGGCGACCAGCGGTGCGCCCGGCTGCAGGCCCGCCGCCAGCTTCTGCGGATCCATCTCGCGCAGCAGCGGAATGGCCGAGGTATCCTCGGGCCGCGCCACCGTGTCGAACCCCGCGCGCGTGGCATAGAAAACATGGGTGCGCAGGTTGCCCGAGAGCCGCTCGGCGAAGGCGGCGCGTTCGAGCAGCGGCAGCGAACTCGCCTGCCGCGCGATCACCGGATCGCTCATGTAGGTGGCGGGCTCGTAGCGCACCGGTTCGAGGAAGGCCACGACCCGCAACCTGGCCTGTGTCGCCAGGGCCGCGATATCCGGCACCGTGAAGGCGCGATCGCAGGAGTGCAGCAGCAGATCGTAGAGACCGGCATCGCCGCCGGTGACGTGGTCGTTGAGATAGGGATTGCGGCGGAAGAGGTTTGTCGTCGGCAAAAAGCGGATCAGCCGCTTGGCCATGGCGATGCGGTCTTCCAGCGCCATCGACGGCGGCGCGATGGTGCGCAGCAGTTCCTGCAGCGGATAGACGCCGCTGCGGCCGTACTCGCCATAGAGCATCACGCCCATGCCGCCATCGGGCTGCAGCGAATCGGAGAGCGCGCGCATGCCGGCGGCGGGATCGGGCAGGTGATGCAGCACGCCGGTGCAGTCGATGTAGTCGAACTGGCCAAGACCCATCGTCGGCAGATCGAGTAGTGAGCCGGTCTCGAAGCGGATGTTGCGGAGCGCGCGCTGCCGGGCGCGGGCCTCGCAGATGGCGCGCGAGGCGGTCGAGAGGTCGAGATAGACGACCTCGGCCGGGCAGTTCTGCTCGACCAGCTGCTGCGCCAGCATGATGCAGGCATCGCCCGTGCCGCCGCCGGCGATCAGCGCGCGGAAGGGCCGCTTGTAGTTGAGCCGGCCGGAAAACAGGTAGTGGTTGATCTCGAGGATATGGCTCGGCGTGCCGGTGATCAGGCGGATCGCCTCGTCGCGCGGATCCCTTTGCGGATAGGGCAACGCTTCATACTGCGCACGTACCTCGTCCAGCGGCGTTGTAACGGTCATTATGGCCTTGTTTAGCGGCGCCTTCAGCGATACGGGGCGTTACGCGAATATTCGCAACGCCCTCCAACGATTAGTGCAACAAATCGCTGAACCATGAAAGGCTATTTCGGCATCGGCATCGAGGGCGCGAGCAAGGCCGTGAACGTCGGCACCTTGTTCCGCACGGCACATGCCTTCGGCGCGGGCTTCGTCTTCACCTTGCGCGCCCAATACAATCGTCGCGAGGGCGGCGCCACCGATACCTCGGATACGCCGCTGTCGGTGCCGACTTATCACTTCGCCGATCTCGAATCGTTCCGCCTGCCTGTGGGCTGTCGGCTCGTCGGCGTGGAAATCTCCGAGGACGCGATCGAATTGCCGAGCTTCCGCCATCCGCGCCAGGCCGCCTATATCCTCGGCTCGGAACGCGAAGGCCTGTCGCCGGCGGTGCAGTCGCATTGCGATTACGTCGTGAAGATCCCGATGCGCTTTTCGATCAATCTCGGCATCGCCGGCGCGCTCATCCTGTATGACCGCCTGATCAGCCTCGGCCGCCACGCGCCGCGTCCCGTGGCCGAGGGCGGACCGACCGAACCGGTGCCCTTGCCCGTCTTCGGCGACCCGATTTACCGGCGCAAACGGCGGAACCGTCAGAAAGTTGTTGAAAAACAATAGCTTGCAGCCTAAACTGCAGGTCAACTGTTGCCACAGGTACAGGACGTGCTCGGCCGAACGCTGTTGGGAATCGCTTTGCTCGCCGCGCTGCCCACCCCGGGTGTCGCGCAGACCCCTGCCTTTGCCGCCAGCAGCCCCCAGACCACCGATAATGTCGAACCCTCCCTGCTGCTGACCGCCGAGGAATGGCGGGCTCTGGCGAGCGGCAGCGGCGCCAGCCGGCTCTGCTACGTCACCCCGCTCAAGACGCGCAGCGCCATGACCCCGCGCGACCTCCGGCCCATGCTCTATGTCACCCATCGGCCGAAGCGCCAGAGCTACGACGTCGTGAGCTTCGCTGCCGGCTACAACTTCCGCGCCGACAGCATGGCCCGTGTTTCCTTCGGCAATGGCCCGAGCTACCGGCTTTTCACCGACGGCACTTTCGCCTGGGCGGGCGACGAGGCCAACGACCGGCGCATCGTCCGGGCGATGTCCGAGGCGGCCTCGATCACGGTGACCGGGCTCGGCGCCGACGGGCTGCTCCACGAGGACGTTTTCCCGCTTCAGGGCTTCGCGGCGGCCTTCCAGCGCGCCTCCAGCGAGTGCCAGAGGCCCGGGGCACCCATCAAACGCTAACACGCCCGCGATTTTGCCGCTGTTGCGCAGAGCGGCACCGGAGCCTATCTCAGCCGCGCCATGACCAACCTGCCACCTGAACTTCTGCAGATCGTCGAACCCCGTCCTCAGGTGCACGGCCGCAACGACACGCGCCGCAATCTGATCGGACTGGCGCGCGACGAGCTGAAGGCGACCCTCAAGGAAGCCGGCCTCGAGCCCTTTCGCGCCCAGCAGGTCTGGCAGTGGATCTACTGGCACGGCATCACCGATTTCAGCCGCATGACCAATATCGCCAAGAAGGCGCGCGACCGGCTCGACGAGCTGTTCGTGGTGGCGCGACCCGAGATCGCCACCGAGCAACGCTCGACCGACGGCACGCGCAAATGGCTGCTGCGCATGCGCGACGGCAACGAAGTCGAGACGGTCAATATCCCGGAAGAAGACCGCGGCTCGGTCTGCGTCTCGAGCCAGGTCGGCTGCACGCTGACCTGCAGCTTCTGCCACACCGGCACGCAGCCGCTGGTGCGCAACCTGACGCCGGCCGAGATCGTCGGCCAGTTCATGGTGGCGCGCGACAGCTACGGCGAATGGCCGACGCCGACCGCCGATGCGCCGCGCATGCTCTCCAACATCGTCATGATGGGCATGGGCGAGCCGCTCTACAATTTCGACAACGTGGTGACTGCGCTCAAGATCGCCATGGACGACCAGGGCATTGCTCTCAGCCGCCGCCGCATCACGCTCTCGACCTCGGGCGTCGTGCCGATGATCCCGAAGATCGGCGAGGCGCTCGACGTCAATCTGGCCGTGTCGCTGCATGCCGTGAGCGACGAGGTGCGCGACACGCTGGTGCCGATCAACAGGAAATGGCCGATCGCCGAATTGCTGGCCGCCTGCATCGCCTATCCCGGTGCGCGCAACAGCCGGCGCATCACCTTCGAATACGCCATGCTGAAGGGCGTGAACGACAGCGACGCCGACGCGCGCGAGCTGGTGCGCATCCTGAAGCCCGTGCATGCCAAGGTGAACCTGATCCCGTTCAATCCCTGGCCGGGCGCGCCCTACGAGTGCAGCTCCAACAACCGCATCCACCGCTTCGCCGAGATCGTCAACGATGGTGGCTTGAGCGCCCCGGTGCGCACGCCGCGCGGCCGCGACATCCATGCCGCCTGCGGCCAGCTCAAGAGCGCCAGCCTGCGCGACCGCCGCACCAAGGTGAGCGACGTCGAGGCCGCCGCGCGCGACTCGGGATGACAGCTTTGTTGCTCGTTCGATGGTGAGTCAATTCCGTCGGAAAGACTCTGGATGTTAGCTCGTCGGGCTAAGCCTGCGTCGTATCCACACAAACAACGCCGTGCCTGCCAGGGCCACCGGCACCGTGATCCAGCCGTGGTAGAGGATCGACAGCAGGACGCCGGCCACATAGTCGATGACATCCATCTTTGCGCCGCCGCGGGGAAACAGCAGCACGGACGCAATGACGATGTGGCTGACCACGACCGTGCCGACAGCTAGCACGACATAGCCCAGCCAGTTCGGTTGATGGACGCCGCGATGCATCAGGCGCCAGCCGAGGGCGGCGACGGTGCCGGTCGGCAGCGCCATCAAGGCGAACTTGCCGATGCTGCTGAAGGCGGAGCCATCGACGGCGTAGGCGAGCAGGCCGAAGAAGACGACGGCGGTCAGCAGCACGCAGAAGGCCGCCCATAGTCCGAAGAAGATGGCGTCGCGAATCATGGCTTGGTGGCTGCCGTGACGCGCGACAGGAACGCGTTCTCATGGGCGATGGGCGTGAGGCCGGCCGCTGTCAGCCACTCGTCGGTGCGGGCGGCGACGTATTCGGCGTAATAGGGCTCGTGGAAATAATGCGGGAAGAGGTCGAGCAGCCCGTCCCATTCCGGCCGGTCGCCTTTTTGCAGGGAGTCTACGACGACCAGCAGGCCACCCGGCTTCAGTACGCGCCCCATCTCCGCGAAGACGGCGCTGCGAATCTTCTTCGGCAGTTCGTGCAGCAGGAACGACGAGGTCACCAGATCGAGGCTTGCGTCTTCGAAAGGCAAGGCCTCTGCCGCACCCTCGATCAGCTTCACGCGCGCGGTCTTGCCGACGAGGCGGCGCGCCTCGGCCAGATAGGGCGTGCTGAGGTCGATGCCGGTGAGCTTCATTCCCGGCCAGGCGTCGTGCAGGAAAGCGAGCAGGCGGCCGGTGCCGCAGCCGACATCGAGCGCGCGCAGGCTCCGCTGGTTCTTTCCGGCCATCCACTCGGCGACGGGCTTGAGCGCGCGGCGGCGCATGGCGTCGGCAGCGCCGGTGAACAGCACCTCGACCTGGGTGTCGTAGATCGCGGCCGATTGATCGGTGAGCCAGCCGCCGCTCTGGAAATGGAAGTTCTGGCGGTAATAGGCGGGAAGGCCGTCGCCCTGTTCACCGGGCGGCAGCTCGTCGTCGAGCGTGCCGTGACGGCGCGCATCGACCTGCGGCAGATCGCGGAAATAGAGCAGGCTGCGGCGCAGCAACTCGGCCGGCTCGGCGCCCAGCGCGCGCGGCGCGGGAAAGAGGCCGGCTTCGATGTCCCGCCATTCGCGCGTGAACAGCGCGCGCATGTCGGCCGTCAGTTCGGCGCGCTTCGGTGTCGGCCCGATGGGAAAATCGGGCTTGGGCATCGGTTTCAGCAGCCGCCGGCCGGCGGCGTAATGGCCGGCATACCAGGCGACACGGGCGGCCTGGCGGGCGGCATACGATAGGCGTTCTAGGGCTGAAACCATGGTTTTCTCGGCCTTCTGTGGCCTTGCTCCGCGAGGGTCGGCAGCTATATTCGCGCGCCCTTATCAGACATCGACAGCGGCGAGGCCAGCCATGAGCGTTACTTATACCGGACCCCATAAGAAGGGCGACATCAAGAAGGTCGTGCTGGCCTATTCCGGCGGCCTCGATACTTCGGTCATCCTGAAGTGGCTGCAGACCGCCTATGGCTGCGAGGTCATCACCTTCACCGCCGATCTGGGCCAGGGCGAGGAACTGGGGCCGGCGCGCAAGAAGGCCGAGCTGCTGGGCATCAAGTCCAAGAACATCTTCATCGAGGACGTGCGCGAGGAATTCGTCAAGGACTTCGTCTTCCCGATGTTCCGCGCCAACGCACTCTATGAAGGCCAGTACCTGCTCGGCACCTCGATCGCCCGGCCGCTGATCGCCAAGCGCCAGATCGAGATCGCGGCCAAGATGGGCGCCGATGCCGTCTGTCACGGCGCCACTGGCAAGGGCAACGACCAGGTCCGCTTCGAGCTCTCGTATTATGCGCTCAAGCCCGACATCAAGGTGATCGCGCCGTGGCGCGAATGGCATCTGACCTCGCGCACCAAGCTGCTGGAATTCGCCGAGGAAAACCAGATCCCCATCGCCAAGGACAAGCGCGGCGAGGCGCCGTTTTCGGTCGACGCCAACCTGCTGCACTCCTCGAGCGAAGGCAAAATCCTGGAAGATCCCTGGGAAGAGGCCGACGAGATGGTCTACCAGCGCACGATCTCGCCGGAAGATGCGCCCGACAAGGCGACCGTCATCACGGTCGATTTCGAGCAGGGCGACGCCACCGCCGTCAACGGCAAGAAGCTCTCGCCTGCCATGCTGCTGACCAGGCTCAACGAGCTGGGCAAGGCCAATGGCATCGGCCGTCTCGACCTCGTCGAGAATCGTTTCGTCGGCATGAAGAGCCGCGGCATCTACGAGACGCCGGGCGGCACCATCCTCTATGCCGCCCATCGCGGCATCGAATCGATCACGCTCGATCGCGGCGCCGGGCACCTCAAGGACGAGATCATGCCGCGCTACGCCGAGCTGATTTACAACGGCTTCTGGTTCTCGCCGGAGCGCGAGATGCTGCAGGCCCTGATCGACAAGAGCCAGGAGAACGTCACCGGCACCGTCCGCCTGAAGCTCTACAAGGGAAATACAACCGTGATCGGTCGCAAGTCGCCCAAATCGCTTTACTCGATGCAGCACGTCACCTTCGAGGACGACCAGGGCGCCTACAACCAGCGCGACGCCGAAGGCTTCATCAAACTCAATGCACTGCGTCTGCGGCTGCGGGCGCTGGGGCAGGGCGGCCCGAAGAAGTAAAGAAGACGCGAAGAACGGTCCCCTGTCGCATCATCCTTTTTGCGGTGCATTAAGAGGGGGCGGCGCGTATCTTCGGCGCCATAGTGGAGCTTCGGATGCCTTTTGACGATGCCGGGCGCCCAGGGCCCTGGCGCGGGGCCGGGGAGCGCGCGATCAATTTACCGCCGACGGTTCTTTTTCTGATTGGCATCAATGTGCTCATTCACGTCGCGCGCATGCTGTTGCCCGACGCCTTCGACCAGCGCCTGGTCTATCAGCTCGGTCTCGTCGCCGGCGCCTATACGGGCGATGCGGGCCCGACGCCGGTCGAGCCGCTGGCGCTGCTGGTGGCGCCGATCACCTATCAGTTCCTGCATGCGAGCTGGATGCATCTTGGCGTCAACATGGCCACGCTGGCGGCCTTTGGCGCGCCGGTCGAGCGCGTGCTGGGCATGCAGCGTTTCGTGCTGTTCTACCTGATCGCCGGCATCGTCGCGGGCTTCGTCCATGTGCTGTTTTTCTACGACACGCTCGATCCCGTGGTCGGCGCCTCGGGCGCCATCAGCGGCTTGTTCGGCGGGGTGCTGATCCTGATGCGCCGCGTTGGCCGCCTGCCGTCGCTGATCCCGATCGCGCTGGTCTGGGTCGGCCTCAACGTCTTCTTCGGCGTCGTCGGCGGCACTCCCGGCGCCGGCGGCGATCCCGTGGCCTGGAGCGCCCATATCGGCGGCTTCCTGTTCGGCCTGGCCGCCATCCGCCTGTTCGTTCCCCCGGCGCCCAAGCCCATCATCTGACGCGGTTTCGTCTATAAGGGGCCGTGGCCGACCGCACCCTCCCTCTCAGCCGTGTCCTTGCTGCCAATGCGGTGGCGCTGGCGCCGTCGTTCGTGGCGCTGCTCGCATTGTGGTGGCTCGGCCAGCTTTCGGGCCGGGCGGCTGCCTTGGCGCTTGCCGGCATCACGGTCGCCACCGTCTTCCTCGTGCAGCGCTATCTCGGCGCCCTGGCGCGCTTCGCCCGCTTCGTCGGCGCCTTGTCGGACGAGCGCGAGCCCGCCATGCCGCGCCTGTCCTTCGCGCCCGCCGCCGAGGAATTGGCCACCGCCGCTGCCACGCTGGCGACCGGCTGGCGGCGCCAGCGCGCGGCCGTGGACAATCTCGCCGCCTCCGCCCAGACCGTCGTCGACGGTTTGCCCGACGCGCTGATCGCCGTCGACCGTCAGCGCCGCATCGTGCGCACCAACCGCGCCGCCCTGCTGCTGTTGGGATCGGTCGGCGCCGAACGCGACCTGTCGACGGTCTTGCGCCAGCCGCAGCTTCTGTCGGCCATCGACGAATTGCTCGATGTCGGCGACGACGGCAATTTCCCGGCGGACGACAGCATCAGCGTCGAATTCGTGCTGTCGGGCGCGCCCGAGCTCGATGTCATCGCCCATATCCGTCGCCTGCCGCGCGCCGCCGCCGACGGTTCGCTGGCGCTAATCGTGCTGCACGACACCACGGCGCTGCGCCGCGCCGAGCGCATGCGCGCCGATTTCGTCGCCAATGCCAGCCATGAGTTGAAGACGCCGATTGCCGGCCTCATGGGTTTCATCGAGACGCTACGCGGCCCGGCGCGCGACGACGTGGCCGCGCGCGACCGCTTCCTCGGCATCATGGCCGAGCAGGCCGAGCGCATGCGCCGGCTGGTCGACGATCTTCTGATGCTGTCGCGCATCGAGCAGCACGAGCATGCGCGCCCGGCGGGGCGCGTCGATCTCGGTCTCCTGCTGCGCGGCGCCCAGGACCTGCTGCAGTTCAAGGCCGGCGAACGCAAGGTGCGGATGGAACTCGACCTGCCGGCCGACCTGCCGGCCGCCATCGGCGATTTCGACGAGCTGACAATGGTCTTCCAGAACTTGATCGACAACGCCGTCAAATATGCGCGGCCCGATACGGCGGTGCGCATCGCCGTGCGCGTCGCCGAGGGCGGCAGTGTCGTCGTCTCGGTAGCCGACGAAGGCGACGGCATCCCCGCCGTCCATTTGCCGCGCCTCACCGAGCGCTTCTACCGCGTCGACAACGCGCGTTCGCGCCAGCTTGGCGGCACCGGCCTCGGCCTCGCCATCGTCAAGCATGTGGTCAGTCGCCATCGCGGACGGCTCGATATTCAGAGCGTGCCGGGCAAGGGCTCGACCTTCACCGTCAGCTTGCCGGCCACGGCATGAGAGCCGCAGCATGAGCTATAGCGTGAAGGAAATCTTCAAGACGTTGCAGGGCGAAGGCGCCCATGCCGGACGCAGCGCCGTCTTCTGCCGCTTCGCCGGCTGCAATCTGTGGTCCGGCCGCGAGGAAGATCGCGCCACCGCGGCCTGCACCTTCTGCGACACGGATTTCGTCGGCACCGATGGCACGCTGGGCGGCCGCTACGCCGATGCCGTGGCTCTGGCCGAAACGATTGCGCAAACCTGGGATGGTCCGGCGGATCGGCGGTTCGTCGTGCTGACGGGCGGTGAGCCGTTGCTGCAGGTCGATGCACCGTTGGTCGACGCGTTGCATGCGCGCGGTTTCGAGATCGCCCTGGAGACCAACGGCACGCTCCTGCCGCCACCGGGCATCGACTGGCTCTGCGTCAGTCCCAAAGGCACGAGCGAACTCAAGCTGCGCGCCGGACAGGAGCTCAAGCTGGTTTACCCGCAGGCTGACGCCTTGCCGGAAACCTTCGAGGGCTTGGCCTTCGAGCGCTTCTCGCTGCAGCCCTTGGACGGCCCCGGAGCCCGGGAAAACCACGCCCGCGCCGTCGCCTATTGCTTGGCTCATCCGCGCTGGCAGCTCAGCCTGCAGACCCATAAGTACTTGGGAATACGCTGAAAATTGGCTGCGGACGACCTGCAGCCAAAGACCGTCCCCAGGCGTTTGATCTCTGTCACAGGACTGTAGCTTTAACGTCATACAAGAGTCCCGTGCGGATCTTAGTGAACTCCCGCTCGAAGAATTTCGAAGGAGAGATCATCGTGAAATTTAGCAAAACCATCTTGGCTACCGCCGTCCTCGCGGTTTCGTCCTGGGCGGCACAGGCCGCGGATATTTCCGGCGCCGGCGCCACCTTCCCCTATCCGATCTATGCCAAGTGGGCGGACACATACAAGAAGGAGACCGGCATCGGCATGAACTATCAGTCGATCGGCTCGGGTGGCGGCATCAAGCAGATCAAGGCCAAGACCGTGACCTTCGGCGCCAGCGACGCGCCGCTTACCGGCAAGGACCTCGAGGACTCCGGCCTCGTCCAGTTCCCGATGGTGATGGGCGCCATCGTGCCGGTCGTGAACCTCGATGGCATCAAGCCCGGCGAGCTCACGCTCGATGGTCCGACCCTGGCCAGGATCTTCCTGACCGAGATCAAGAGCTGGGACGATCCCGCCATCGCCAAACTCAACCCCGGGATCAAGCTGCCCAAGCAGGCCATCGCCGTGGTTCATCGCTCAGACGGATCGGGCACGACCTTCAACTTCGCTTACTATCTCGCGGAGATCAGCCCGGAATGGAAGTCCAAGGTCGGCGTCGCCACGGCGGTACAATGGCCGGGTGGCATCGGCGCCAAGGGCAACGAAGGCGTCGCCAACAACGTGGCCCAGACCAAGGGTTCGATCGGCTACGTCGAGAATGCCTACGCCAAGCAGAACAAGCTCATCTTCACCAAGATGATCAACAAGAACGGCAAGATCGTCTCGCCGTCCAACGAAGCGAGCAGGGCTGCCGCCGCGAATGCCGACTGGAATTCGCAACCCGGCTTCGGCGTCATCCTGGCCAACCAGCCGGGCGACCAGTCGTGGCCGATGACGGCGGGCACGTGGATCCTGATGCACAAGAAGCCACAGGATCCCGCGGCAGCCGCCGAGGCGCTGAAGTTCTTCGCCTGGGCCTATGCAAAGGGCGACAAGGCAGCCGAAGAGCTCGATTACGTGCCGATGCCCGACAAGGTCGTGGGTGACGTCCAGAAGATGTGGGCCGCCGAGATCAAGGACGCGGCCGGCAAGCCGCTCCATTCGCCGACCAACTGATAGACGGTTGGCTGCGTTGCTCGCACCTTGAATTTCGGGATGGCGAAAAGCGTCATCCCGAAGCTTGGCAGGGCGTGTGGGTCATAAGGGGGGCAAAGTGACCGAGATGACACTGAACGGCACGAGCCTGCAGGCCGACGAGGAAACCTCCCGGGCGGCCGTGCTCAAGCGCCTGCGGGTGACCGACACGATCTTCCACAACCTGACGCGCGCAGCGGCGATCGCCGTCCTGGTGCTGCTGAGCGGGGTCATCATTTCGCTGGTGATCGGCGCGGCGCCGGCGTTCAGCACCTTTGGGTTCTCGTTCTTCCACACCGAGACCTGGAACCCGTTGACCGAGAAGTTCGGCGCTCTGGCGCCGATTTACGGCACCCTCGTGACTTCGGCGATCGCCATGCTGATCGCCGTTCCGGTCGGGCTGATGATCGCCTTCTTCCTGACCGAGCTTTGCCCGGGCGTCCTGCGCCGGCCGATCGGCATCGCCATCGAGTTGCTGGCCGGCATTCCCAGCATCATCTACGGCATCTGGGGCCTGTTCGTCTTCGCGCCCTTCCTGCAGAGGTACGTGCAGCCGTTCCTGATCGACACGTTCGAGAACGTGCCGTTGCTGTCCTCGCTGTTCGAAGGCCCGCCCTATGGCATCGGGATGCTGACCGCCGGCTTGATCCTGGCGATCATGGTGCTGCCGTTCGTGACCTCGATATCGCGCGATGTGTTCGACGCGGTGCCCCCGGTGCTGAAGGAGGCGGCCTATGGCGTCGGCTGCACGACCTGGGAAGTCTTCCGCTACGTCATCCTGCCCTACACGCGCGTCGGCGTGATCGGCGGATTCATGTTGGGTCTCGGCCGGGCGCTCGGCGAGACGATGGCGGTGACGTTCGTCATCGGCAATGCCCATAAGGTATCGGCGTCGATCCTGGCGCCCGGCACGACGATTTCCGCATCGATCGCCAACGAGTTCACCGAGGCGGTCGGCGATCTCTATACCTCTTCGCTGGTGGCGCTCGGCTTGATCCTGTTCATCATCACATTCGTCGTGTTGTCGATGGCGCGCTACATGCTCCTGCGCCTGAAGCGGCGGGAGGGCTAACGCCATGGCCGGCCTTCCCACCAACCCGCTCTACGCCGGTCGTCGGCGACGCAACGCCATTGCCAGGGCGCTGGCGCTTTCCGCGACCTTGTTTGGGCTCGGCTGGTTGGTCCTTGTCCTGGGCATCCTGGTCTTCAAGGGGCTGGGCGGACTCTCTCTCTCGGTGTTCACCGAAATGACGCCGCCGCCGGGGTCGGCGGGCGGTCTTCTCAATGCCATCGTCGGCAGTCTGATCCTGACAATCCTGGCCGTGCTGATCGGCACGCCGATCGGCATCCTGGCCGGGACCTACCTGGCGGAGTATGGCCGGCACGCTAGGCTCTCGACCGTTGTGCGTTTCATCAACGACATCCTGCTGAGTGCGCCCTCGATCGTCATCGGCCTGTTTATCTACGAGGTGATGGTGGCGCCGATGGGTCACTTCTCGGGCTGGGCGGGCGCAGTGGCGCTGGCGGTGATCGTGATCCCGGTCGTCGTGCGCACGACCGAGGACATGCTGACCCTGGTGCCCGATACCTTGCGCGAAGCAGCGGCCTCGATCGGCCTGCCGCGTGCCCATATGATCGTGCGGATCGCCTATCGGGCCGCCAAAGCCGGCATCGTCACCGGCATCCTGCTGGCGGTGGCGCGCATCAGCGGCGAGACCGCGCCACTGCTGTTCACCGCCCTGAACAACCAGTTCTGGAGCATGAACATGAACGCGCCGATGCCCAGCCTGCCGGTGG
The DNA here is from genome assembly GCA_038224985.1 of Reyranellales bacterium. Lineage (GTDB taxonomy): Bacteria > Pseudomonadota > Alphaproteobacteria > Reyranellales > Reyranellaceae > Reyranella. The sequence goes on from JBBRFD010000093.1 coordinate 13,599, forward strand.
TCATCTTCCAGTTCGCCCTGTCGCCCTACGAGGAATGGCAGAAGCTGGCGTGGACCGGCGCGCTCCTCATCACCGTGACGGTGCTGGCGCTCAGCATTATTGCCCGCACTCTCACCGCCACGAGAAAGTCTTCATAACATGGACACCAATACCGCCCCGACCGTCGCCACGCCGCTGGTCACCCACGCCAGGACCGAGACGGCCGGCCTCGCCGAGAGGATCGTTCTGCGCAATCTCGAATTCTTCTACGGCGATGCGCGCGCGCTCAAGAGCATCAGCCTGTCGCTTTACGCCAACAAGGCGACGGCCTTCATCGGCCCGTCGGGCTGCGGAAAGTCGACGCTGCTGCGCGTGCTCAACCGCATGTACGACCTTTACCCCGGCCAGCGCGCCACCGGCGACGTGCTGTTCGACGGCGAAAACCTGCTCGACCCGCGACAGGACATCAACCTGCTGCGCGCCCGCATCGGCATGGTGTTCCAGAAGCCGACGCCGTTTCCCATGTCGATCTACGAGAACATCGCCTTCGGCATCCGGCTCTACGAGAAGCTGCCGCGTTCGGAAGTCGACGGCCGCGTCGAAACCGCGCTGCGCCGCGCCGCGCTGTGGGACGAGGTCAAGGACAAGCTGATGGCCAACGGGCTCAGCCTCTCGGGTGGTCAGCAGCAGCGGCTCTGCATTGCGCGCACCGTCGCGGTCAAGCCGGAGGTCATCCTGTTCGACGAGCCGTGCTCGGCGCTCGACCCGATCTCGACAGCCAAGATCGAGGAGCTGATCGACGAGCTGAAGCGGGAATATACGATCGTCATCGTCACCCACAACATGCAGCAGGCGGCGCGCGTCTCGGACTTCACCGCCTTCATGTACCTCGGCGAGCTGATCGAGTTCGGCCCCACCGCCGAAATCTTCACGACGCCCAAGAACGACCGCACGCAGGCCTATATCACCGGCCGGTTTGGCTGAAAAAGGATCTCGACATGCCGAGCGAACATACCATCAAGCGGTTCGACGAAGAACTCGAGCGACTCAACGCCACGATCAGCGAGATGGGCGGCCTGACCGAAAGCCAGCTGGCCAGTGCCCTGCTGGCGCTGCGCGAACGCGACACCGATGCCGCGGAAAAAGTGATCGCCACCGACGCCCGCGTCGACGCGCTCGATGCCCAAGTGCAAACGCAGACCGTGCAGCTTCTGGCGCTGCGCCAGCCCATGGCGGTCGACCTGCGGGTCGTGTTGTCCTCGATCAAGATCGCGGCCGCCCTGGAGCGCATCGCCGATTACGCCAAGAACACCGCCAAGCGCAGCATCGTGCTGGTGCAGGGCAATTCACCGCCCTCGGCGGTGGCCGGCATCGACCGGCTGGGCAAGCTGGTGCGCACCGCCTTGAAGGATGTGCTCGACGCCTTCGCCCATAGCGACGTCGCCAAGGCGCGCGACGTGTGGAATCGCGACGAGGAGATCGACCAGGTCTATACCGGCCTGTTCCGCGAGCTGTTGACCTACATGATGGAAGATCCGCGCAACATCACGAGCTGCACGCATCTGTTGTTCATGGCCAAGAACATCGAGCGTGCCGGCGACCACGTCACCAACATCGCCGAGCTGGTGAGCTTTCGCAAAACCGGCCAGAGCTTCGCCGAGGAGCGGCGCAAGGGCAGCGCCGAACTCTACGCCACGGAGGCAAGATGAGTACGGTCACCATGGCCCGGCGCGAGGCGCAGTCCTCCTCGATGAAGCCGCTGGTGCTGATCGTCGAGGACGAAAACGCGCTGGTCGAATTGCTGCGCTACAACCTCGAGCAGTCGAACTTCCGCGTCGCCGTGGCCAACGACGGCGAGGAAGCGCTGGCCATCGTGCAGGACGAGACGCCCGACCTGGTGCTGCTCGACTGGATGCTGCCGCTGATGTCTGGCATCGAGGTCTGCCGCCAGCTGCGCCGCCAGACCGCCACGGCCAATGTGCCGATCATCATGCTGACGGCGCGCGGCGAGGAGGGCGATCGCGTGCGTGGCCTCGATGCCGGCGCCGACGATTATGTCTCCAAGCCGTTCTCGCCGACCGAGCTGGTGGCCCGCATCCGCGCCGTGCTGCGCCGCATCCGCCCGGCGCTGGCCGACGAGGCGCTGAGCTACGCCGATATCGTCATGGATCTGGTGGCGCATCGCGTGACGCGCGGCGGCAAGCCGGTCCATCTCGGTCCGACCGAGTTTCGCCTGCTGCGCCATTTCATGGAACATCCCGGCCGCGTCTTCTCGCGCGAGCAGCTGCTCGATTCGGTCTGGGGCAAGGACGTCTATGTCGAGGCGCGCACCGTCGACGTCCATATCCGCCGCCTGCGCATCGCGCTCAACGGCGAGAGTCAGGTCGATGTCATCCGCACCGTCCGCGCCGCCGGCTACGCCCTGGACGCCCAGCCCGGTTGATGCGGGTTTTCCACACCGGGCCGTCACGCAGCCGTAGCTTCGCGGGGTTAATGCGGACGGGTTCGTTCCCGGCCCGGCCTCCCACGCCCCGCTCCGGAACGGGCGGTTCCCAAGTTACTGACCCCTCCTTCCTCAGGAAGGAGGGGTTTTCTTTGCGAAGGATCGCGCCACGACCAGGGCCAGGATCAAAGCCGGCAGGCCGAGCAGGGCGGTATAGGCAAAGAACAGCGCATAGCCGCCGAACTTGTAGCCGCCGATGGCGGTGGCCTGCGCCGTGTCGACGATCCAGCCCGAATAGCCGCCGATCACCTTGCCGGGCAGCGTCATCAGCGAGCTGAACAGGGCGTATTGCGTGGCCGTGTAAGCGGTGTTGGTGAGGCCGGAGAGGAAGGCGATGAAGACCGATCCAGCCATGCCGCTCACCAGATTGTCGATGCTGATGGCGGTGGCGAGGACCGCGGTGTCGGGCTTTCCGACCAGCGCCAGCCAGGAGAAGGTGAGGTTGCTGGTGGCGATCAGAATTACCGAAATGGCGAGCAGGCGCGCCGCACCAAAGCGGAAGACCAGCGCGCCGCCCAGCAACGCGCCCAGGATCGACATGACGAAGCCGTAGAGCTTCGTGACATTGGCGATCTGCTGCAGGCTGAATCCCATGTCGATGTAAAAGGGATTGGCCATCACGCCCATGGCGATGTCGGAGAGGCGGAAGAGCCCGATGAAGGCCAGCAGCGCCACCGCCATCCAGCCGAAGCGGGCGAAGAAATCGACGAAGGGGCAAACGATGGCGCCGTAGAGGAAGACCAGCGCCTCGCGCAGCCAGCCCGGCATCGAGCCGAGGCTGTTGGCAAAGTCGGCGATCTTGCCCTCGCGCTCGGTCGTGCCGGCGGAGGTGCGCTTCTCCGGTTCAGCGATCAGCAGCGTCGTGGCGATACCGACGAGGCCCAGTGCCGCCATGGTCTTATAGGCGACGGGCCACGATCCGAATTCGGCGATGTAGAGCGCGCCGGCACCGGCGGCGAGCACGGCGATGCGATAGCCCAGTTGATACGTCGCGGCGGTGGCGCCCTGCAGGCTCTCGTCGGTCGCCTCGATGCGGAAGGCGTCCAGCGCGATGTCCTGCGTTGCCGAGGAGAAGGCCACCAGCACCGCGAAGAAGACCAGCCACCACAGATCGGCGCGCGGATCGCAGAAGGACATGGCGAGCAGGCCCGACGCGATGCCGGCCTGCGCCAGCAGCATCCACGAGCGCCGCCGCCCGAGTGCCCTCGTCAGGAACGGCAGCGGCACGCGGTCGACCACGGGCGACCACACGAACTTGAACGAATAGGTGATGCCGACCCAGGAAATGAAGCCGATGGCGGTGCGGCTGATGCCGAATTCTCGCAGCCACGCCGACAGGGTCGAGAAGACAAGAAGGAACGGCAGCCCGGCCGAGAAGCCGAGGAAGAGCAGCGTGACGACGCGCGGGTGCGTGTAAGTGGCGAGCGTCTCGCGCCAGCCGCGCTTGGTGACGGCCTCGCTCAAA
>JBBRFD010000094.1:0-17309 GCA_038224985.1 Reyranellales bacterium
GATGTAGACCGCGGCGCGGTCGTAGCCCTCGCTCGCGGCTTCGGAGAACACGTCGCCGCTGTCGCGGACTTCGAAGACATCATCGCCTGCCCCGCCGAAGGCTGTGTCGCTGCCGGTGCCGCCGAAGAGGTAGTCGTTGCCGCCGCCGCCGTACAAGGTGTCGCTGCCGGCATCGCCATAGAGCCAATCCATGCCGTCCGCGCCCGACAGCACGTCCGAGACAGCGGTTCCCGACATCGTAACGCCGAATCCGGTGGTGGCGATCGTGACGCCGCCCGCCGCCAGGCCCAGGATGCGCTCGATGTTGTCGCCGACGGTGTAGGCCGTGGAGATGAACACGCCGACGCGGTCGGTGCCCTGGACAGAACCCTCGATGAAGATGTCAACGCTGTCGCGGACCTCGAAATAATCGTCGCCCGTGCCACCGAAGGCGGTGTCGTTACCGATGCCGCCGTAGAGGGAATCGTTGCCCGAACCGCCATAAAGCGTGTCGTCGGCGCCGAGGCCATACACACGGTCGTCGCCGCTGCCGCCGCTCAGGATGTCGGTGGCGCCCGCACCGATGATGGTGTCGTTGTCGGTGCCGCCGACGACCAGGGTCACCTCGATATTGCTGGCGACGATGCCGCTGGTGGCGAGGTTGAATGAGCCAAGTCCCGAGGCGTCGATAACCAGCGTGTCGATGCCGGCGCCGCCGTCGACGGTCGAGCCCGCGCTGCCCGACACGGTTATCAGGTCGTCGCCGTCGCCGCCATAGATCGTTCCCTGGGCATCGTCGGTGATGGCGTCGTTGCCGTCGCCGGAATAGAGGGCATCGTTCCCTGCGCCGCCATAGAGAGAATCGTCACCTGTTCCGCCGTAAAGCGTATCGTCGCCGCCGGCGCCGTAGAGCGTGTCGATGCCGCCGGCGCCCCACAGGACGTCGGTTATGGCGCTGCCGGTCATGGTGTTGTCGGTCTCGCCGCCGGTGACAGTGCCGCCGCCGGCCGCGCCGACGACGATTTCCTCGATGTTGTCGCCCACGGTATAGGCCGAGGACAGGAAGATGCCGACGCGGTCCTGGCCCACGACAGTGGTCTCCAGGAAGATGTCGCCGCTTTCATGGATCTCGGCGTAGTCGTCGCCTTTGCCGCCGATGGCCGTGTCGTTGCCCGCGCCGCCGAAGAGGGAATCGCTGCCGAATCCGCCATCCAGCGTATCGTCGCCGCTGCCGCCGTAGAGCGTATCGCTGCCGAATCCGCCATCCAGCGTATCGTCGCCGCCGGCGCCGTAGAGCGTGTCGGAGTCGTCGCCACCGGTGATGACGTCGCCGATGTTGCTGCCGGTGAAAGTGTGAGCCGAGCTGTCGCCCGAGATGTAGACATGCTCGATGTTGCTCAGCACGAAGCCGGTGAGATCGGCATTGGTCGAGCCCGAGATCAGGAGAGTATCGATGCCGTCGCCACCGTCGATCGTCGAGCCGGTGCTCGCCCTCACTTCGATGGTGTCGTTGCCATCGCCGCCGTAGATCAGTCCTCCTTCGTAGTCCAGGAGGTCGTCGTTGCCGGCGCCGCCATCGAGAGTGTCGAAGCCGAAGCCGGTTCTGAGCACGTCGTCGGCGTCGCTGCCGGTCAGGGTGTCGTTGCCGTCGCCGGTCGTCAGCGTCAGGTACTCGACATTGCTGATGGACGAGCCGTCCGACAGCCTGACCGAATACATGCCGCCGGTGAATGCCACGGTGCCGAAACGACCGGCGGTGCCGTTGAGATTCAGAAACAGGATGTCGCTGTTGGCGCCGCCATCGACGGTAACCGCGCCACTGTCGTCGATAAAGAAGAAGTCGTTGCCAGCGCCGCCGCGAAAGACGCCGCCCGTATCTATTGCATAAAGGACGTCGTCGCCCTCATCGAGTTCGACGGTTGCCGCGCTATCGAACGCGTAGGCCACTACGGTGTCGTTACCCTGGCCGCCCCAGACGGTGCTGGCACCGCCGTCGTCGCGGAGGTCGTCATTGCCGTCACCGCCGAACAGCACGTCATTGCCGGCACCAGTCGAAGCTATGTCGTTGCCGTCGCCAAGGGACAGCGTGCTGGAGGCCGTCGAGCCGCCGAGGCTGACGTTGTCATCTTGCCGGGTGCCCAGCAGGGCCAGGTTCTCGACATTGCCCAGAGTGCCATAGGCGTTGCCACTCGAGAAAATGAGGTCGGTGCCGCCTCCGGAGCCTACAGACGCCGGTCCGCCCATCGCGGAAAGGTCGACAATGGCGGTGTCGTTGCCATTTCCGCCGTCGAAGGACACGCTGCCTTCGGCATCGGCCGCGAGAGTGAAGATCGCGGTGTCGTCGCCCGCGCCGGCCAGCAGTGTCGTGTACTCGACGTCGATGACCGTCGTGCCGTCGGCGAAGGACAGGCTGTCGGCGGTCCAGTCGATATCGAGCGTGGCATTCGCCGAGTTGGCACCGTTGTCGATCGTCAGACGGTCGTTGGCGGAACCACCCTCGACATGCCAGATGCCGGGACCGGTAAGGAAGAAATAGCCTTCGCCGTCGCCGCCGTAGATCGAGCCCGAGCCGCTGTCGTAGATCGTGTCGCCGTCGTCGCCGCTACGTAGGACGTCGATGCCGTCGCCGCCGTAGAGGGTGTCGTAGCCGGCGCCGGCGTAGAGCCGGTCGTTGCCGTCGCCGCCGGTCAGCACATCGTTGCCGTCGCCGGAAACCAGGGTGTCGTTGAAGACACCGCCCGTCAGGGTGTCGTTGCCCGAGCCCGTTGTCAGGTCGAAGGCCTCGACATTGGTGACTGTCGTGCCGTCGGACAGCAGGAAGGAGCCGCTGGTGACTGTGATATCGACCGTCGAATCGGATTCGTCGAGTCGCACGAGGTCGTTGCCGGAGCCGCCGTCGATCGTGTCTCTGCCGGAGCCGCCATCGAGCGTATCGTTGCCGGCGCCGCCAAAGAGGGTGTCGTTGCCGGCGCCGGAAGCCAGGCTGTCGTTGCCGTCACCGGCCACGATGGTGTCGTTGCCCGATCCCGTCGTCAGGTACAGCACCTCGACGTCGGTCACGGTGGTTTCGGGGAGCAGCACGATGGTGCCGCCGACGATCGCCGTGATGTCGAGGGTCGTGCTGGACAGATCGGCGGACAGCGTATCGGTGCCGGCGTCGCCGTAGAGATAGTCGGCGCCAACCGTGGCAATGAGCAGGTCGTTGCCGTCGCCGCCATAGATCGTGTCGTTGCCGGGGCCGCCCGCGAGCGTGTCGTTGCCGGCGCCTCCCGAGAGCGTGTTCGAACCGTAGCCGCCGAAGAGGGCGTCGTCGTAGTCGCCGCCGGTCAACAGGTCGTTGCCATACCCCGAAACGACAGTTATCGCCTCGACATTGGCGATGGTCGTGCCGTCGATCAGCGTGAAATTCTGGGCGCCTCCGCCGGGCGTGAACTCGATGGAAGTGTCGCTGCTGAAACTGGACACATCGAGAACGAGGGCGTCGATGCCCGCGCCGCCGTCGACGGTCGATGGGCCGAAGCTGTAGTTGACATTGATATTGAGGATGTCGTTGCCGTCGCCACCCCAGACCGTATCCGATCCATCGCCGACGACCTCGTCATCGCCGTCGCCGCCGTCGATCAGGTCGGCGCCCTGGCCGCCGTTGAGGTAATCGTCGCCGCCCCCGCCCACGAGGGTGTCGTTGCCGTAGCCGTAGCCGCCTTCGAGGTAGTCGTTGCCGTCGCCGCCCACGAGAGTGTCGCTGGCTGTGCCGCCGGTGATACGAGCGAACTCGATGTCGGTGGTCGCGAGGCTATTGACCAGGCCCGCGAAATGGATGCCGTCGCCATCGCGCGACAGGGTGATGTTGAGGCCCACCGTATCGTCGTAATAGTCGAGCCACAGACCGTCTTCGCCGTCGCCGCCGTCGATGGTCGCCGCATCCCGGGAGAGGCGGGCGATCTCGTCGTTGCCGTCGCCCCCGAACACCGCGTTGAGATGGCGACCGCCCCAGAAGAAGTCATCGCCGCCGCCGCCGTAGATCGTGGCGTCGATGGAAGAAAGGCCGAAGTCGACCGTGTCGGCGAGCGACGTGCCGAACAGGGTCAGGAACTCGATTTCCTCCAGTTGGAGTATCTGTGTGAAGTTCGCGTCGGCGATCGCGGCGAAATCTCCGGAGGCGAGGGCCGCGATGGCTCCCTTGCTGTAGCCGGAGAAGTCCACGATGGCCGCGTCGTTGCCGCCATTGCCGGCGAACAGGTTTTGGCCGGGGGCGGAAAGGTCGGTGTAGGTGAAGGCGATGGTGTCGTTGCCGTCACCGCCGATCAGCACCAGTTCCTCGATATTGGTAACGGCGGTGCCGTCGGCGAGGGTAAAGTCTTCCACGCCATCGGCGCCAAAGAACAGGCTTGCCGATGTGCCGCCCGGCAGCTCCGAACGGTCGAGGATCAGGCGATCGTGGCCGGCGCCGCCATCGATGGTCGCCGCGCCGGTCTGAATGATGTCGATATAGTCGTCGCCGTTGCCGCCCCAGATCGTGTCGGGACCTTGAGCAATGATCGTGTCGTTGCCTTCGCCACCCGACAGCAGATTGCCGCCGGAGTCGCCGTAGACCTCGCCGCCGCGCACCTCGCCACCGAGCAGTATGTCGTCGCCGCCGGCGCCGAAGAGCGAGTCGCTGCCGTTGCCGGCAACGAGGATGTTGCCATTGTTGTCGCCGGTCAGCGTATCGTCGAAATTCGAACCGACGGCATCCTCGATCTCGAAGAAGACCTGGGCCTCGCCATTGTCGGCGGTGCCAGCCGCAAGGTCGACGGTGACGGAGGTCGAGAAGGCGATGGCGTCGAAGCCCGCGCCGCCATAGACGGTGTTGTCGCTGCCCGCGCCGGGATCGAGCGTGTCGTTGCCGTCGCCGCCGAACAGGGTATCGTCGCCGTCATTGCCGATCAGCAGGTTGTCGCCGGCATCGCCGGTCAGCGTATCGTTGCCCGCGCCGCCGGCAATGCCTTCGATGCCGATCAGCGTGTCGGTGCCATCGAGGGTCAGTACCACGGTGCCGGTGCTGTCGAGGGTCACGTCGATCGCGGAGCCGAGGGCGCTGTAGTCGGCAACGTCGATGCCGTTTCCGCCATCCAGCGTGTCGTTGCCGGCGCCGCCCGCCAGCGTATCGTTGCCATCGAGGCCGATCAGGGTGTCGTTGCCGTCGGAGCCGTACAGCCGGTTGGCGACGCTATCGCCGGTCAGGGTGTCGTTGCCGGAGCCGGCGGCGATGTCTTCGATGCCGATCAGGGTGTCGATGCCGTCGCCGCTGACGATAACCGTGCCGGCACTGTCGAGTGTTACGTCGAGATCGCCCGTGGCGTTGCCGAGGTCGGCGACATCGATGCCGTCGCCGCCGTCGAGCGTGTCGTTGCCGTCGCCGCCGCGCAGGACGTCGTTGCCGAGGCCGCCCACGACCGTGTCGTCGTCGTCGCCGCCGTCCAGGGTGTCGCTGCCCGCGTCGCCGAAGAGGGCGTCGAAGCCGGTGCCGCCATACAGCTTGTCGCCGCCAAAGCCGCCAAACAGCGTATCGTTGGCACTGTCGCCCTCTAGCGTATCGTTGCCAGAGCTGCCGTACATGTAATCGTCGCCACCGCCACCGAGAAGCGTGGCGGTGGACACTTGCCCGTCGGTAATGAAGTAGTCGTTGGCGCTGCCGCCGGTGACGACGATCTGCTCGAAGCCATATCCCTGAATGCCGCCGGAGTAAAACCCAGCGTTTCCGCTGACTTCACGGGTCAGTGCAGAATAGTCCAGTTCAAGCCTGTCGATGCCACTGCCGCCGCCAGCGTAGATCCCTTGGGAAAGGGATGGATCGGCGACGCTGTCGGAAAACGCGAGGCGAACGACGTCGCTGTCGTTGCCGAGGCCTGCGCGAATACGATCGATGGCTTGCAAAGTCGATCCGTCGGATACGGTGCCGGACCATGCATCTGTCTGCGTCAGATCGACGGTTACCGCGCCGGCGCGACCTATTACGATCGTGTCGTCGCCGCTGCCGCCATCAAACGTCGCTGCACCGCCGGCGAAACTCTGGAGGGTGTCGTCGCCGTCACCGCCATAGAAGGTACCCAGATCGCCTGTAATCGTGTCGTTGCCCGAACCGCCAAACATGACCCCGTCGCCGGTGAGCGCGTCGCCGCCACCGTCGCCGTACAGCGTGTCGTTTCCGCCGTTTCCGGCCACGATATCCTGGCCATCGCCGCCATAGAACGTGTCGTCGCCGTTGCTGCCGTAAACCTGGTCGTTGCCGTCGCCGCCATAGGCGATGTCGTTACCTCCGCCACCATTTAGGAAGTCGTTGCCGGCTGCGCCGAACAGCCTGTTGGCGAGCGAGTCTCCAAAGAGCCGGTCGTTGCCCGAGCCGCCGGCGATGCCTTCGATGCCGATCAGGGTATCCGTGCCGTCGACGGTCAGAATCACCGTGCCGGCACTGTTGAGCGAGACCGTCATGCCCGCGGTTGCCGTGCTGTAGTCGGCGATGTCGTTGCCGTCGCCGCCGTCGAGGGTATCGTCGCCGCCGCCGCCGCCGGTCAGCGTGTCGTTGCCGGCGCCGCCCGCCAGCGTATCGTTGCTGGACGTACCGGTGAGCCGGTCGTTTCCGTCGCCGCCGGAGAAGAATACCGCCACATCGGAAAAGGCGCTGCCGGTGATGGTGTCGCTGGACGTAGATCCAAACGCGGTGCTGAAGGCGTAAATGGTATCGGTGCCTTCGCCCGATGCCGTGCCCGCGGCGAAGTCGATGGTGATGGACCCCGGCGCCGCCGAGTAGTCCACGGCGTTCGATCCGGCGGCGCCGTAGAGCGTGTCGTCGCCCGCGTCGCCCGAGATCGTGTCGCTGCCGTCGCCGCCGAAGAGCGTGTCGTTGCCGGCACCTCCGTAAATGGTGTCGTCGCCGGTTGTGCCGGAAAGGCTTTCGCCGGTTCCGTCGCCATAGATGACAGTGCTAAAAGCCATCAGATACTCCCCACCCACACCCATGACCGGTCGCCCGTCTTTCGATCGGGTCGGTCATTTGCCGTCCAGCCGGTTCAGAAGGTGTTAGCGCTCATCCCAAGGGCGGTCGTTCGCTGGGCCCGCGGAAACCCCTTCCCGCAGACCGTCGCAATGCCCGTGGGAAACCCCATTTCCCCGCAGTGCGGCATACGCACGGCCGAGAACCTACTGGCTCGACCCAAGTTGGGTCAAACGAAAGGGGCTACGTTTTTCTGCCAATTATCTATCGAATGGCAGATGGCGTTTTAAGCGGTAGATGCGCTTCAAGAATGTTCTATTAAATATGCACTGCATCTGCAAATTTATTGCAGGTTAAAATATCTCTCTACAACCGGTAAGTGTGTTGCTCCGCGCTTTGCTTGTTCGTGAGAGTGCGCGATCTCGCACCAAGGCGTCGATCGAAGAAATTCGAGGCTTGAATCCGCATCGTGGCGTATGCTGCTGCCGTGTCGCGACGTGTCATGTTCCCGTCAGCTAAGAATCGTACGACCTTGTCATGAAGTCCATTCCGTCGCGGGCAATTGCTCAGCTGATCGAGCAGCTCGCCCGGGCGATCCATTCGGCGTCGCACGCCCATGGCCTTTATCCCGCCCAATGGACCGCGTTGCGCTTCTTCTCGACGGCGGACAAGCAGCATCGCACGGCGACAGCGCTGACGCGCTATCAAGGCATCGCTTTCGGGCCGGTGAGCCGGACGGTCCGCACCCTCATCGTCAAGAAACTGATTCGCCGCCAGCTCGGCGAGAGCGATCAGCGGATTCATTCGCTGCAACTGACCGCCAGGGGCACCGCCCTGCTGAAGCAGGACCCGCTGAATGTATTGACCAAGGCGCTCGACGGCCTGGGCAGCGCCGACCGGCGTGCGCTTGTCGTCGGGCTGGAGGCAGCGCTGCGCACGCTGGCCTCGCGCGACTCCGATATCGCGCTCGATCCCGACGCCTGACGCCGGGAAAACCTGTCAAGATTTTTCGTACAGGGGTGGGTGGGAAACTGGGAAGAATCGCCCGAAAGCCTTGTGCCATCGGCATCGAAGGCTTCCCATCGAAGTGGGAAGTTTTCAAGTCTCCCGGGCCGGAGTGCGGCCCCTTGCTAGGCCGCCCTGGCCAATGCGCTGACGATGTCGCGATTGTCGAAGGGCTTCACGAAAATCTGCTCGGCGCCCCAGATCTGTGCCAGCGTCGTGGCCGATTCGATGGGCAGCTTCGGCCCACCGCCGGTGATCACGAAGACCCGGATGCCAGGCTGGACGTTGTGCACTTCCTTGATCAGGACGAGACCGTCCATCTTGGGCATCCACAGGTCGGTCACCAGCGCGTCGAACGGCTGGCTCTCGAGTGCACTCATCGCCTCGGCGCCGTTGGAACGGCAGGTCACGCGATAGCCGGCTTCCTCGAGGTCGAGCCGCAGGCTTTCGCAGGTCGCGGCAACGTCGTCGACCACGAGGATGGAGCTGCCCTTGGGCATTTGTGCTGGGGATTTGGACGCCATGTCAGTCTCCGGCGGGCAGGGTTATCGTGACGGTGGTACCTTGATCGGGCCGAGAGGCGATTTCAATTTCGCCGCCCCATGACTTTACCACGCCCTGGACGATCGACAGGCCGAGGCCCGCACCGTCTCCGGCTGGTTTGGTCGTGAAGAAGGGCTCGGAAGCGCGCCGCAGGGTGTCCTCGTCCATGCCCTTGCCGTCGTCGCGCACCGACAGTTCGTACAGCTTTTCGGCCGGGCGATAGCGGTAGGCGAGTTCGATCGAGGCGGCGGCCGTGCCGGCATGGGCGGCATTGAGGACAAGGTTGCTGACGACCTGGAAAGCGTCGCTCTCGGGGATGACCGGGCCGTCCCGCGACAGCAGCTGGACGGTGAATGCCGTTTCCTTCGGCACCAGCGGCATGACGGCCTCGATGGCCGATTCCAGGGCGACCCCGAGGCGGGCCGTCGTCGATTTCCGTGCCGAGCGGGCGGTGCCCAGGATCTGGACGACGATGTCGCCGGCGCGCCGGGCGGAGTCCATCACCATGCCGAGGTGCTTGCGCATGGCGGCGGTCGCCTCGGGCGCGTTGTAGGCGTGCCGCGTGAGATTGAGGATCGGGTGCAGCAGATTGTTGATCTCATGCGCCACGCCGCCGGCGAGCTGGCCGATCGCCGCCATCTTCTGCTGCTGGGCCTGGGCTTCGGCCTGTTCCTGGGCGGCGGTGACGTCGTTTGCCGTGCCGCGGAAACCGACGAAGGCGCCGGCAGGATCGAGGATTGGCTTTCCGCTGAGTTCGAGCACCATGCGCTTGCCAGTGTTTTCAACGATCAGCTGGAGGCGCCGGAAGGCCTGCCTGCCGGCCAGCGCCGATTGCAGCGCGGCCCAGCGGTCGGAAAATTCCGCCCGCGGCTGTCGGTCCACGACTGCGGCCATGGCCGGCGAAATGAAGTTCAGGCGGCCGTCGGTGTCGGTTTCCCAGAACCAGTCGTTGGCGGCGCTGGCATAGTCGCGCAGGCGCAACTCGCTGGTCTGCAGCGCCTGACGGGCGCGCTGCTGCCGGGCGCCGATGTCGATCGAGGTCAGGACGGCGAAGGCGACCAGCGAGAGCGCGATGCCGTAGTAATTGAAGTAAAGCACCGACGGCGCCGTCTCGATCCCGGTGGTATCGGGCAGCAGCCGCACCAGGCCCCCCGAAACAGCGGGCAGGAAGCACAGCGCGAAGACGCAGGCACGGCGCCAGTCGCGCAGCAGGGTCGCTGCCATCAGGAAGATCAGCGTGCCGAGGTTCAGCAATCCGATCTGCGATGAAACCGGCCGCAGTGTCCGCGCCGGGGTGACCACGTCGTAAATCGCAACCGCCGCCAGAATGAAGTTGAGGACGACGAGAACGCCTATGATGCGGGCAATCCGCGGATAGTGCTCGTCGATCCGCAGGTAGCTCCGCACGAAGGCAAGAGCGCAGGCGTAGAGGAAGAAGATCGAGGGAAACGACAGCATCGACGATAGCAGAAAGCCGCGCGCGCCGATCATGGTGTCGATGAAGCTCTGGTCGCCGACGACATAGGCGACATAGGCAATCGAAATCCCGGACAGCCAGCCCAGCGCCGCGCTTTGAACGGCGATTCCGATCGCGGCAAGATAGACGGCGACCGCAAAGATCAGGCCGATGAGCAATCCGAACATCAGGTTGTCGCGGGAATAGCCGTCGGTGAAGGAGATCGTCGGCTGCAGCCAGAGGTTGGCGCGCATCGATGACGGTGTCTCGATACGCAGGTAGATCGTGCTGCCGGAGAGCTCATCGGCCTTCAGGGTGAAGATCGGGAACCGTATGGGCTCCGGCTCGGTTTCGCGGCCGGGCAGGCGGTTCCAGTAGTATTTTCGCGTCTCGCCGTCCGGCCGTTGCACGAACAAGGTGGCATGGCGTGCGCGCGTCTCGTTGAACGACAGTACCCAGGCGCCGGCCGGCGCCCCGGACAGCTCGATGATGCGCAGCCTCAACCAGAACGCGGCGCCGGCGGATTTCGCGACACCGCGGCTGGCCATCGAGCCATTGGAGCCTGTGAAAAGCGCTCCCGGAGAGGCGGCCCGTATGGCCTGGAGATCCAGCGCCCCTGTTTCATCGACGAGGTGGTCGGCCTTGCCGCCGACGAAGGCGCTCGCCGGATAGGCACCGGCCTGACGGGAGAGCGCTGCCGCCACGAGGAGAACCAGCACGGCAAGGACGCTGCGGACCGACATTCTCCGATTGTACAGTGCGCGGCGCCACGCTCATAGTCGGCAACGGCCCTCTCCCGGTCGGGAGGCTATCCCGCGATGCGGGCGAGCACGGGCAGCAGGTATTTGCGGAATTCCCGCGGGCTTTCGGACATGGGGAAATGCCCCATTCCCCTCATGACCTCGAAATGCGTGGCCTTGACCTGCCAGGCCAGCGCCGCTGTCAGCTCGGGCGTGGCCGAGAGATCGTACTCGCCGGTCAGCAGGTAAAGCGGGCAGCGCCCGGTATCGAGCGTGTCGAGCAGGCCGTTCCGCAGATCGCCATCGGTGAAATAGTAGTGCAGGTCGCCCAGGAAGATGGACGGCCCGCCCTGCATGTAGTGCCACAGCGTTTCCCATTTCTCGATGCTGGGCGAACTGGGCGAGATCAGGCACGCGACGGAGCCGGCGGCGGCTTCCTGGCCGTGCACGTCGGGGCGAAACAACACGCCGAGGTCGCGCAGGCGGGTATCGGCCCCGGCATCGGCATGGGTTGCCGATTGCAAGCCAATGGCGGCGCGGAAATAGTCGCCATGACGCAGCGACAGATGCAGCACGGCGCGGCCGCCGATCGAGCAGCCCATGACGACGGGCTTGTCCAGCTTCAGCGCGCGGCACACCGCCATCACGGTATCGACATAGAGATCGGTGGTGAGGCGGTAATGCTCGTTCTCGAAGCCCGGCGGCGGCGAGGATTTGCCGTGCCACGGCAGGTCGAAGACGATCACGCGGAAGCGGTCGGTGATTTCGGGATCGTTCAGCAGCGCGCGATACTGCCGGCCGTCGGCGCCGGCGGTGTGCAGGCAGACCAGCGGAATGCCCCCGCCATTTTCCGGGCCCGCTTCCTCGAAATAGATGCGATGCGGCTTGCCGTTGAAGTCGAGACGCAGGTAGCGGCCGGTAATGGGCTCGATGACGGGCTCGCCGACGGGCGCGGGGCGTGCCGCCGGTGCGTCGGGCCGCAGGGTGGCGAAGAGCTGTTCGAGGAAGATCAGGTTGCGGCCCCAGGCCAGCACGTCGCCCTCGACCTTCAGATGGCCGACGCGCTGCATGCCAACCAGGCTTTGATAGCCAACGGTGGGAATGGGTTTGGCGAATTCGTCCCAGGTTTGCGCCGTCGCGGCGAGAGTGAAGGCCGAATCGCCGGCGGGACCGGCGCCGACGGTTATATGCTCGCCGATGCGGACGGAGTTCGCCTCGCCACCGCTCTTCACGGTGAGCGCGAGCGCCGCCAGCGCGGCCCGGCGCTTCAGCGCGGCATTGCCCTCCAGCGCCGCGGCCAGCCTTTGGAAATTGGCCATCTGCGATTTCCCCTGTTCATTCGGCGGCGATGCTAGCTTGGTTGCGGCAAAGGACAAGGCAAGCCATGTTCTGGTCATGGCTGAAACAGGCTCCCTCCGGCATGTCGCGCGGCGGCTGACGGCGACGGGCAGCGAAACGCTCGACGAGATCGTGGCCGAGGAGACGGCGGTCGCGCTGGTATATAATGGCGTGAGCCATGCCGTGATGATGGCGACGCCCTGCGACCTCGAGGATTTCGCGCGCGGCTTTTCGCTGAGCGAGAACATCATCGAGACGCCGTCGGAGATCTTCGACATCGAGGTCGAGCCGGTTGGACAAGGAATAGAAGTGCGGCTGCGGATTGCCGGTCAACGCATGGCGGGGCTTCAGGAGCGCCGCCGGTCGATGGCCGGCCGCACCGGCTGCGGCCTGTGCGGCGTCGAAAGTCTCGACGCGGCGTTGCGCGCCGTGGCCGTCGTGGCAGCGCCGCAGGCGGTGTCCGCTGCCGCGATCCGCCGCGCCATGGCCGATCTGCCGGCGCTGCAGCCGATCAACAGTCAGAACGGCGCCACCCATGCGGCGGGCTGGGCCGATGCTGCCGGCGCGCTCGTTGCCGTGCGCGAGGATGTCGGCCGTCACAATGCGCTCGACAAGCTTCTGGGCGCGCTGGCGAAGAGCGGCGCCGGCAATCCTGGCGGCTTCATCGTGGTGACGAGCCGCTGTTCCTACGAGATGGTGCAGAAGGCCGCCGCTGGCGGCGCCTCGGCCATTGCCTCGGTGTCGGCGCCGACGTCGCTGGCCATCGTCACGGCCGAGCAGGCGAATATTGCCCTGATCGCCTTCGTGCGCGGCGACCGCCTGACGGCCTATGCCCATGCCGACAGGATCGAAGCCTGATGCCTTCACCGATTTTTGGTGTCACCGGCTGGAAGAACGCCGGCAAGACGACGCTGGTCGAGCGGCTGGTCGCGGAATTCGTGCGCCGCGGCTGGCGCGTGTCGACGGTCAAGCATGCCCATCATGAGGTCGATATCGACCGGGCCGGCACCGATTCGTTTCGCCATCGCGCCGCGGGTGCGACCGAAGTCGCGCTGGTCGGTGGGCGGCGCTACGCCATCATGCGCGAGCAGCCGGAGCCGCCGCTGGGTGAGGTTCTGGCGCGTCTGGCGCCGGCCGATCTGATCCTGATCGAAGGCTACAAGCGCGAACCGCACGCCAAGATCGAGGTGCGGGGCGATGCCGCCGCCAAGCCGATGGCGCTGGACGATCCGTCGATCGCCGCCATCGCCGCCGATGAGAGGCCAGAAGAACCCGGCCTGCCGTGGTTTCGGCGCGACGACATTGCCGCCATCGCCGACTTCATCTCCGCTACCGCTGGGCCGCGAAGGTCCCGCCCGCCTGGTAGTTGAGCAACGGACCGTTGGCAACCGCCGGGCGCTGGCCCGCAAGCAGGAAGCTTCCCGCCTGTCCCTTAACGGGATCGGTCGGTGAGGCGAAGAAGGCGCCGTTGAGGCTGCCGACACCGGCTGCGATGGGCACGTTCAGGTTGGCCACAAAGCCCGGCCCACTGTTGATGAGATTGGCGGTACCGCTGATGGCGATGCCGTCGAACGACCCCGTTATGGCGCCACTGCGCGCGCCGAAGCTCCAGACGTTCTGGTAGGTGCCGGCCGCCGCGTAGCTGGGAGTGTTGCCGAGCTGGGCGGTGCCGATCATGTGGCCGTTGTAGGTCGCCACGAAATTCTGCTGATTGGCGCCCGGCAGATTGGCCTGGTTGAACAGGTTATCGAGAGCCACGACCGTCGACAACGTTCCCGCCACGTAAGTCGCACGATCGAGCTTGTCGATCTGACCGGGACGATAGGACCCGTTGGGGGCATAGGCGACGTCGCCGATCCAGGAGCCGAAGGTGAGAAAATCGCAAACGCAAGGCGTGACGCCTGCCTGAGCGAAGACCTGCGCTTGCGAAAAAATGCCGGAACTCGCAATAGCGGTATTCGAGGCGATATCGACGTCGAACGGTGGGCCCTGAAATGGCGGGTTGCCCGGTACCGTCGCCTTCGAACGGCGCGTGGGGTCGACGACCTGATCGATCGCGAAGTAGGTCTTGTCGTCGACGAAGAGGCTGGAGACGCCGCTGTTGTTGCTGAGGCCACCAAGTTGATAGGTCAGGATCGCGCCACCCGGATTCAAAGTCGGCACAACGATGGTCGCCTCGACACGGTTGGTGGCGGCATTGGTCTGGATCTTGACGTCGTTGGGCGAGCCGCCACTGAACAGGATGCGGCTGCTGACGGGCTGGTTGGGCACCGTCTGTTCGACAAGGCCTCCGACGAAGCCCTTCAAGGACGTGTCGGTGCCACCGGTGCTTGAATTGTCGATGTGATTGGTGCGCGTTGTGAGAACGAGCGTCGGCACCGGCGGAGTCACCGGCGGAGTGGCATCCGTGGGCTTGGTGACCGAAGGCGGCGGCATACTGGGGAGCGGTGCGCCAGCGATCTTGGGACCGGAGCCGGAGTTGCCGGCGCCAAAACCCGCCGCGCCGCCGTCTGCGTCACCGCCGCTGCCGCCGGAGCCACTGCCGGTACCTTCGAGCGAACCCATGGTGGCGCTCAGGCCGCCCGGAGGGATCACTCTCGGCGTGCCGGGTGGCAGGCCGAGGGCGGAGGTCACCTGGAAGCCGGGCCTGGTCGCCGTCTGCGTCACGCCTTGACCAGTCACCGTCATCTTGTCGCCGAAAACGAAATTCGAGGTCGTCTGGCCGTCGGTTACGGAAAACCAGACGACGCCGCCGCGGATGCCGATGGTGCTCGACGGCGTGGTTATGGCGATGGGGTTGTTCTTGCTGATCTTGCCGCCGACCAGACGGAAGACGCCCTTGCTGGCGGTGATGGCAAGGTCGCCGGTCTTGGTTGCGGGATCGTAGACGAACTTGTCGACGGTGAGGCGCGCGTTGGGCCCGACCGTCAGCGCGGTTCCGTCGAGGAAGACCAGGTGGGCACGATCGTTGGCGCCGGTCGTGATGATTTCGTTGGCCTGCACGTCGATGCCGATGCGCAGCACGCGCTCGGCTTCCGACGGCGGCTTGCCCTTGGGATCGCCATCCGTCGCTGAAGTCACGCCGACCCGCGCCTCGGCCAGAACCGGATTTAAAAGAACGAGCGCGGTGGCGCCGAGCAGGGCGGTGCGCAGAAGGGAAAAGCCCGAAGTCGGGGACTTTGCCATTTGAATCTCCTCTAGAAGCGCCAGCTCACGCCAAACATGGCGTTGTTGTTGTCGAATGCATAATTGGGCAGGGGCGAGCTGCGCTCGAACCTGCCACCGGAAATCGTCAATGTCGTACGCGCATCGAATGGTATCGAAACCGAGAGATTGAGGATCGTATCGGTCTGTCGTCGTATGGTCGTGGCGTCCACCTGCACGTCAGGTGCATCATAACGCCACCATTGTTGTGTCAGAGACAAGGCAACCGTCCAGGGGAGGGGCATTTTGAACAACGGGTCGGCGAACTGGAAGGCCATTCCGCCGCCGATTCCCCATAATTCGTAGTTTTGCCAGAGGGCGATGTCGGTTTCGTACCTCCCGGCGGTGCCGGTGGCGAACAGCGTTACGATATCGGTGAGCTTGTACTGGAAGTTGGTGGTGCCGGAATACTCGGTGCCCCGGAACAGGCTGTTGTTGGGCAGGAACCAGGTGTCGGGATGGTTATGCCGGCGCCACGACAGGACCGTCGTGTTGCGCAGCCGGTCGAGCAGCAGGATGCCCGCTTCGATGCCGCCGCCGTAGCTGCCATAGTAGGGCGCATCGTTCACCCAGATTTCGCCCACCGTGATGAAGGGCCGGAGCGTGACGTCGCTGAAGATGCCGCTAAAGACCTGGAAGCGCGGGCCGGTGGTCAGATCGAGCAGTGCCACGTTCGAGGTGTTGAGTTCGAACTGCCGGCTGCCATAGGCCACGAAGGTCGTTTCCATGGCCGCCTTGTCCTGCTGGCCGAGGTCGTAGGTGTGGCGCAACTGCAGCGAACCGACCATGCCCCAGTCCGGGGTGCCGACCGAGGACTGGTTCAGATTGGCGGTCTGGCCAAACAGGCGGACGTTGGAGGTCGAAGGTCCGAGATTGGCATTCGATTGGAAACGCCAGCCGAAGAAGACCTCACCGGAGAATTGCGAGGGGTTCTGCTTGCTTTCAATGTCGGCCAGGAACTGCTCGGCCTTGCTGCGTACGTCGGCTGGCAGATTGGGGGTCTTCAGTGCCGCGTCGAGATAGGTATGGGCGACCTCGTAGGAGCCGAGGCGGTAATAGAGGACGCCCAGTTCGAGACGGACGCGGGGCAGTGCCGGATTGATCAGCAGCATGCGCTCCAGGGCGGAAATCGAACCCTCGAGATCACCGGTCTGGCTGGCCATGGTGGCGAACCTGAACAGGACGTCGAGATCGGCCGGCTTGCGCAGCATCTCCTGGAAAGCCGCGTCGTACTGCTTTTCCTGCTCGGGTGTGGAAGTTGGTGCCTGGGCCATCGCCGGACAGCCGACGGCAAGGCCGGTCAGCAGTGTCAAAACGGCCCCAAACCGACGCCAAATCAACAAGTTAAATGTCTCTCCCCGTTCTCTGTACAGGATACAACGCCGGGGCCGTGCGAAACAACCGGGGTAACCGTGGTCAGACGAGCCAGCTCGCCACGGTAAATGCCCAACCGAGCAGGGGTGAAACGCGCGCGCCCCGCATGCGCAGGACCATGCGCCTGTATTGCCGGTCGCCCAGCGCCGTCACCAGCCGTTCGCGATCCCGGATCATGGCTGCCAGCATGCGGTCGAGCATGCGGGCATGGGTGTCGCCCCAGTTGCGTGCCGAGAGGTGCAGTCGGCCGCCCAGCACGGGATTGTCGGCGGCGCCGTTGCGGCCATGCAGTCGGTATGAATAGAGCGGCTCGTCGATCAGCAGGGAGCCCGCCACCATCTGGGCCATGACCACGACGTAGTAGTCCATGTGCAGGCGGAAGGCTTCGTCGTCGTCGGGAAAGACGAGGTCGATCAGCGAGCGCCGAAACATCATCGACGAGGTGCTGACCCAGACCCAGTGAACGACGCGCTCGGTGTAGAGGCGATAGGGCGTCTGGCTTTGCCAGGCGGCGCCGCCGGTCGAGCTGACCGCCGGTACGCGCGCGGCATCGAGCGGAACGAAAGCCTTGTCGCGATCGGCAACGGCGCGGTCCTTGCCGAACCAGTAGACCGCGCCCGCGATCAGCGCGCCCTGGCCGTCGATCAGCCGGGCATTGCAGGCGGTGAAGCCCACTGCATAGCTTTCGTTCAGATGG
>JBBRFD010000095.1:0-17292 GCA_038224985.1 Reyranellales bacterium
AGGGGTCCTGGAAGACCGGCTGGATCAGGCGCGCGCGGGCCTTGCTGTCCATGTCGACGACGCGCTGGCCCTCGACGGTGATGTCGCCCGAGTCGGGTTCGAGCAATCCCAGGATCAGGCGGGCGAGCGTGGACTTGCCGCAACCCGATTCGCCGACGACGCCCAGCACGCCCCCCGAGGGCACGGCGAAGGACACGCCGTCGACCGCCACGACATGGCGGTCCTTGCCCAGCATGCCGCCCTTCACGCGGAAGGTCTTGCGGACATTCCTCAGTTCGATGGCGGGTGCGCTGCTCATGGAGCCAGTCTGCAGAGATATTCGTGGGTCGCGCCGGCTTTCTGGCGCGGCACCGAAACGGCGCAGCTCGCATCGGCGTAGTCGCAGCGCTCGCGGAAGGCGCAGCCCTCGAAGCCGGGGCCGATGCGCGGCACGGTGCCGGGGATCGAGCCCAAGGGCTCGTCGCGCTTGACCTTGCCGGGGATCGGCACGCAGCGCAGCAGGCCTTGCGTGTAGGGATGCTTTGGATTGGCGAAGAGTTCGGCGGTCGAGGCGCTCTCGACCACTTCGCCGGCATACATGACCGAGACGCGGGTGGCGACACGGGCGACGATGCCGAGATCGTGGGTGATCAGCAGCATGCCCAGGCCGAGATCGCGCTGCAGTTGGCTGAGAAGTCGCAGGATCTGCGCCTGCACGGTGACGTCGAGCGCCGTCGTCGGCTCGTCGGCGATCAAAAGCTGCGGATCGCACATCAGCGCCATGGCGATCATGACGCGCTGGCGCAGGCCGCCGGAGAGTTGGTGCGGGAACTGGCCGAGGCGCAGCCCAGGCGCGGTGATGCCGACCTTGGCCAGCAGCTCGGCGGCGCGGTCGACGGCCTGGCTCTGCGGCACCTTGCGGTGGCGGCGCAGCACCTCGGTCATCTGCGAGCCGACCGTATAGGCCGGGTTGAGGCTGGTCATCGGCTCCTGGAAGATCATGGCCATGCGGTTGCCGCGCAGTTCGGACATGCCGGAGTCGCTGAGACGGGTGATGTCCTTGCCCTCGAAGGCAAGCTTGCGAGCCGAGCGCCGTCCGCCGCGCGCCAGCAGGTTCATGATGGCCAGCGACGTCACCGACTTGCCGCAACCCGATTCGCCGACGAGACAATGGGTCTCGCCGCGTTCGACCTTGAGCGAGGCGCCGCGCACGGCCGCCGTCTGGTTGCCGAAGGAGACCCTGAGGTCCTCGACTTCGAGCAGCGAACTCATCGCCCGCCCTTCATCGTTCGTTGCCCGAGCCGAACTGGTCGCGCAACCCGTCGCCCAGCATGTTGATGCCCATCACCAGGATGAACAGGGCCACGCCCGGGATCACGATCACCCAGGGGCTGAAGAACATGTAGTCCTTGGCCTCGGCGATCATCAGGCCCCAGGACGGCAGCGGCGGCGGCACGCCGAGGCCGAGGAACGACAGCGTCGCCTCGAGCAGGATGGCGAGTGCTATTTCCAGCGTGGCGACGACGACGAGGTGACTGGCGATATTGGGCAGCACTTCCCTGGCGAGGATGCGCAAGCGCGAGCAGCCGGCGCACCAGGCCGCCGCGACGAAATCGAGATTGCGCACCTGCATGGTGGTGCTGCGTGCAACCACGGCAAAGCGTTCCCACAGCAGCAGGCCCAAAGTGACGACCAGCAGGGTCATCGAGGTGCCGAGCAATCCGACCACGGCCAGCGCCACCAGCACCACCGGGATGGAGAGGCGCGTGGTGATGGCGAAGAGCACGACGTCGTCGACGCGGCCGCCCATGAAGCCGCCCAGCACGCCGATGGTGATGCCGATGATGCCCGAGACGATGCTGACGGTGACACCGATCATGATCGAGATGCGGCAGCCGTAGATCAGGCGGGCGAGGTAGTCACGGCCGAGCTGGTCGGTGCCCAGCAGATGGCCCGGCGTATGACCCTCCATCCAGAACGGCACCAGCAGGCGCTTGTTCAGATCCTGCAGGAACGGGTCGTGCGGCGTGATCAGCGGCGCGAAAAGAGCGCAGAACACGGCGACGCCGACGATGACGGCGCCGACCCAGGTGCCGGCGCTCTTCCAGCCGCGCCGCGGGCCGGCGGTGACGGTGACGTCGCTCATATGTTCCCCATCAGGCGCTTCTCAGCCGGGGATCGAGGACCGCGTTCATCAGGTCGGCCAGCATGGTCAGGCCGACATAGATGATGGCCAGCACCAGCACGACGGCCTGCACCACGGGGAAGTCGTTCTTGCCGATGCTCTCCCAGGCGAGATAGCCCACGCCATGCAGCGCAAAGACCTGCTCGATGACGATCGAACCGCCCAGCATGAAGCCCAACTGCACGGCGGCGATGGCGACGACCGGGATGGCGGCGTTGCGCAGCGCGTGTTTCAGCAGGATCGAGGCCCGCGTCAGGCCCTTGGCGCGAGCGGTGCGGATATAGTCGCTGCCCATCGCCTGGATCATGCCGGCGCGGGTCAGGCGGGTGAGCGAGGGCACGGCCGAGAAGGCCAGCACGATGCCCGGCATGACGTAGTGCTCCCACGAGCCTTCGCCGGAGATCGGCAGCCAGCCCAGGGTCAGCCCGAAGGTGATCATCAGGATCAGCGACAGCCAGAAGCTCGGCATCGCCTGACCGAGCAGCGCCACGATCTGCACGGCGCGGTCGAACATCGTGTTTTCCCGCACCGCCGCCAGCACGCCCATCGGGATGGAAAGGCAAAGCGCTATCACCAGGCCGGTGAGGCCCAGCGTCAGCGTCACCGGCATGCGGTCGGCGATCAGGCTGGAGACGCGGGCCTTGAAGAAATAGCTCTCGCCCAGGTCGCCGGTCAGCGCGCGGCCGACCCAGTCGAAGAACTGCGTCAGTACCGGACGGTCGAGGCCATAGGCGAGGCGGATCGCGGCGATATCCTCGGCGGTGGCGTTGGGGCCGGCGATCGACGTGGCGAGGTCGCCCGACAGGCGCGTCAGCACAAAGGCGAGCGTCATGACAGTCGCGGCGACGAGCAGGGCCACGATCAGGCGGCGGATCAGAAAACGAAGCATCCCTGCGCGACCTTAGGCGGGGCATCTCGGTCGGCGCAAGCGGAGTCGCGGCCTCTGCAAGTTGGGGGGCAATTTTACGTCCGACCCGTACGCGGGGCGGGCGGTGAACAATCGGCCCTCTCTTGCGCTTGGCGAGCCGCCTCCAAGTGGCTATGAGACTCGTTATGCCGGTCTTCAACAATCCTCGGCGCACGCCCTGCTTCGGTAACGCCCCTTCGATCGAGGACATCGAGGCGATCGCGGCGGAAGCGCTCGCCACGATCCCCGAGGAATTCCGCAAGCATGTCGGCAACGTGCGCATCCAGGTCGACGACTTTCCCGACGATGAGGTCGAGAAGGCCATGGAACTCGACACGCCCTTCGACCTGCTCGGTCTCTATCAGGGCGTGTCGATGCAGGAGCGCGGCGCCGGCCACATCGCCAACGACATCGACCGCATCTTTCTCTATCGCCGTCCCATCCTCGACTTCTGGTGCGAATCCGACGAGGACCTGCCGCATATCGTGCGCCACGTCCTGATCCACGAGATCGGCCACCACTTCGGCCTCTCCGACGACGACATGGAAGCCATCGAAGCCAAAGCCGAAGAAGAATCGACGCGCGCGCAGCCGTCTTCGTAGGAACGCTCCTACGAGACCTTATTGATTCCCGGCACCCGATAGCGCCCTTCGAGCAACGCCGCGTCGGGTTCGTAGACACGCAGCATCAACCGCAGCGGGCCGGGGGGCGTGTGCAGCCAGTTGCCGTCGGTCCGGTCGCGCTGGAGCCTGATGATCAAGGAGCCGTCGGCTTCGGGCCGGGCATTGGCGTTGGACAGGGCCGACAGGAAGGTGGCGCGGCCGTCGGTGCCGATTTCATAGAGCGACAGCGACCAGTAGACGTGGGCGGGCGGCAGGGCGTTGGCGGGGAATGTCAGCGTGTAGCGGCTGGCGCCGCCGAGCGGCCGGCCCTCGGCATCTGAATTGGCCACCATGTAGATCGCCTCGGCGGGTTCGAGCTGGGCCAGCGTCGTGTCGGCCATCCAGGCGCGGTGCAGCCGGTCGTCGGCCTTCTCGGGATAGGTCCAGCCGGCGATGGTGCGGGTGTAGCGCCGCGCCGCGCCGTGGATCTCGGCCAAGGCATCGGCGATGCCGGCCTCGATGGCGGTGCGCTGCGGCGCGGTGAAGGCGCGGGCGTCGAACTTGCGGCCGGGGCGCAGGCGCAGGGAAGAAAATTCCTCGAAGGCGGCGCTCTCGCGTTCCGACAGGGGGCTTTCACCGAGCATGCGCAGGGCGGTCTCGAAGAGGTCGAAGGGATCGCCTGCATTCGGCGGCGGCCAGTCGGCCACCGGCTCGACCGGGGCGATGGTGCGGAAGCGCATCAACTCCTTGGTCTCGAGGATGCGGCGTTCGTTCCTCATATCGGATGTTTCGAGCAGGGCGCGCGTCTGGATCTGGCGCAGCGGCTGCAAGTCGTCGGGCGAATCGACCAGGATGCGGCCGAGCAGCCACAGCGAATTGCCGGGCGAGCGCACGACCTCGAGCTCGCTTGGCGCATCGCCGTTCCATTTCGGCCCGACGACGATGCGCGGCTTCGGCATACCGCCATGCAGGCGGCGGCTGATGGTGGCTGCGGCATTGGTAAAGGGGTCGAGCAGGACATAGTTGTAATAGAGGTCGCCCATCGGCGGCAGCGTCAGGAACATCGGATCGGTCGAGAGATCGAGCCAGGCCGAGGAATAGAGAAAGTCGTTGTTGGTCATGGTCGCCGGCCGCGTCCGCTCGTCGGCCGGCCGCGTGCCGTGCTGGAAGCGGTTGAGGCGGTGGCGGAAGGGATTGAGTTCGTTGACCGTAGCGTTCCAGCGCGTGCGGTACATCTCCTGCACGGGATGAAGATAGATCGCCGCCCGCTGGGCCAGATCGCGCAGGCTGGCAGCACCTTCCTGTGCGCGCGCAATGGTGGGTGCCGCGAGTGCCGCCGTCAGGAGCGTGCGCCGGGCGAGCCTCACGCCGCACGCTCGCGGCGGCGCCGGCGTTCGGCGACGAAGGCCGCCGCGTCCTGCCACGGCTTCAGTGTCCAGAACGACCGCGCGCGGCCCGAGGGCGAGGACAGCACGAAGGGCACGGCGCCTTCGAGCAACCCGGCCTGCCGTCCATAGGCCGGCGACTTCAGGCTCAGTGCCAGCGACGCGGCGTTCTTGCTGGTGAAGGCAACGGCGGCGGGCCGGAAGCGGCGCAGCTTGGCATGCAGCGCCTTGGCGTCCATCGCCTCGGAGGTCAGTTCGTGGTCGGAGCCGAACTCGGTCTTGTTGAGGTCGGTGAGGCCAAGGCCATGAGACGGCAGTTCGGCGAAGCGGTCCGGCGTCAGGCGCTCGGGCACGAGGCCCACGGCAAACAGCGTCGGCCAGAAGGAGTTGCCGGGATTGGCGTAATAGGCGCGCGCCTTGAACGAGGCGGGGCCGGGCGCGGTGCCGCAGAACACCAGGTCGAGACCGGGCGCCAGCACGTCGGGGAGAAGATGTGCGGGCAGGAGGTGGTTACTCCGGCTTGATGCCCGCGCCACGGATGACCTCACCCCAGCGCTTGTGCTCGGACCTGATGAAGGCGTCGGCCTCGGCCAACTCCAGGCCGCCGGGCTCGAAGCCGCCCTGCCTCATGCTGGCCAGCACATCGGGCTCCTTCAGCGCGCGCTCGGTGGCGGCCTTGAGCTTGGCCTTCATCTTGGCCGGCGTGCCGGTCGGTACCGACCACAGCGACCACGAGGTGACGACCAGGTTGGGGAAGCCCGCCTCGGCGAAGGTCGGCGTGTCGGGCGTCACCGGCGAACGCCTGGCGCCGGTGGTAGCGACCGGCTTCAGCTTGCCGCCGCTCACCTGGCCCATCAGCGAGTCGATATTGGCGATCACCAGCGGGACGTGGCCGGCCAGCACATCGGCCGCCGCGGCGGCGGCACCGCGATAGCTGATGAAGGTGAGGTCGGTCTTGGTCTCCTGCTTGAACAACTCCATCGTCAGCGACGGCGAGGTGCCAAGACCGGAGGAGCCGTAGCTGTACTTGCCGGGCTCGGCCTTGGCCGCAGCGATCAGCTTGGGAATGGTGTCGTGCGGGAAGCTCGGGTGGCAGCACAGCAGGTTGGGCTGCGTGCCGATCCACACCACGGTCTCGAGGTCGGTGAAGGCGTTGTAGGCCGGCTTGGCATAGAGATGCGGCACCAGCGCGTGGCTGCCGATATTGCCCAGCAGCACGGTGTAGCCGTCGGGGGCTGACTTGGCGACGATGTCGGCTGCTATCGAGCCGCCGGCGCCGGTGCGGTTGTCGACGACGAAGGACTGGCCGAGATAGTCGCCGAGCTTGGCGCCCAGCCGGCGCGCGATGCTGTCCTGCGATCCACCCGGCGTGAACGGACAGACGATGCGCACGGACCGCGTGGGCCAATCCTCGCCTTGAGCGAGGGCGGTACGGGCGACGAAGGGCGCGGCGGCGAGGCCGGCGGCAAAGAGGCGGCGTTTCATGGCATCTATCCTACAACAATCAGGTCGCGGCTGTAGCGCGACAGCAATTCGGCACCGTCCTTTGTTACCAGCACGTTGTCGATGATGCGGGCGCCGAGCTTTTCCGCGCCGAGGAACACCGGCGGCTCTATCGTGACCACCATGCCGGCGCGCAGCGTGTAGGTGCTGCCGCCGAACATATGGATCGGCTCGCCCCAGGTCGGCGGGAAGCCCGGCGCCAGGCCGTAGCCCGAGGTATGGACGCGTCCATGGTCGAGGCCGGCATCGCCGATCACTCTCTTGGCAGCCTCATGCGGCACCACGGCCGGCACGCCGTCGCGGATGGCGGCGATCTGCGCGTCGCAGGCGTGGCGCACGATGGCCAGGAGCTCGCGCATGCGCGGCGTGGGTTGGCCGATGCTGAACTGCCGGCCAATGGTCGAGGTGTAGCGTTTCCAGGCGGAGCCATATTCGACGCTGCCGTAGTCGCCGCGCCGCAGTTTGCGCAGGGTCGGCGCGCCATGGCTGTAGCTCGAACGCTCGCCCGAGACGATGTTGATCGGGCTGGCCGCCATGCTGGAGCCATTGGCGAAGAGGGCAGCATAGACATCGCCCGCAAGCTCGAGCTCGGTGCGGCCTTCCTTCAGGCCGGCGGCGAAGCGCGCCATGGCGAGATCGCCGATGCGGCTCGATTCGCAGATATAGGCCAGCTCGGCCGGCGACTTCACCATCGTCAGGTCATGAATCAGCGTATTGGGTTCGGCCACCAGGGCGGCACCCAGCATTTCCTTGATCCGTACATAGTCGTGCGGATGAAGGTAGTAGGCCGGCACCTCCATGCCGACGCGGCCCTTGCCGAGGCCGAGCGAGGCGATGACTTCGGCGAACTTGTCGATCGGGTCCTCCGGCTCGGGGCCGCCGAAGGTTTCGAGGCGGTCGAACAGCGCATCGTCGAGGAATTCGTTGCGCTCGCCCTCGCGCGTCAGCACGACCACCGGGCCGAGCTTCGCCGAAATCAGCACGCACTGGAATTCCTGGTAGCTCTTGGCGTCCGATCCGGTCAGCCAGCGCATCGACACGGGGTGGATGGCCACGAACCAGTCGAGGCCGGCCGCGGCGACGGCGGCCCGTGCCCGGGCGCGGCGCTGGGCGAATTCATCGGTGGAGAAATCGTGTTTCGACATGATGGCGCCATCAGGCATGATCGCGGCCGGGAGATCAACACAGGGGAAGCGTCATGTTTCGATATCTGGGCAAGCTGTTCGCAATCGCCACGCTGGCGCTCGGCGTTTCGTCGCCCGCCTGGGCCGATGTCTTCGCCAATATCCTGTCCAAGGGCGTGGTCCGCGTCGGTGTCTTCGCCGATGTGCCGCCCTTCGGCTATCCCAATGCCAACCGCGAGCTCGAAGGCTTCGACATCGACCTGGCCAATATGGTGGCCAAGGCGCTGGGCGTGAAGCTCGAGATGGTGACGGTGACGGCGCCCAACCGCATTCCCTATCTGCTGACCGACAAGATCGACATCGTCATCGCCCTGATGGGGCTGACCCCCGAGCGTGCCAAGTCGATCCTGTTCACCGCGCCTTACGTCAACACCTCGCTCGCCGTCTATGGCCCCAAGAGCATCGCGGTGACTTCGCCCGGCGCTGTCGGCACCTACAAGATCAGTGCCGCCAAGGGCACCTCGGAAGATCTCGCCATGTCCGGCGCCAATCCCAAGGCCGTCATGATGCGCACCGAGGACAATGCCACGGCGGCGACGGCCTATATCTCCGGCCAGGCCGATCTGATCGCCACCAACAGCCTGATCGCCGTCGAACTGGCCAAGAAAAACACGGGCAAGGAGTTCGATCTCAAGTTCGTGCTCAAGCGCGCACCCGGCCATATGGGCGTCAAGATGGGCGAGCACAATCTGGTCCGCTGGCTCGATTCCTTCGTATTCTTCAGCACCTTCAATGGCGAACTCGACCGGCTGCACCGCAAGTGGCTGAACACGCCGATGGAGCCGCTGCCGTCGCTTTAGTCCGGCCTCAATCCGGATGCAGCGAGGCCGTGACCAGTTCCAGGGTCGTGCCTTCCTTGTCGAAACGCAGCAGGCAGTAGATCACCGTGGTCAAACAGGCGCTGAGCGAAATGAACATGGCGTCGACGACCCAGACGACGAGGCGGACATAGCTGGCGTTGAAGTCGGGGACGACGGCCAGCAGGATGCGGAAGCCCGAACTCAGGATGACGGCGATGACGATGAAGAGAACCAGAGTCACCATGATGCGCATGACGCGGCCACGCGTCAGCCACAGGCTACGGCGCAAGGCGGCCATCGGCCGGCGGCCCTCGGGAATGAAGCCGGCGCTGGCCACGCTCCAGACCGACAGCAGGTAGATGCCGGGCAGGATCAGCAACGCCAGGCCCAGCAGCACGCCGCCGAGCTGGACAACCGCCAGGATGAGCGCGCCCGGGCGCAGGCAGTGCAGCGAATGCATCAGGCAGTCGCGCAACCGCACCGGATGGTCGAGTAGCGATTCGGCAGCGGCTGGTGCCAGCGAGATCATCAGGAACGAACCGATGAACATTTCGACCGCGATTACGACGCGGTGGTTCACGCCCAGCACATCGAGACCGATCGCCGGCAGCAGCCAGATCAGTGTCGTCGCGACCAGGGGAATATAGTTGTCGCGGAACGCATCGTAGGCGGCGGCGAGTGCCGTCCAGACCGTCCAGTTGGCCTCGTCGGCCCGTCTGTGAATCATTGCCGGCGACACTACACCAGCACAGACCATGCGGCATATGCCGTTGACTCGTCCCCCGTCGCTTTCCACTTTGTCGCCACAATTAATCCAGCACACGAAGAAAAAAGGGGAAACGCATGGCGCTACAGGGCCGCAAGCTCGACGAGGCCGACGAGGCGCAGCTTTTCGACACCATCGACCGCTGGGTGGCCCGCGAGGTGGCGCCCCGGGTGAAGGAATTCGACCATGCCGACCGCTGGCCGGCCGAGATCGTCGAGCAGATGAAGGAGCTGGGCCTGTTCGGCGCCACGATCTCCCCCGAATACGGCGGCCTCGGCCTGCCGGCCACGACCTATGCCGAGATCGTCATGAAGATTTCCTCGGTCTGGATGGCCATCACCGGCATCTTCAATTCCCATCTGATGCTGGCTCTGGCGATCGAGAAGTTCGGCACCGAGCCGCAGAAACGGCACTGGCTGCCCAAGCTGGCGACCGGCGAGATTCGCGGTGGCCTGGCGCTGACCGAGCCCGATGCCGGCACCGACCTGCAGGCGCTCCGCATGACGGCGCGGCGCGACCGTGGCGACTATGTCATCAACGGCACCAAGACGTGGATTTCCAACGGCATCGAGGGCCATTGCTTCGCGTTGCTGGTCAAAACCAATCCCGAGGCGAGCCCGCGCTATTCCGGCATGAGCCTGTTCATCGCGCCGAAGGGGCCGGGGTTCACGGTCGGCCGCAAGCTCGAGAAGCTCGGTTACAAGTCGATCGATTCGGGTGAGCTGATCTTCGAGGATTACCGCATCCCGGCCGATCACTTGATCGGCGAGGTCGAGGGCCGCGGCTTCACGCAGGTGGCGGGCGGGTTGGAGCTGGGCCGCATCAACGTGGCGGCGCGCGGCGTCGGCATCGCCGAGGGCGCCCTGCGGCTGGCCTCGACCTACGCGCAAACCCGGAAAACCTTCGGCAAACCGATCGCCGAGCACCAGGCGATCGCGCTCAAGATCGGCGAGATGGCGACGCGGGCCCGTGCCGCGCGGCTGCTGACGCTCGATGCCGCCGGCGCCTTCGACCGCGGCGAGCGCTGCGACATGGAGGCCGGCATGGCCAAGTTCTTCGCCTCCGAAGCCGCACTGGAAAACAGCACCGAGTCGATGCGCATCCACGGCGCCTATGGCTATTCCAAGGAATACGACATCGAGCGGCTCTATCGCGACGCGCCGCTGACCTGCATCGGCGAAGGCACCAACGAGATGCAGCGCCTGATCATCGCGCGGCAATACATGCGCCGGAACGGGACATGAGCGGCAAACCACTCGAAGGCATTCGTGTCCTGACGCTGGAGCAGTTCGGCGCCGGTCCCTACGGCACAATGTTCCTCGCGGAGCTCGGCGCCGAAGTGATAAAGATCGAGGCGCCGGAGGGCGGCGATCCGTCACGGCAGGTCGGGCCGCACAAGCTGGGCAAGGACGACAGCGAGTATTTCCAGGCGTGGAACCTCGGCAAGAAGAGCGTCACCGTCGACATGAAGTCGGCGGCGGGCCGGCGGCAGTTCGAGGCGCTGGTGAAGACCGCCGATTGCGTCGTCAACAACCTGCGCGGCACGCAGCCGGCCAAGCTCGGGATCGACTATGCGAGCCTGGCAGCGCTGAAGCCCGGCATCGTCTGCCTGCATATCTCCGCCTATGGCCGCGCCAACGAGCGCAAGGACTGGCCGGGCTACGATTTCCTGATGCAGGCCGAGGCCGGGCTGATGGAACTGACCGGCGAACCCGAGGGACCGCCGACCCGCGTTGGCGTCTCGATGATCGACAGCATGAGTGGGCTCACCGGCATCGTCGGCCTGCTCGCCTGCCTGCTGCGCGCGCGCACGACAGGCATTGGCTGCGACGTCGAGACCTGCCTCTATGACGTCGCCATGCACCAGCTTACCTATCCCGGTGCCTGGTACCTCAACGAAGGCGACGTCTCGCCGCGCGTGTCGCGGGGCGGGCACCTGTCGCTGGCGCCGGTCCAGACCTTTCCGACTCTCGACGGCTGGATCTTCATCATGTGCATGACGCAGAAATTCTGGCTGGCGCTCTGCGACGCCATGGGGCGCGGCGATCTTGTGGCCGATCCGCGCTTTCCCAACCCGAACACGCGCGCCGCGAACCGCGCCGAATTGACCGACGCGCTCGATCCCACGTTTCGCACGCTCACCACGGCGCAATGGCTGGCCCGGTTCAACGGCCTGCTGCCGGCGGCACCGGTCAACCGGCTCGACGCAGCACTCGACAGCGACTTCGCCCGCTCCGCCGGCATGGTGTCGTCGGTACCGCATCCCGCCAAGGGAACACTGCGCACCATCTCCAATCCCATCCGCGTCGACGGCGAGAGACTGGCGCAGGCCGCCTGCTCGCCGCTGGGCGCCGACAACGCAACATATCTGGGCAAGGCAAAATGAAACTCGAAGGCATCAGGGTCGTCGATCTCTCGTGGTTCCTGCCCGGGCCGTATCTGACCACCGCGTTGGCCGATCATGGCGCCGAGGTGATCAAGGTCGAGCCGCCGGGCGAGGGCGATCCGGGCCGCCACATCCTGCCATCCGATGCGCGCACCTCGGTGTTCTTCCGCAACATGGGGCGCGGCAAGAAGAGCGTCGTGCTTGACCTCAAGAGCGATCAGGGCCGCGCCGATCTTGTTCGTCTGTGCCGCGAAGCCGACGTCATCGTCGAATCCTTCCGCCCCGGCGTCGCTGCGCGCTTCGGCATCGGCTACGAGGCGGTAAAAGCCAAGAACCCCGGTGTCGTCTATTGCTCGATCAGCGCCTTTGGCCAGGACGGCGCCTATCCCGGCCGCGCCGCGCACGATCTGGCGCTGGAAGCCATGACCGGCGTGCTCTCGATCAGCCTGGGCGACGACAACCGCCCCGCCATGCCGGGCGTTCCCATCGCCGATGTGGTGAGCGGGTTGCACGGCTTGAGCGGCGTGCTGATGGCGCTGCTGCGCCGCACGACGACGGGCAAGGGCGATTACATCGATGTCTCGATGCACGAGGCGCTGATGGCCTCCTGCGCCAATGTGGTGGGTTCGACCTTCGCTGAGAACAAGGCGCCCGACGTGAAGCAGCAGCGCACGACCGGCGGTTCGGCCTTCTATCGCATCTACGACACCTCCGACGGCCGCCAGCTCGTGCTGGCCGGCCAGGAGATGAAGTTCATCAAAAACCTGCTGGGCGCGCTGGGAAAGCTCGAACTGGCCTCGTTGTGCGAATGGCCCGGCGCGCATCAGAAACCGGTGATGGATTTCCTCGAAGCGACCTTCAGGGCCAAGCCGTTGGCGCACTGGATGGATTACCTGTCGAAGCTCGACATCTGCTACGGCCCCGTCAACACCCTGCCCGAAGCCATCGCCGATCCCAACCTCGTGCAACGCGGCGCCGTCCTGAAGGACAAGGACGGCCGCCTGCATTTCGCCCCCGTCGTCCGCTTCAAGGACGAGCCTTCGACGCCAGTGTATCGGGAGCCTTTACTTGGCGAGCATACGACGGAAGTGTTGAAGCGTTGAGTTAAAGTCCCTCGCTTTAAGATAGCAAGGCTGTCGCCTTGGCCAGCGGTACGGGTGCGTCGCTCAGCAGGAGGTTCATCGCTTCTTCTTCCCTCGGGGACTCGGCGAGCGAGAGCGGGTCCTGTGGAGCGAGGCGGTGCTCGATCACAAGACGCGACAGCAGCAGCCGGCGGGCGTCGCCGCCTTGCGCGCCCAGCGTCGCGCCTTCCCAGGCGAGGAGTGCTGCTGTCGTGGCGTGATAGAGGGCGCCGGCGGCGAGGCGGGAGCGCTTTTCGTGTTTGGGATCGGCGGCGACGGCCTCGGCGAAACGTTCGACGCGGTCCAGCGTGGCGCCGAGCAAACCCTTGTATTGGCCGGGCAGGGAAGCGCTCGCCTCGTATTTGGCTTTCAGCGCGGCGGAGAGCGTCTTGTGGCCGCCGCTCTTGCCGACGGCGCGCTGCACCACGTCGAGCGCGTTGATGTTGGAGGTGCCTTCCCACAACGTGCCGATCTGGGCGTCGCGCACCAGCCGGGCGGTCGCCCATTCCTCAATGTAGCCCAGGCCGCCGCGCACCTCTAGGGCCGCACTGGCGACCGGGATGTTGTCGCGGCAGGCGCGGAATTTGTAGACCGGCGTCAGGATACGCAGCAGGTTGGCGGCGTCGGTGTCGCCCTTGTCCGCCTTGCCCATGGCATCGGCGGCGAAGGCGTACATCGACAGCGCCTGCTCGGTCGGCAGCATGATTTTCATGAGCTGGCGGCGCAGCAGCGGGTATTCGCCGATCGCTTTGCCGAAGGCGCGGCGGCCGCGCGCCACCGCCAGCGCCTCATTGAGGCAGCGCCGCATCATCGAGGCGGCGCGCACGCCGTGGCTGAGCCGCGACAGGTTCACCTGCTCCATCATCTGCTTGAAGCCGCGGCCGACATCGCCCACGGCATAGGCGATGGCGCCGTCGAGGATGATCTCGCCCGAGGCCATGGAGCGCGTGCCGAGCTTGTCTTTCAGCCGCACGATCCGGTAGCTGTTGCGGCTGCCGTCCTCGAGCCGGCGCGGCAGGGCGAAGAGGCCGAGCCCCTGCGTGCCCGGCGCGGCGCCGCGCGGCCGTGCGAGCATGACGGCAACATCGGCATCGGCATGACTGCAGAACCACTTTTGCCCGTGCAGTTTCCAGCGCTCGACGCCGTCGCCACCCATGCCGACCAGCTCCGCTTCGGTCTCGATGGCGCCGACATCGGAGCCGCCGGCCTTCTCGGTCATGAACTGCGTGCCCTTGAGCATGGTCGCCGGGTCCTGCGACAGCAGCCGGTCGAGCAGCAGCTTCTTCAGCGCCGGCGAGCCGTAGCGTTTGATGATGAAGTTCGAGGTGTCGGACACCGAGACCGGACACATCAGCCCGAACTCGGCCTGCACGAACAAATAGGTGATGGCGTATTTGACCAGCGGCGTGGCCGGCTCGCTCATGCCCAGCACACCGGCGCGGTGACTCATGGCATGCATGCCGAATTCCTCGAAGGCCACCTTCTCCATCTCGCGATAGGCCGGGTGATATTCGATCCAGTCTTCGTCGCGCCCGAAACGGTCGCGCGGATGCAGTACCGGCGGATGCTTGTCGGCGGTCATCGCCAGCTCATCGAGCCGCCCGCCGCCCAACTCGCCCAGCCGCTCGAAATGCGGCGTCATCTGCGCCCGTTGCGCCGCCGGCATGTAGAGCGACAGCAGGTCCTGTAGCTGCCGGTCGATGGCATAGAAATTCTGGCCATGGACGTCGGGTGCGATGTTATGCGCGCCGTGCGCCGGCAGCTTGGCGGTCATGTCGGGCATCGTCTTCTCCCTGTCGTTCTTATGCTCGCCAGCCCTGCTTCAGGATGCGATCGATATAGGGCGGCACGATTTCGGTCGCGGGGCCGTAAAGACCTTCGCGGAACAGGGAGCGATTGTCGGTCGGTTCGAGGTTGAGTTCCACCGTATGGGCACGCGGGCTGCGGCGCCGCACGTGCAGGACGAAACCGGCGGCGGGATAGACCTCGCCCGAGGTGCCGATGGAGATGAACAGCCCGCAGCGCTCCAGGGCGGCATGGATCTCGTCCATATGCATCGGCATTTCGCCGAACCAGACGATGTTGGGACGCAGCTCGCCCACCGCCTTGCAATTGGGGCAGACGGTCTGCGGCGTCAGGTCGAAATCTGACTGGCTCACCGTGGAGCAGCTCATGCAGCGGATCTCGCCGTCGCGGCCATGCATATGCAGCACGTTCCGCGAGCCTGCCATCTCATGCAGCGTGTCGATATTTTGCGTCACGATCACGACCTCGCCGTCATAGTCCTTCTCCAGCCGCGCCAGCGCCTTGTGGGCCGCATTGGGCTGGATATGGGCGGCGCGAAAGGTTTGGCGTGTGGCGTTGTAGAAATCGAGCACCTTCTTCTTGTCGCGATGCCAGGCCTCGATCGTGGCGACCTCTTCGAGGTTCACCTTGGTCCAGAGCCCGCCATCGTCGCGGAAGGTGTCGATACCGCTTTCCTTGGAAATGCCGGCGCCCGTGAGCACGGCGATCCCCGGCGGCAGGAAGTCCTGATGCATGCGGGGCAATCTAGCGCCGTGCTAGAAGGGCGGCTATGACCATTGGTGTTCTGTTCGTCTGCACCGGCAATATCTGCCGCTCGCCCACCGCCGAGGGCGTGTTTCGCCACATGGCGCGGGAGGCGGGGCTGGAGGCGCATTTCACCATCGATTCGGCCGGCACCTATGACGGCCACGAGGGCGAGGGGCCGACGCCGGTGGCGGTCCAGGTCGCCGCCCGGCGCGGCTACGATCTCGGCGACATCCGCTCGCGCCCGCTGGTGACCGAGGATCTCGCGCGCTTCGAATATCCGCTGGCGATGGACCGCGGCCATCTCGCCGCCCTGCGCCGCATCGCGCCGGCGGCCATGCTTGACCGCCCGCGCCTGTTCCTCGATTACGCCCCGCAACTCGGCCTGCGCGACGTCGCCGATCCCTACGGCGGCACCCTCGCCGACTACGAACGCATGCTCGATACGGTCGAAGTCGGCTGCGCGGGACTGCTGGCCGAACTCAGAAAGGCCATTTGAGGCTCAACTCGCCGAACTTGTTGACGACGTTGAAGGTGAGCCGCGAGACGTCGTTGTCGAAGTTGTTCGACGGCAGGCTGCCGCAATAAGTGATCGAGCCGACCGAGAAGACCGCACCACCGGCGGGCTTCTCGATGTAGCTCATGTCGGCGCGGATCAACTCGTCGAGGCTTTCGCCGGTGATGGTGGAGACGAAGCCAAGGCGTTCCTCGTGGACGACGACGAAATTGGCGCGGTCGTGCCCCTCGGATGTGGCGAGGATAACGGTGTTGAGCGGACTGCCTTGACGGAAATCGACGCGGTCAAGTTCGAAGCCTGCGGCGCCGCCGCCGGAGTAACCATAGCCGCCGAACAGTTCGTCCTTCACCCCTTCGAAGACCCAGGCATGATGATTGTCGCGCGCCGCCGGCGCCTGGCGGTAGGAGTCGCCGACGAAGGTGCCCTGGCTGGAGAAGCCAATGCCGCAGAGCATGTTCGGCGGACGGTCGGAGCGTCGCCACAGCCCGCCATAGGCGCCGTCGAAGGCGTGATAGTACTCGCCGGGCTCAGCCGGCCAGGTGCGGATGCCGCCTTCGGTGCGGCGCACCTCGATGGCGCCTGGCACCTGGGGCGAGCGCGCGACACGCCAGTAGAAGCCGTTGCCGCCCATGTACATCAATCGGCCGCCGGTCTCGGTGTAGTGCTGAAGGGCATCGAGCGTGCCGGCGGTGTGATATTCCGGATGCGCGCCGGTCAGCACGACCTTGTAGGGCGCCAGCAGCTCGGGGCCTTCGGCATCGAGATCGTGGTCGGTGATGACGTCGAACGGCACGCCCATGCGGTCGAGCCAACCGGTCAGGTGGGAGTCGGCGGGCAGGTGGCGCAAGCCGGAGCCGAAGGGATCGTCGAAGGTGAGATAGTCGGGGCGCAGCGTCAGCAGCGGCCGCAGGTTCGACGAATAGGCCACGCCCGAGCCGTCGCGGTGGAAGTTGTAGGTCGAGAGGCCGTAATCCTTGTGTTCGTCGGGATTGTAGGCGCTGGCCTTCCATTCGGTCATGCGCTTGCGGAAGGTCTCGTTGAACTGGTTGCGAGAGAAATTGCCATAGACCTGGTAGGTAAAGGTCGAGGCGAGGTAGCAGACATTCGCTGTCGCCTTGCCGCGCGGCGCGCTGACGAAGAAGGGAATGACGTCGCGATGCGCCCCGCAGGAAAGCTGCATGCCGTAGACGCCGCTCTTCAGGTCCTTCGGGATGTCGAAGGTGAAGTCGGTGGCCCAGCCGCAGTCGTGCAGGTCGTCGTCGTGGAAATGAATGGCGCCGTAATGATGGGGCGCCTGCTTCCAGTCGCGCTCGGCGCCCGTCCACGAAGCACCCTTCATGGCGCGCGTCGGCAGGTTGACGAGCTCGCCGTGCAAACCGTTCGGCCCTGAGTCCTCGATCTCCATCG
>JBBRFD010000096.1:0-17181 GCA_038224985.1 Reyranellales bacterium
TTTGCCGAGTACTTCAAGATGGCGATCGAGGAGATCCTGCCGCGCGTGATCCGGCGCGAGCGCATCCCGTTCATTCCCCTGTCGTCGTGAAGACCTCCTGGATCGGTACAGCGCTTCTCGTCGCCTCGGCCATCGCCTACAGCAGCGCCGGCTTCTACACGCGGCTGGTCACGGTCGATTCCTGGACGATGCTGTTCTGGCGCGGCCTGTTCGCCGGGCTCTTTCTCGCCGGCATGGTGGCCTGGCGCGAGCGCGGCCGTACGGTCGAGGCCATCCGCAGTATCGGCCGGGATGGCCTGCTGATTGCCCAGGCCTCGGCGGTGGCCACCATCTGCTTCCTGAGCGCCATGAGGCTCAGCAGTGTCGCCGACGTGATGGTGATCGACGCCACGATCCCGTTCTGGACGGCGGGGTTCGCCTGGCTGGCGATTGGCGAGCGCGAGAGCCGCACGACACTTTTGGCCACACTGGCGGCGCTGGCAGGTGTCGCGATCATGGTGGGCTTCAACGGAGAGAAAACCCACCTGCCGGGCGTCATCCTGGCCTCCGTTATGGCCATCCTGATGGCCGGCGTGCTGGTGATGATCCGGCGCAAGCGCAACATCAGCATGCTGCCGGCCGTCTGTCTCTCGGCCTTCCTCTGCGCGCTGCTCGTGCTGCCCTTCGCCCGGCCCTTCGATGTCGGCCGCCCCGACCTCTTCCTGCTCGGCCTGTTCGGCGCCAGCCAGTTCGGCCTTGGTTTGCTCCTGCTGGCGCTGGGCACGCCGCTGATCTCGGCGACGCGCGGCGCGCTGATCGGCGTGCTGCAGACGCCGCTAGCCATACTTTGGGTCTGGCTGGCATTCGGAGAAATGCCAAGGGTGGCGACGCTGATCGGCGGTTCGGTCGTGCTGGCCGCGGTGCTGGCCGATATGCTGTTCGGGCAACAGCAGGAGTCCGTTCGTAAGCAGCGCGCCGCGCGAATTCCCGCCGGTTCGCCGGCAAGACAAGCTGATGATCGCCGGGCTCGTCCACCTCGAAGCGGACTCGATCTCCCATCGCAGTGTCGTTGCCTTCGGCCGCATGCGCGTGATCAGGGACCGCGCGGTCAAACAACGCTTCTGCGACGAGTTGATGGCCAAGTATCACGGCCGTGACGTCGGTCGGCCGAAGGGATTTTATCCGCGGCTGGACCACATTTCCGTCTACGCCATCGCGATTGAACGGATGACCGGCAAGGAAACCACACTGCCGGCGCCTGACGATCAATGGCCGGCGCACGACAGGACGATGACGCCGAATGCCAGGGCACCTTAGGCCGTCGGCAGCTTGTAGCTCTCGAACTGCTTGCGCAGCGCGGTCTTGAGGATCTTGCCGGTGGCGCCGTGCGGGATGGCGTCGATGAACTGCACATCGTCGGGCATCCACCACTTGGCGATCTTGCCGTCGAGGAACTTGAACAGGTCCTCCTTGGTGACATCGGCACCGGGGCGGCGCACGACGATCAGCAGCGGCCGCTCGTCCCACTTGGGGTGAGCGACGCCGATGACGGCTGCCTCGGCCACGCCGGGGCAGCCCATGGCGGTGTTCTCGAGATCGATCGAGCTGATCCACTCGCCGCCCGACTTGATGACGTCCTTGGAGCGGTCGGTGATGACCACCGAGCCGTCGCTCTCGATCCGGCAGACGTCGCCGGTCTGGAACCAGCCGCCGGGACCGAACTGACCGGCGCCTTCGCCCTTCATGTAGCCCGAGACGATCCACGGCCCGCGCACCACCATGTTGCCCGCGACGCTGCCGTCGCTCGGCAGGTCGTTGCCGGCATCGTCGATGATCTTCATCTCGCAGCCGAAGACCGGGCGGCCTTGCTTGGCCGTGAGCGCGAAGCGCTCTTCTTCCGGCAGGTCGCGTTCGCCACGGTTGAAGCGCGTCGTGGTGCCGAGCGGGCTCATCTCCGTCATGCCCCAGCCTTGGATCACCTCGACGCCATGCTCGCGCCAGAAGCGGGCGATCATCGAGACCGGGACGGCCGAGCCGCCGATCACGGTGCGCGTCATCGCCGACATCTTCACCTTGTTCTGCGCGCAGTAGTCGAGGAGCGCGAGCCAAACCGTCGGCACGCCTGCCGAGAGAGTGACCTGCTCCTTGTCGAGCAGTTCGAAGATGCTGGCGCCGTCAAGCTTGGGACCAGGGAAGACCAGCTTCACGCCGTTGATCGGCGCCGCATAGATCAGGCCCCAGGCATTGGCGTGGAACATCGGCACCACCGGCAGCAACGTCGTGTCGGGGTTCATGGCGATGACCGAGCCGTTGCAGGCCATCATGGTGTGGATCATCGTCGAGCGGTGCGAATAAAGCACGCCCTTGGGATTGCCCGTGGTGCCCGAGGTGTAGCAGAGCGACGAGGCCGTCTTCTCGTCGAACTCCGGCCACTGCAGCGTGCCCGGCTTGTCGGCGATCAACTCCTCGTAGCAGAGCAGGTTGGGGATCTTGCTCGCCACCGGCATATGGGCGCGGTCGGTCATGACCACGACATGCTTCACGGTCTTCAGCATGCCGTAGACGCCTTCGACGATCGGCAGCAGGTTGAGGTCGACGAAGATCACCTGGTCTTCGGCATGGTTGGCGATATAGGCCACATGGTCCGGCGCCAGGCGCGGGTTCAGCGTATGCAGCACCGCGCCGATGCCGGAAATGCCGAAGTAGAGCTCGAAATGCCGGTAGGTGTTCCAGGCGATGGTGCCGACGCGGTCA
The DNA here is from genome assembly GCA_038224985.1 of Reyranellales bacterium. Taxonomy (GTDB): domain Bacteria; phylum Pseudomonadota; class Alphaproteobacteria; order Reyranellales; family Reyranellaceae; genus Reyranella. The sequence continues at coordinate 2,734 of JBBRFD010000096.1, forward strand.
CCGAGCTTGACGCCCAGGCCCTGCAGCGCCTCGGCCACCTTCTTGGCGCGCAGCTGCGCGTCGCGATAGCCGTAGCGGTGGATCGGTCCCTCGACCGTGCGGGTCACGATCTCGACCTTGGGATAATAGGCGGCAGCGAAGTCGATGAGCTGCGAGATCAGCAGCGGACGGTCTTGCATCAGGCCGAGCATGTCGTTTCCTCTTTTTTACGCGCGCCGTTCGAGATGGAGGCTCTGGAGAGCCGCCAGCGCTTTGACGTCCGGTTCTAGCCCGAGACCCTGTCCGCCGGGAAGCGATACGCAGCCCTCGCGAACGGCCAAAAGGTCGCCCAACAGGTCCTCGCGCAGCGGATTGGCATTGGCATCGACTTCGAGCAGGCCGGGACCGCGCACGGCGGCCAGCAGATGCAGCGAATGGACGAGGCCGATCGCGCCGCCCAGGAAGTGCGGGCAGTACATGCGACCGGCGGCCAAAGCGGCCTTGGCTACGGGCAGGCAGCCGGAATGACCACCCCATTTCGCGGCATCGGGCTGTATGACGCCCAGCAGGCCGGAATCGATGGCCTGCTGGAACGGGCCTGGCTCGCGCAGGTTTTCACCGGCCGCGAGTTGTGTCGGAGCGGCGGCGGCGACCGCCGTCCATTCCGCCACCGGCCGGTCGGCCATCAGCGGCTCCTCGATCCAGGAGAGTCCGAACTCGGCCAGCTTGGGGGCCATGGCGCAGGCAGCGCGCAGGTCCCAGCCTTGGTTGACGTCGACCATCAGCCGCTCGCCGGTCTTTAGCGTCCGGGCGACAGGCCGCAGCGTGCCGAGATCGGTCTCCTCGCCGAAGCCGATCTTGATTTTAAAGGCGCGATAGCCCGAGGCACGCATGCGCTCGACGGTGTCGACGGCGCCGGGACCGGGGTTGATTCCGCTGGCATAGACGGGCACTGGCGCATCATCGGTGCCCCCGAGCGCTCGCCACAATGGCAGGCCCCGCTTGCGGGCACGCAGATCATGGATCGCGAGGTCGAGGCCCGCGGCAGCGGCCGAAAGCGCACCGGCGTCGCCGCTCTGCACGCGCAACACATGCAGGGCGCGGTCGATCTCGCCCCAGAGGCCGACCGGATCGTCGATCGATTTGCCGAGCGCGCGCGGCGCCACGATATCGGCGAAGAGGATGGCGCGATGCTCGGCGGCGGCATTGGGAAAATTGCACCAGATCTCGCCCCAGCCGCGCGCGCCGTCGGAATCCTCGACACGCACGAAGACCGCGACCCGTTCGGTCATGGTGCCGAAGGAGGTGCGGACCGGCTCCTTGATGGGAGTACGAAAAACATGGGCTTCGACGCGTGCCAACGTCGCGGTCACGGTGTGGCGCTCATTCGGCGGCTTGCTGCGTGCCTTCGTTCAGCACGTCGTAGTTCCGCTTCTGGTACCAGGTCATGTATTCCGTGTACCAGGTCGTCGGATACTTCGGCGGCTTGTCGGGCCCGACGGTGGTCGGCACGGCGGCGACCGGCCAGTCGATGTTGCTGTCGCAGAAGAAGGGGATGGCGTAGCGCTCGCCGCCCGAGCGGTTGATGGCGCGGTGCGGTGTGGCGAGGAAGACGTCGTTGGTCCAGCGCTGCAGCATCTGGCCGCCATTGACGACATAGGCATTGTCGATCGCCGGCGCCTCGATCCAGTTGCCACTCTGCGTGCGGATCGACAGGCCCTGCACCTCGTTGGGCGCCAGCAACGTCAGGAAGCTGGTGTCGGTATGCGGCGCCAGGCCGAACTCGTCGGTCACCGGGCCGTCCTGGTGCGGGTAATGCGTCATGCGCAGCGAGAACTGCGGCTCACGGAACGCCGAGTCGAAGTATTCGACCGGCAGGTCGAGTGCGCGGGCGTAGAGCCGCACCATCTTCTGCACCAGCCGCTCCATCGTGTCGGCATAGGCCAGGATGACGTCGCGAAAGCCGGGCAGCTCGGTTGGCCAGCGGTTGGCGCCGGCAAAGCGGCGGTCGGCCACCACGTCGGGATGGTCCGCCGGCATCTCGCGCTTGATGAAAAAGGCCTCGTTGAGGTTTGGCTTGGTGCCGGCCTGCACGGTCGAGGTGCGCAGCGTGTTGCCGCGCATCGGCAGGTAGCCGGTGTTGTGATGATTGAGCTTGAGCGCCAGCTTCTTTTCGACCGGCTGGGCGTGGAAGCGTTTCACCTGCTCGAACGTGGCCGCGATCTGCTCGCGTGGCACGCCGTGATTGACGATGAAATAGAAGCCGATCTCGGTCAGTGCGAAGCGCAGCTCCTGCGCCGTGCGATCGAGCGCGCCGGGCTGGCCGGCGAGATAAGAACCGAGGTCGATGACGGGAATGGTTTCGGTCGAAGCCATGGCGCACTCCTTTACGAACGTCGAACTGGCCCGCAGCTTATCGCTTTTTGAAGCCCTCGTGCAGCCACGTCTTGGGGGCTTACCGGTCCCGACGTGCACATCCACTGGCGATATTTCGCATTCCGGCCTATCGTCGGAGGAGGGGCGGAGGCAAGCAATCGGATGATGCGCAGGTGGGGTTTTTCGGCGTTGGCTGTCGTACTGGCGATGGGCAACGGCGTGGCCTGGGCCCAGGGCAGTTACTCGGGCGGTGCGTTCGGTTCGTTTCTCGGTCTGCTCAACGAACGGCTCGACATCACTTTCTCCCGTCTGCCGGACGTCCGGACGTATCTGGCCAATTTGCTGAGCCTGTTCGACACAAGATCGGTCATCCTGCTCGTCGGTATCGTCGTCGCCGGCCTCGCCGCCGAATGGGTCGTCCGCCAGTTCCTGCTGCGGCTGCGCCACCGCATCTTCGGGCAGCATGCCGAAACCTCGCCGATGCGTGCCATCCTGCATGCCATGCTGCTGGATGCCGTGGCCCTGCTGGCGCTGTGGGTCGCGGCGCGCTTCGTCGTATCGCTGGCCGGCGACCCGCAATCGGTCAACGGCAAGGTCGCCCATCAGCTCCTGCTGGCGTTGATCTACTGGCGCGGCTTCAATTTCATCTTCCGCGCCTGGCTGCGACCCAATACGCCCGCCGGCCGTATCGCGCCGGTCGATGACGCCACCGCGGCCCGACTGCTGCTGGCGCTCAACGCCCTAATCTTCCTGCCCATGGTCGCCCGCAACATCCTGCCCTTTATGCAGGTCACGAGTGCATCGCCCGCCACGATTGCCGCGGCCGGGGTCCTTTACGTTCCGGTGATCGCCGCCGGCCTGACTTATTTCGTCTGGCACTGGCGGCATGAGATGGCGGCCTGGCTTATGGGCCTCGTCCGCGACAAGGCCGCCTTCCATGCCCTGAAGATTGCGGCGGCGCGCGACTGGTGGGTGGGCGGCCTTGCCTTCTACCTCTTCGCCGGACTGGCGGCCTTCTATGCCTCCCTGACCGAGCATGTCGGGACCGTGCGCGGCCTTTCCCTGATCGAGTCGATGCTCATCTTGCTGCTGCTGGCCGAGACGCTGATCGTCCGCCTGACCCGCCACCTGCCGATGGAAGTCCCGACGGTCGGGGATGTCATGGCGGGCTGCGTGCGGCTGGCGTTGCGGCTCTGGGTGGCGGTCGTCGCCCTCGAGGCTCTGATGGTCGGTGCCTTGGGCGCCATGACGGCGGAGCAATGGCAGCCGCACGATCGTGGCATCAAGGTCGCGGCACTGGCGGCGCTCGCGTTCTACGTGGCCTGGCGATTCCTCAAATACCGCATGGACCGCTACATCGCCGACAATCCTCTGCCGGCCGCCGGTGTCATCGGCGAAGCCGACGACGACGTTCCGGCCGCCGCCTCGCGCCTGCGTACCTTGATGCCGGTGCTGCGCATCATTGCTGGCGTCACGATCCTGATCGTCGGTGGCCTGCTGGTGCTGTCTGAAGCCGGCATCAACGTCACTCCGCTGATCGCCGGCGCCTCGGTGCTGGGTTTGGCCATCTCCTTCGGCAGCCAGTCGCTGGTGCGCGACATCGTCTCGGGCATGTTCTTTCTCGCCGAAGACTCCTTCCGCGTCGGCGAGTATCTCGACTCGGGTCGCGTCAAGGGAACCGTCGAGAGTTTCAGCGTGCGTTCGATCCGGTTGCGCCACCAGAACGGCCAGCTTCATATCGTCCCGTTCGGCCAGATGGGCCATATCACCAACTTCAGCCGCGATTGGACAACGGTGAAATTCAACCTGTCCTTCGATGCCGCGACGGATGTCGAGTTGCTGCGCAAGACGGTGAAGAAGATCGGCCTCGACATGATGACGGAGCCTGCTTACGCCAAGGAACTGATCCTGCCGCTCAAGATGCAGGGCATCGTCGATATCAAGGACGCGGCGCTGATCGTGCGCTTCAAGTTCACCGCCAAGCCGAAGAATCCCAGCCTGATCCAGCGCATCGCGATACGGCGGATGTATGAGGCTTTCCCGGGAAAGGGTATTTATTTCGCCAAGCCGCCCTTCTTCCCCGGCCTGCCGGCCACGCCGCCCGCGGCCCCTCAACCGACTTGATTACTCAAGGAACATGACCATGGAAAAACGCAGTCTCGGCAAGTCCGGCCTCCAGTTCGCCCCCATCGCCTTCGGCGGCAATGTCTTCGGCTGGACGACCGATGAGGCGACCTCGCACAGCCTGCTCGACGCCTTCGTCGATGCCGGCTTCTCCTTCATCGACACCGCCGACGTCTATTCGCGCTGGGTGCCGGGCCACAAGGGCGGTGAGTCCGAAGTGATCATCGGCAGCTGGCTGAAGAAGAACCCGGCCAAGCGCGCGAAGGTCGAGATCGCCACCAAATGTGGCATGGTGCCGGCCGAAGGTGCGCTGACGCGTGCGCATATCATCAAGTCGGTCGACGAATCGTTGCAGCGCATGAACACCGACCGCATCGACCTCTTCCAGTCGCATAAGGACGACAAGGCGACGCCGCTGGAGGAGACGCTGTCGACCTATGGCGAGTTGGTGAAGGCGGGCAAGCTGCGCTCCATCGGCGCCTCCAATTACGACGCGCCGCGTCTGGCCGAAGCCGCCAGGATCTCCAGGGAGAAGGGCCTGCCGCGCTACGAGAGCCTGCAGCCGCATTACAATCTGATGGAACGTGGGCTCTATGAAGGGGCCCTGGAAGACGAGTGCCTGAAGGAAGGTATCGGCGTCATCCCTTACTATTCGCTCGCCAGCGGCTTCCTCTCGGGCAAGTACCGCGCCGAAAGCGATGTCGGTGACGCCAAGCGTGGCGCCGGCGTGAAGAAGTACATCAACCCCAAGGGCATGGCGGTGCTGAAGGCGCTCGACGATACGGCGAAGAAGCACAACTCCAACCCTACGCAGGTAGCGCTGGCCTGGCTGATGCAACGCAAGTCAATCACCGCGCCGATCGTGAGCGCCACCAGCCTGCAACAGCTCAAGGACCTGATCGCCTCGCCGAACGTCAAGCTAGACGCCGCCGACGTCGCCGCCCTCGACAAGGCGAGCGCGCCCTGATGCTTCTCTTTCGGCAGCTCTTCGACCCGACCTCGTCGACCTATACTTATCTGTTGGCCGACAAGGCTTCGGGTGAAGCGGTGCTGATCGACCCGGTCTTCGAGCAGGTGCGACGCGACGCTGCCCTGATCTCGGAGCTCGGATTGAAGCTCGTCTGGTCGCTTGAAACGCATGTCCATGCCGACCATGTGACGGGCGCCTGGCTGATGAAGCAGAAGCTCGGACCGCAGATCGCGCTTTCGGCGCAAAGCGGTGCCGAGGGCGCCGACCGCCTGCTGCAGGACGGCGACCGCGTGGCTTTCGGCAAGCGCAGTCTCGAAGTGCGGGCGACCCCGGGCCATACCAGTGGCTGCGTCACCTATGTGCTCGACGACGAGTCCATGGCCTTCACCGGCGACTGCATCATGATCCGCGGCTCGGGCCGCACCGACTTCCAGCAAGGCGATGCCCGCGCACTCTACCGCTCAGTGCGCAGCCGCATCTTCTCGCTGCCCGAGAGCTGCACGCTCTACCCGGCGCATGACTACCGCGGCCTGACGGCGACCAGCGTGGCCGAGGAGAAGAAGTTCAATCCGCGTCTTGGCGGGGAGATCGCCGAGGCCGACTACGCCGGCTACATGAAGAACCTCGACCTGCCGCATCCCAAGAAGATCGACGAAGCAGTGCCGGCCAACCTGCGCTGCGGCAAGCCCGGAAACGAGGCGACGATGCCTCACGATCCCGACTGGGCGCCATTGCGCTTCACCTTCTCCGGCGTTTGGGAAGTCGAACCGAATTGGCTCGAGGAGAATCTGGCGGCCGTCTATGTGCTCGACGTGCGCGAGCCCAGTGAGTTCACGGGACCGTTAGGGCATATCCGGGGCGCCAAATTGCTGCCCTTGGGCGAGCTTGCCGCCAAGGCAAAGGAATTGCCCCAGGACAAGCCCATCGTCGCCGTCTGCCGCGCCGGCAGTCGTTCGGCGCATGCCACGGCCATCCTGCAAAAGGCCGGCATCACCCAATTCGCCAATCTGCCCGGCGGCATGCTGCGCTGGCGTGCCGAAGGGCGCGGTGTCGAGGGCGGGGCGGTCTAGGCTTTCTTGCGCGAGACCTCGTGATGGAACAGCGCCGCGATGAAGGTCAGCGCCGCGGCCACCATGATCAGATAGGCCGGGCTGTAATTATCGGCGGTGCGATAGACCAGCCAGGTCGCCGTGAGCGGCATCAAACCGCCCAGGATGCTGTAGCTGATGTTGTTGCCCAGTGCCAAGGCGGTGCAGCGCGCCTCGACCGGCGTCGTCTCGACCGTGATCGACGGCATGACGCCGAAGGCGATGCCGATGGCGATGACGAAACCGAACTGGCCCAGCATGATCATCTCGGTCGAGTTGTTGTGCATCAGCATGAAGAACGGCACGGCGCCGACGAAGCCGATCGCGGCCGCGAACAGCAGCAGGTTCTTGCGGCCGATATGGTCGGACAGCCAGCCCGAGGTCAACGATACCGGCATGATCAGCAGCATGCTGATGGTGTTGATCTTGAGCGCATGCGCCGGCGCCACGCCATCGACCATTTCGAGCCAGTGCACGACGTAGAGGAAGGCGAGCTGGAAGGCGATGGCGTTGAAGGCCACGAGGCCGGCGATGCGGGCCACGACCGGCAGCTGGTGGCGGAAGACCTCGACCAGCGGCGGGACGTCGTCGGCCTTGGGCGCCGGCGGCGGCAGGGCGTCGGTCAGGGTGCGCCGCATTACGTAGCCGGCGACGCCGATCACGGCGCCCAGCAGGAAGGGGATGCGCCAGCCCCAGCTGGTCAGGTCGTCCGGCGCCATCGTCGCGGCGATCACGGCGGCGGTCACCGAGCCGAGCTGGATGCCTAGGCCGTTGCCGACGCCACCCAGGGCGCCGATGAGGCCGCGCCGGCCCGGCGGCGCGCTCTCGACCAGGAAGACGCCGGCGATGGCTGCTTCGCCACCGACCGCCAGGCCCTGCAGCATGCGCAGCGCCGTGAGCAGGATCGGCGCCATGACGCCCAGTGTTTCGTAGCCCGGCAGCAGGCCGATCAGGACCGTCGGCACTGCCATGCCGGCCACGGAGATAGTGAGCGCGGTCGTGCGGCCCATACGGTCGCCGATATAACCGATCCACAGCGCCCCCAAGGGGCGGACCAGAAAGCCGAGAGCGAAGATGCCGAAGGCCGAGAGGACTTGGGCGACCGGATCGGCGCTATGGAAGAAGGTCTTGCCGATATGGGCAGCAAAGAAGCCGTAGATCGAGAAATCGTACCATTCCAGCAGATTGCCGATCACGCCCGCGGCGATGGTTCGCCGCCGGCTGCTTGTTTGATCTGCCATTTGTCCACTACCCGCAGTCGCCGTGCAATATTGGTCGCCGATCGCGGGACTCCCGTCAATGCGGAGCTATTTCTTCTCGATATTCCAGAACACCGGGATCGGGCTCACGACCATGCCGCTGAGACGGTCGGCACGCGTTGCTGTCGGCAAGGTGTATTGGCCGAGATGGATATGCGTGCCGTATTGCACGGCGCGCGCCTGCAATTCGGCAGCAATCTTCTGTCGGCTCGCCAGGTCAGGTGCGCGGGCATAGGCGTCGCGCAGCTTTTCGACCTCAGCATCGCAGGGCCAACCGAAATTGGCCTTGTCGCAGGCGGCATTGACCAGGCTGTTGGTCAGCGGGTTCATCATGTCGACCGAGAGCCAGGCCGTCATGAATCCGTTCCAGCCGCCTTCCGGTGCCGGCGTCTTGCGCAGGCGGCGCGAGACGATAGCCTGGAAGTCGAGCGGCACCATCTCGACTTTGAAGCCGCCCTTCTCCAGCAGGTCCTTGGCGATCGGGCCGGCATTGGTCAGTACCGCGATATCGGTGGTGTGCAGCATGACGACCGGCGTGCCGTCGTAGCCCGCTTCCTTCAGCAACTCACGCGACTTGGCGAAGTTGCCACGCACGAGGCCCTCCATGCCGGCCCTGTTCTCCAGCGGAGAGCCGCAGACGAACATGGCATCGCAGGTCTGGTAATAGGCGCTGTCGCCGATCACGCCTTCGAGGAACGCCTTCTGGTCGAAGGCATACATGGCGGCGCGGCGTATCTTCTCGTTGTTGAACGGTGCCACTACCGTGTTCCAGCGGAAGGCGTATTGCGCGCCGATGGTGTTGTAGACCTCGAGTTTGATGTTCTTGTCGGCGCGCAGCAGCACCTTGAGATCGTGCGGCGGCGCCTCGATATAGTCGATCTCGCCGGCGAGCAGCGCGTTCACCGCCGTCTGGTGATCGGGAATGGCCAGCCACTCGACGCGGTCGACCTTGGCGATCTTGCCGCCAGCCAGGCCCGAGGGCGGCTCGGCGCGCGGCTTGTAGTCGGGGTTCCTGACATAGACGGTCTTGTCGCCGGGCTTCCATTCGTCCTTCTTGAAGATGAAGGGGCCGGAACCGATGATGTCGTCGATCTGCTTGGCGGGATCGGTTTCGGCGATGCGCCTGGGCATCATGAAGGGTGTTGAGCCGCCCGGCTTGGCCAGCGAATCGAGCACGAGGCCGTAAGGCTCCTTCAGCACCATCTTGAAGGTCTTGTCGTCGACCGCGTCCATCGAAGCCACGAAGCTCAAGAGCTTCGATCCCGTGGAATCGCGCACGCCCCAACGCTTGAGCGAGGCGATGCAGTCGGCCGAGGTGACTGCAGGGCCGTCGTGCCATTTCAGGCCGTCGCGCAGAATGAAAGTGTAGGTGAGCTTGTCGTCGCTCACCGTCCAGCGGTCGACCATCTGTGGCTGGGGCGCCAGCTTGTCGTCCATGGCGAAGAGCGTGTCCCACACCATGTAGCCGTGATTGCGCACGATATTGGCGGTGGTCCAGATCGGATCGAGCACCTTGAGGTCGGAATGCAGGACGGCCTTGAGGGTCTTGGGTTGGGCAAAGGCGGGCGAGGCGGCGAGCGCGGCAAGGGCCGCCACCGCGAGAAAACGCAGCTTCATCGGTTCAGCTCTTCCAGCGGGCGGTGGCGCGTTCGCCGGGGGCCACGGTGTCTTCCGAGGGTACTTCGACCTTGGCCATGTGATTGTAGCGCTGGGCCGCGAACCACAGCGCGTAGTCGCCGAACTTGATCGGCGGGTACTTGGCCGGATGCTCCGCCGATTGGCAGGTCGGCAGGCACTCGATGACGGTATCGTGGTCGGGATCGCAGAAGAACGGGATGGCATAGCGCAGGGTGCCGGAGATGTTGCGCACGCGATGGGGTGTCGACAGAAAACGCTCGTTGCTCCAGCGGTGCAGGATATCGCCACCATTCACCACGAAGGCACCCTCGACGCCCGGCGCATCCATCCATTGGCCGCTCGGCAACAGGATCGACAGGCCCTGCACCTTGTTGGGCGGCAGCAAAGTCATGAAGCCGGAGTCAGTATGGGGCACGAGGCTCGCCACGGTCTCGTCATTGGCATCGATCTGCGGGTAGCGAGACTGGCGCAGGATCATGTGCGGTTTGGAGAAGCACGAATCGAAATGGGATTCGGGTAGGTCGAGCGCCAATGCGTAAAGCTTGACCAGTGTCTGGCAAAGCGCTTCGAGCGCCGTCATGTACTTCAGGGTCTGCTCGCGGAAGCCGGGCAGGTTGGCCGGCCATTTGTTCTGCACATGGAAGCGGCGGTTGGCGAGGACGTCGGGATCGTCGGCGGCGCGTTCGCGGCGCAGGAAATAGGCCTCGTTCTGGCTCGGTTTCTTGCCCTGCGCGGCGGCGTTGGGGGGTGCCTTGTCCTGGATCGGCATGTAGCCGATCGTGTGTTCGTCGACCTTGACCTTGAGCTTCTCGTCCAGCGGCATGCCATGGAACCGGGCGGCCTGCTGGTATTGCGCATCGATCAGCGATTGCGGCACGCCGTGGCCCGCGAGGTAATAGAAGCCGACGTTCTCGAAGGCATAGCGCAGCTCGGCGGCAGCCTTTTCGGCGGCGCCTGGTTTGCCGGCCAGGAAATCCGCGACATCGATCAGCGGAATCTCGCCGCCGATCAGGGTGGACGGCGCCACGGCGGTGAGGGGACGGTGAATGACATGATCCATAGGATGCGGCTCCTTTGGCCTTCGCGGAACGGTATCATGCCAGCAAAAGGCGGACCATCGTCGCCGTCCGGCAATCTGTCGCATTGGAGCTTTGCATGATCATCGATCGTATCGAGCCGCTCGCCCTTCGCATTCCCATTGCGCGGCCGCGCGACGGGTCGAACATGCCCGCCGCACCTGCCGATGCGCTCTATCTCGTGTTCTGCCGGGTGACGACACGCTCGGGCCTGCAAGGCTACGGCGAGTGCTTGTGCATGCGGCCGCCGCACCAGCAGGCGCTCGTCGCCACGATCCGCGATGCCATCGCGCCGCTTTATATCGGCAAGTCGGTCGATCGGCGCCAGGCGCTCAATTTCGAAACCCGGCGGCGCTTCGCTTCCTTCGGCAGGTCGGGCACCGTTCTCAACGCCCTGGCCGCGGTCGACACGGCTTTGTGGGATATTGCCGGCAAGGCGGCGGGCCAATCGCTGTCGGCGATGATCGGCGGCGCCGGGCGGACGCGTGTGCCGGTGATGGCGAGCCTCGACAAATATGACCATGCCGGCCGCGTCAGCGCCCGCCTCGAGCAGGCGCTGGCGGCGGGCGTCGTGGCGGCCAAGGTGCACGAGGCCGACCTCGGCGTGATCGAGGCGGCACGCCGTGTCATTCCGGCGGCGATCCCCTTCGTCGCCGACCTCAACAACGCCCATTCGCTGGAGGTGATCCAACAGGATCTCGTGCGATGGCAGGCGTTGCAGCTGCTGTTCCTGGAAGACCCAGTCTGGCCGCCGGAAGTCCTGCTCGAGACGCCGGCTCTGCCCAGGATCACGGTCGGGCTTGGTGCTGAATTAGGCTCGGCCGAGCAGCTTGCCCTTTACGCCAAGGCGGCACCGGTCGGGGTGCTGCAGCCCGATGTCTGCATGATCGGCGGCGTGTCGGAGGCGCTGAAGGCGCTGGCGGCGCTCGACAAATGGTCGGGATCGATTGCCTCGCACACGCCCTTCGTCGGGCCAGCGGCTCTGGCCTCGCTCCATCTCATCGCGGCGGTGGAGAAGCCCGGCTTCTTCGCCACCATCGAGGCCGAGGACGCCATGGATCCCTACGGCTTCGGCATCACGCGCTGGCAGGCGTCGGTCGATGTGCCGACCGGTCCCGGCCTCGGCTTCGACCCCGATCCGGCCTGGCTGCGGCGCTACGCCCTTTAGCCGCGTTCCAGAGCGCGCCCGAGCTTCCGGCTCAGCAGCCAGGCGAGGCCGAGGAAGCCCACGAGCATCACCACACCGAGCCCCGACGAGGCGTCGCTCATCGTTTTCTCCGAGACGAAGCCGAAGGCATAGCCGGCCGAAACAGTGGCTATGGCCCACAAACCGGCGGCGACGGCGTTCAGCATCAGGAACTTCGGCCAGGGCAGCGACGACATCCCATAGACGATGCCGGCGACGCCGCGGATGCCGTAGGGAAAGCGGTGAATCAGGATCATCCAGAGATGATACCGGTCGGCGAGCCGGGCCACGCTCCGTGCGGTTCGCTCCAGGCGTGGCGCCGACTGCAGCCAGCGCGTGCCGAAACGCCGCCCGATCCAGAAGCGCAGGACGTCGCCCAGGAAGCTGCCGACCCAGCACACGGCGATGGCCTGCCCGATACCGAGTGCTCCGGCATGAGCGGCGTAGCCCGCGAATACGGCCAGCAACAGGGCATGCAGCAGCGCGTAGGCGAACATGAAGGCGTAAGCCGCCTGGCCTTGCTGACGAATGAGGTCGAGGAAAGCGGCAAGATCGGTCGGGAACATGGCTCTTCCCTACCGGAGGGGATGCCGGACCTCAACCTTCGTTCAGATTCCGGACACGCGGCGTTCGGTAATTTGCTATCTGTAGGGCAATAAATCAGGAGGAAATTCATGGCATCGCCGCTTTTCGACCTCACGGGCAAGGTCGCCGTCGTCACCGGATCGAGCAAGGGCATCGGCAAGTCGATCGCGATGCATCTGGCCCTGCAGGGCGCCAAAGTCGTCGTGTCGAGCCGCAAGGCGCCGGGTTGCGAAGAGGCTGCAGCCGAGATCAAGAAGGCCGGCGGTCATGCCATCGTCATCCCCTGCAACATCTCCGACAAGGCGCAGTGCGAGAATCTGATCGTGCAGACGCGCAAGCAGCTGGGCCCGGTCGATGTGCTGGTCTGCAATGCGGCGTCGAACCCGTATTACGGGCCGAACGAGAAGCTGCCCGACGACGTGTTCATGAAGGTGATGCACAACAATATCCTGTCGAACATGTGGCTCATCAATAACTGCCTGCCCGACATGCGCGCCAAGAAAGACGGCTCGATCATGATCGTCTCGTAGATCGGCGGCGTGCGCGCGAGCACCGTGATCGGCGCCTATTGCATCTCCAAGGCCGCCGATATGCAGCTCGCCCGCAACCTGGCTGCCGAGTACGGGCCCGACAACATTCGCGTGAACACGATTGCGCCGGGCCTCGTCACGACCGACTTCGCGCGCGCTCTCTGGGAAGACCCGAAGAACCGCGAGAAGCGCGAGGCGGCGACGCCTCTGCGGCGTCTCGGCGCGCCCGACGATATCGCCGGGCTGGCGGTGCTACTGGCCGGCAAGGGCGGCGCCTTCATTACCGGGCAGACGCTCATCGCCGATGGCGGCACGACAATCGGCGGATGAGCCTCTACCAGGTCCAGAAGCTGATCTATCAGCTCAACCGCGATCCACGCACGCAGCAGCGCTACGCTGGCGAGCGCGACGCGGTGCTGGTGGATTACGAGCTGACAGAGGAGGAGAGGCGGGCGCTCAGCGAGCCCGATATTGGCCTGCTCTATGTGCTGGGCGTCAACGGCCAGCTCCTGATGCACTTCGCAGCTCTGCACAAGATCGAGTGGATGGATTACCTCGAACGCATGCGCCAGGGTCTCAAGGCGCATGGCGCGGTGCGCGAGGGCGTGTATGCCACCACCGGCTACGAAGGCGTCGAGGCGCATGACGCGCGGCTCAAGAGCGAACGGGAGACGCGCTGATGCCCCTGGTCTATTGCGGTGCCTGCAGCCATGCCCCCGGCATCACCGCCCGTGCCGAGCGCGCCGATACGCAAACACGGCAAGCGCTGCACAAGGCGCTGTTCAAGATGGGCGACGACATCCGCGCCACGAAGCCCGATGCGCTGGTTGTTGTCGCGGCCGAGCATTTCGCCAATTTCTTCATGAACAACATGCCGGCCTTCGCCATCGGCATGGCCGACTCATATGAAGGTCCCATCGAGGACGAAGCATTTCTGCGGATCAAGCGTACCAAGGTGCCGGGCAACAAGGCGCTGTCGAAGAAGCTGATCGAAGGTGTGATGCAGACGGTGGACGTCGCCTATGCCGAGGAATGGAAGTTCGATCACGGCATCTCCGTGCCGCTGCACTTCCTGACGCCGGATTACGACCTGCCGATTATCCCGGCCAATATCAATTGCCAGGGCCCACCGCTCACGCCGCTCAAGCGCGCCTGGGCCTTCGGCGAAGCGCTGCGGGCAGCGGCTGATGCCGTCCCCGAGCGCATCGCGATGGTGGCGACCGGCGGCATCTCGCATTGGCCGGCAACTCCCGACTCGGGAAAGATCAACGAGGCGTGGGACCGCGAATTCCTGCGGCGCTGGTCGGCCAACGACCGGGAGGCGCTGCTCTCCTACACCGATGCCGAGATTTATCGCGAAGGCGGGCAGGGCGGCTTCGAGATCCGGACATTCATCGCGGCCGCCGCCGCCGCGCAAGGCGCCAAGGGCACGGTCGAGTTCTGCGAGCCCGTGCCGATCTTCGCTGTCAGCTGCACCATCGCGCGGATGCAGATCGCGGCTTATACCAATCGCCAGAACTCATGACACGTTAGCCCACCGTCGCCTGGTTATGGATGCGAGTTGTTGTGGTTTGGCGAGCAGATCAGTCCATGCCTTGCAGCAGGCATCGACGATGGCGTCGTAGGTTTCATAAATG
>JBBRFD010000097.1:0-16882 GCA_038224985.1 Reyranellales bacterium
GCCACCACGTGCCTGCGACCGTCGACTACATGATCCAGCGCGGCGAGTTCCTGACGTCCTACACGCCGTACCAGCCGGAGATCACGCAGGGCACGCTGCAGTATCTCTTCGAGTTCCAGACGCAGATCACGCTGCTGACCGGCATGGATGTCGCCAACGCGTCGATGTACGACGGCTCGACCGGCGCCTCGGAGGCCGTGCTGATGGCCAACCGCGTCACGCGCCGCTCCAAGGCGCTGCTGTCGGGCGGCCTGCATCCGCAATACCGCCGCATCATCGAGACGACGGGCCACTGGCAGGGCTTCAAGGCGGTCTCGGGCAAGCCCGATGCCGAGGGCCTCGAGGACATGATCGTCCAGGTCGACAAGGAAACCTCCTGTGTCGTCGTACAGAACCCGAGCTTCTTCGGCCATGTGCGCGACTTCTCGAAACTGGCCGAGGCCTGCCACGCCGCCGGCGCGCTGCTGATCGTCGTGGTGACGGAAGTCGTGTCGCTCGGCCTGCTGACAGCGCCGGGTGAGATGGGCGCCGATATCGTGGTCTGCGAGGGCCAGTCGATCGGCAACGGTCTCGGCTTCGGCGGACCCTATGTCGGCCTCTTCGCCACGCGCGACAAATACATGCGCCAGATGCCGGGTCGTCTGGTCGGCGAGACCGTCGATGCCGACGGCAAGCGCGGCTTCGTGCTGACGCTCAGCACGCGCGAGCAACATATCCGCCGCGAGAAGGCGACGTCGAACATCTGCACCAATGCCGGCCTTTGCGCGCTGGCCTTCACGGTGCACCTGACGCTGCTGGGCGAGGCGGGTTTCAAGCGCCTGGCCGAGATCAATCACGCCAAGGCAAGCGAGATGGCCGACCGGCTGGCAGCCCTGCCCGGCGTGACGGTGCTGAACGACAGCTTCTTCAACGAGTTCACGGTGAAGCTGCCCAAGCCTGCCGCGCCGGTCGTCGAAGCGCTGGCCGCCAAACGCATCCTCGCCGGCGTGCCAGTGTCGCGCCTGATCCCCGACGACACGTCAGTCGAGAACCTGCTGCTGGTCGCGGCGACCGAGACGGCGACCGAGGAGGGCATGGCGCCCCTGATCGCCGGGCTGAAGGAGGTGCTGTGATGGTGCAGTCGCTCGACCGTTCACAGGGGCGTGCCGCCGGTGGAGAAATCGGCAACGTCTCGACGCCGACCGCCACCTACACCGGCAATCGCGCGCTCCAGATCGAGGAGCCGCTGATCTTCGAGATGGGCCAGCCGGGACGCTGCGGCGTCGACCTGCCGGAACCGCCGAAGGTGAAGGACCGTCTGGGCGGCCTGCGCCGTAACGGTGAGATTGGCCTGCCGGGTCTGAGCGAACCGCAGGTGGTGCAGCACTACACGCGCTTGAGCCAGAAGAACTACGCCATCGACATGGGCGTCTATCCGCTGGGCTCCTGCACGATGAAGCACAATCCGCGCATCAACGAGAAGGTGGCGCGCCTGCCGGGCATCGGCGACCTCCATCCGCTCCAGCCGGTTTCGACCGTGCAGGGCGCGCTCGAGCTGATCGACCGGCTGGCCTATTGGCTGAAGACACTGACCGGCATGCCGGCGGTGGCGATGTCGCCTGCAGCCGGCGCGCATGGCGAGATGTGCGGCATGATGGCAATCGCTGCGGCGCTGGAAGCCAAGGGCGAGCGCGCGCAACGCAAGACCGTGCTGGCGCCCGAGTCGGCGCATGGCACCAATCCCGCGACGGCCGCCGCGCTGGGCTTCATCGTGAAGCCGATCCCGGCCAATGAACGCGGCCGCGTCGATCTTGCCGCGCTGAAGGCCGCCCTCGGTCCCGACGTGGCGGCGATCATGCTGACCAACCCCAATACCTGCGGGCTGTTCGAAAGCGAGATCGTCGAGATCTCCAAGGCCGTGCATGACTCGGGCGCCTATTTCTACTGCGATGGCGCCAACTTCAACGCCATCGTCGGCCGCGTGCGGCCGGGCGATCTCGGCGTCGACTGCATGCACATCAACCTGCACAAGACCTTCTCGACGCCGCATGGCGGCGGCGGTCCGGGCGCCGGTCCGGTGGTGCTGTCGGCCGCTCTCGCGCCCTACGCACCCTATCCATGGATCGTGAAGGACGGCGACAAATGGCGCGTCGCCGAGGATGGCGCCGCCATCGACGGCAAGCCGCTCGGCCGGCTCAAGGCCTTCCACGGCCAGATGGGCATGTTCACCCGCGCGCTGGCCTACATGATGAGCCACGGCGCCGATGGGCTGAAGCAGGTCGCCGAGGACGCGGTGCTCTCCGCCAACTATGTCATGGCGGCGCTGGGCGACGTCATGACCCCGGCCTTCGACGGTCCCTGCATGCACGAGGCGCTGTTCGACGACAGCTTCCTCAAGGACACCGGCGTCAGCACGCTCGACTTCGCCAAGGCGATGATCGACGAGGGCTATCACCCGATGACCATGTATTTCCCGCTGGTGGTGCATGGTGCCATGCTGATCGAGCCGACCGAGAGCCAGGCCAAGGAGGACCTCGACCAGTTCCTCGGCGCGCTGCGTTCGCTGGTCGCCCGCGCCCAGACCGGCACGGCGGCCGAAGCCTTCAAGGCAGCCCCGCTCTACTCGCCGCGCCGCCGCCTCGACGAAACACTCGCGGCGCGCAAGCCGGTGCTGCGCTGGCGGCCCTCGAACACCTTCAAAGAGGCGGCGGAGTGACAGTGGCATGACGGATCGTGCATCCCTGCGCGAGCAAGGCGAGGCCATGCGCCGTCGGCTGTTCGGCGACGACGACGGCGCGCCGAAAGTCATGCGGACGATCAACACCGAGGCGGGCTACGGCGCGATCTGGAGCCGCCCCGGTCTGGCACTCGACGACCGCATGGTCTGCGCGCTGGCGGCGCTCGCCGCGATCCAGCGCCTGCCCAAGCTCGTCCGGCACGTCGGCGCAGCGCTCGACCTCGGCCTGTCGGCGCGGGCGATCGTCGAGATCCTGATCCAGATCGGCATCTATGCCGGGTTTGCCGCGTCGGAAGAGGCCGTCGAGGCGGCCGGCAAGGTGTTTGCCGCCCGCGGTGTGGCCATGCCCGAGGAGACCGCTCGCGAGGACTCTCTCGAGACTCTGACCGCGCGCGGCCGCGAGCTGATGCAACAGCTGCACGGCGAGCGCGCAACCCAGGGCTATGCCGCGCCGGGCAATGCGGTGACGGGCGCGCTCTATCCGCTGGCGATACAGTACGGCTACGGTGAGATCTGGTTCCGGCCCGGCCTCGACCTGCGGCGACGAGCGCTGGTCGCGGTGGCGGCCTTCACGGCGCTCCGGCTCGACGGGCAGGTGAAGAAGTTCGGCCAGTCGGCCCTCAACATGGGCCTCAGCCGCACCGAGGTGATCGAGGCGGTGATCCAGACCGCCCCGCTGAGCGGCTTTGCTCCGGCGCTCAACGCGCTCGGCGGATTGAGCGAGGCGCTGGGCGGAGGCTCCTGAAGCCGGTCAGCGCTCACGCAGCTTGGGGTCGATGGCGTCGCGCAGCGCATCGCCGAAAAGGCTGAAGCCGAACACGGTGAGGGCGATGGCAACGCCCGGGAAGATGGCGATCCACGGCGCGGTCGAGGCGTATTCCTCGGCACCGCCCTGCAGCATCAGGCCCCAGGCCGGTGTCGGTTCCTGCACGCCCAGTCCCAGGTAGGACAGCGACGCCTCGGCCAGGATGGCCTGGCCCACGAAGGCGGTCAGCATGATCAGGAATGGCGCCACCACGTTGGGCACCATGTGGCGCAGGATGATGCGGGCATGGCTGAAGCCTGAGGTCCGTGCGGCGTCGATGTAGGGCACCTCGCGGATGGAGAGCGCGCTTGCCCGCACCACGCGGGCGCAGCGCGGGATCAGCGGCACGGTAATGGCCGCGATGACGTTCTGCACGCCGGTGCCGAAAATGGCGACCACCGCCAGTGCCATGATGATCAGAGGAAAAGCCATCAGGATGTCCATCACCCGCTGCAGGGCGAGGTCGATCCAGCCGCCGAAATACGCGCTGCCCACGCCCAGCACCAGGCCGGCGAAGCCGCCGACAAAGGCCGAGACGAAGCCGATGATCAGGGCGGTCCGTGCGCCGTAGATGATGCGCGACAGCAGGTCCCGGCCGAACTGATCGGTGCCCAGCCAATGGGCGATGCTCGGCGGCTCGGTCATGGCGGAAAAGTCGTTGGCCGTCGGGCTGTAGGGTGCGATCCATTCCGCCGAGAGTCCGGCGATCGCGGCCACGACGACGATCAGCAGACCGAAAGTGCCGAGTGGCTGGCGGCGGGCGAAGGTGAGCGCTGCATCGAAACGGGAGCGGCGGATCTCGGGCGGGTCGGTGGTGATGGCGGTCATCGCGGCACTTTCCTCAGCCGAAGCGGATGCGCGGATCGAGCCACGCGTAAAGGATGTCGACCACGAGGTTGGTGACGACGAAGATGGCGACCGTAAGCATCACCAGCGCCTGGGTGAGGGTGTAATCCTGGTTCTGGACGGCGAGGACGAACAGCCGGCCGATGCCGTTCAGATTGAACACCTGCTCGGTGACGACGAGGCCGCCGATCAGGAAGGCGAATTCGATGCCGATCAGCGTCACTACCGGCAGCATCGCGTTCTTGAGCGCGTGCCGGTTTACGATGAGCTGCTCCAGCAGGCCCTTGGCGCGGGCAGTGCGGATATAATCCTCGCGCAGCACCTCGAGCATTGCCGAGCGGGTCATGCGCATGGTCACCGCCGAATAGCGGTAGCCGATGGTGATCGCGGGCAAGATCACGATCGACAGGTTGCGCAGCGGATCGTCCCACAGCGACACATAATCGATCGGCGGCATCCAGGGCGCGCCGAACAAGGCATGTGAGACGTCGAGCACGATCAGGATCGACATGATGCCGAGCCAGAATGACGGCGTCGCGATGCCGGCGATCGCCACCGTGCGCACGACGTGGTCGAGCCAGCTGTTCTGCTTGAGAGCCGAGATGGTGCCGAGCGGAATGGCGATTGCCACTGCCACCAGGGTGGCGAGGATGGCGATCTCCAGCGACACCGCGATGCGCGAGGCGATCTCCTGGCTGACCGGTTTGCCCGACCACATCGACGTGCCGAAGTCGCCGTGGGCGAATCCCACGACGAAGTCGACGAACTGCAGGAACAGCGAGCGGTCGAGGCCGAGCTGGGCATGGCAGTTGGCGACTGCCGAAGCACTCACCATTCCGCCACTGCCACCCAGCCGCACCACGCAGATATCGCCGGGGATCATGCGCATCAGGATGAACACCAGCGCTGCCGCCCCGATCAAAGTCGGGATCGACAGCAACAGGCGGTTCAGGATGTAGCGGTACATGCGCGCGCCTGATCCCCGAGTTCAGGCCTTCCTATTTATCCAGCCAGATATTGGCCAGGTTGAGGTTGAGGTAGTGGCTCGGGCTGATCTTCCAGCCTTTCATGTACGAGCGGTGGGTGATGATGCGGTTCCACCAGGGCGTCATGATGGTGACGACCTGGGTGTCGAGCGCATAGGTCTCGAAGGCACGCATCTTTTCGCGTTGTTTGGCGGCGTCGGTCTCGCGCAGCATGGTGTTGTAGAGCTCGATCAACTTCGGGTCCTCGTAGCCGCCGTAGTTCTCGGGATAGACCGAGCGCGGCAGGACCTTGGCGACGTCGAGCAGCGGGTTGACCATGTTCTGGCAGTTGAACTCGACGGCGACCTCGAAGGTGCCGCCGCGCAGCGCGTCGTAGAACGGTCCGGTAGGCAGCACGCGCTGCGTCACCTTGAGGCCGATCTTGCTCCACTCGTCGATCGCCCAGGTGGCGACGAACTTGTAGGGCTGGTCGACGTTGCGGTTCATCAGTTCGAACTTGAGCCCCTCCGCGCCCGCCTCCTTCAGGAGCTTCCTCGCCTCGGCGCGCGCTTTCTCGATGTCCGTGCCGAAACCCACGATCTTCTGCAGTTCCTCCTTGGTTGCCGCCAGCGATGAGCCCGGGAAAACCAGGCCTCCCACGGTATGGACGGTGGCGATCTTGGAAAGCGCCGGCGCGCCCTTCCACGGGTCGATGGCAAGCGCCAATGCCCGGCGCACTCGGACGTCGTCGAAGGGCTTCTTCTTCTGGTTGGGCGTCAGCAGGTTGACGCAGTTCCAGTCGCTGGTCTGTACCGTGATCTTGTCACCCAGCTCCTTGACCAGCTCGTCGCGTGCCGAAGGCGGCATGCCACGGAACTCGGTGGCGGCGCGGTCGGCGCGGATGGCATCGACACGAACCGACTGCTTGGCGGCGAAGATGGCGACGAAACCATCAAGGTAGGGCTTGCCCTCGTGATAGTAGTCGGGATTGCGCACGCCCTTGATCGACTGACCGGTTTCGTAGGCGACAAACTTGAAAGGTCCCGATCCCAGCGCGTTCTTCTCGTACCAGGCGGGATTCTTTTCGACTGTTTCCTTCTTGTAGATATAGGCGAAGGGATCGGCGAGCGCCGGCAGGAAAGCACTGGTGGCGAACTTGAGCTTGAAGATTACGGTTTCCGGATCGGGATCGGTCACCGTATCGACCATCACCATGTAGCTTTCGCGCGCGCTCGACACACCCTTGGCCGGATGCACGATGCGCCGCCAGCTCGCCGCCACGTCGGCCGCCGAAAGCGGCGTGCCGTCATGGAACTTCACGCCCTTGCGGATCTTGAAGGTGTAGCTCTTGCCGTCGTCAGCGGCCTTCGGCATCTCGGTACAGAGGTCACAGACGAAGTCGGTCGACGACGAGGGATTGTCGGGATTGATCGAGATCAGCGTGCTGTAGAACGGTGCCGTGGCATGGAGCGTGGCAAAGGTATTTTCCTTGTGCCCGTCCAGGCTCGGCGGCGCGTCGGCCGGAATCATGTAGGTGAGCGTGCCGCCCTTCTTGGGCGTTTGTGCCAACGCCGGTGTCAGCGCGGCCGAGAGCGCAATGGCCGCCAGCAATCCAAAACGGGTCTTCATGGTCGCCTCCCAATGCTCTTTGCTTTTCTTGCTCAACTCACCTGGCTGCAGGCCACCCAGTGGCCAGGTCGCAGTTCACGCAGCTCGGGCCTCGTTTGCCGGCAGCTGTCGACAGCCAGCGTGCAGCGCGGATGGAACACGCAGCCGGACGGCGGATTGATCGGACTCGGCACCTCGCCGCGCACCGGCTGGAAAGTGCGGCCGGCCTCGACGGTTGGATCCGGTACCGGCACGGCGGCGAGCAGCGCGCGGGTATAGGGGTGCAGCGGGTTGTCGAACAGCTCGTCGCACTCGGCCAGCTCGACGATGCGGCCGAGATACATCACGGCCACGCGCTGGCAGAGATGGCGTACGACCGAGAGGTCGTGGGCGATGAACAGGTAGGTGAGGCCGAAGCGTTCGCGCAGG
This sequence comes from Reyranellales bacterium, assembly GCA_038224985.1. Lineage (GTDB taxonomy): Bacteria > Pseudomonadota > Alphaproteobacteria > Reyranellales > Reyranellaceae > Reyranella. The sequence continues at coordinate 7,370 of JBBRFD010000097.1, forward strand.
TCCTCCAGCAAATTGATCACCTGGGCCTGGATCGACACGTCGAGTGCCGACACTGCCTCGTCGCAGACGATGAACTCTGGCTCCAGTGCGAGCGCGCGTGCGATACCCACCCGCTGACGCTGCCCACCTGACATCTCGTGCGGATAGCGGTCGGCGAAATTGGGGTCGAGGCCGCAGACCGACAGCAGCTCGCGCACCCGCGCCGTGCGCTGCGCTGCATCGGGTGCGAGGCCGTGCACCGCGATCGGCTCGCCGATGATATCTCCTACTTTCATGCGCGGATTGAGCGAGGAATAGGGATCCTGGAATATCACCTGGATGCGCCGCCTGAGCGCCAGCATCTCGTGCCGTGGCAGAGCGTTGATGTCGACGCCGTCGTAGAGGATGGTGCCGGAAGTCGGGCGTTCGAGCTGCAGGATGCAGCGGCCGGTCGTGGTCTTGCCGCAGCCGCTCTCGCCCACCAGGCCGAGCGTTTCACCGCGCTTCAGGCTGAAGTCGATGCCGTCGACCGCCTTCACCTCGCCGATCTGGCGTCGCATCAGGATGCCCTCGGAGATCGGGAAGTGCATGTGCAGTCCCTTGACCTCGAGCAGCGGACGGTCGGCGACGATCTCCGTCATGCGGCAACCACGGCTGCGGCGAGCTCGTCGCGCCGGAAGCAGGCCGACAGATGGCCCGCGGCGCCCGCCGGGGCGAGGGCCGGCTGGGACTCCGCGCAGGCGGCGATCGCGAAGCGGCAGCGCGGACGGAAGGCGCAACCGCCATCGAGACGCGTGAGGTCGGGTGGTTGGCCCTCGACAGGATCGAGGCGCGCCTGACGGGGCTTGTCGAGCCGCGGCACCGAGCGCAGCAGGGCCATCGTGTAGGGGTGGCGCGGGTCGTGATAGACCTCGGCCGCGGGGCCGCTCTCCACCAGGCGGCCAGCGTACATGACATTGACCCGCCGGGCGTATCGCGCGACGACGCCGAGATTGTGCGTGATGATGATCAGCGCGACATTCAGCCGGCGGGTGAGATCCGCCATCAGCTCCAGGATCTGCGCCTGGATGGTTACGTCGAGCGCGGTGGTCGGCTCGTCGGCAATGATCAGCCGCGGCTCGCAGGTGAGTGCGATAGCGATCATGATGCGCTGGCGCATGCCACCCGAAAGCTGGTGCGGATACTGACGCAGCCGGCGCTGGGGATCGGAGATACCGACCAGGGAGAGCAGCTCGACGGCGCGCCGGTCGGCGGTCGCCCGGTCGGCGCCGCGATGCTGTTGCAGCGTTTCGGTGATCTGCCGGCCGATGGTCAGCACCGGATTAAGCGAGGTCATCGGCTCCTGGAACACCATGCCGATCTCGCCGCCACGCACCGTCCGCATCTCTTCTTCGGACAGGGCGAGCAGGTCGCGGCCGCCGAACAGCACCTGGCCCTCGGTGATCCGTCCCGGCGGATCGGGAATGAGGCGCAGTATCGACAACGCGCCGACAGATTTGCCCGAGCCGCTCTCGCCCACGATGGCCACGATCTCGCCGGGATCGACCGTGTAGGAGATGCCGTCGACGGCGCGCACCAATCCAGCACCGGTTCGAAACTCGGTGTGCATATTTCTCACGTCGAGGAGTGCCGACATGGGCCCTCGTAGCGTTTCCCTGTTCCACATTCGTCGCCGGCATGCCGAGCACGACCGGCGTTCACCCTTATGAGCGGGGGTATTCAGGTAAGTGTAAGCAAAATATTGCCCGGACGCGAGACAATGCGGCGTGACAAGAAGGCCGGCAAAGAACATGGCTCACGCAATTTGGAGACGATGCCTGATCGCTTGACCCCATGCGGTTTGGCAGGTGCATCCGATGTGCTAGATGGCTGCGAATGCGAGTCTTCACCACTCTTCCCCAAGAGGACCTGCGCAAGGTCGGTCCCGCTGCCCAGGCCATCGAGGCGGCGGGCTATACCGGTGTCAGCACGCAGGAAAACCGGCACGATCCCTTTCTCGCGCTGGCCGTTGCGGGCGTGGCGACGAAGAAGATCGAACTGCATACCGGCGTCGCGATTTCCTTTCCGCGCTCGCCGATGGTGGCGGCCAATATCGGCTGGGATCTCGCGGCCAGCACGGGCGGGCGGTTCACCCTGGGGCTGGGTTCGCAGATCCGCGCCCATAACGAGAAGCGCTTCTCCGTGCCGTGGACGGCGCCGGCGCCGCGCATGCGGGAATACATCCAGGCGGTGCGGGCAATCTGGGCGGCGTGGAAGGGCGACGGCAAGCTCAACTACGAGGGCAAGCATTACCGCTTCACCCTGATGACGCCGAACTTCGTGCCGGAAGCCTACGATGCGCCGGCGCCGCGCATCGGCCTCGCCGCGGTCGGTCCGTTCATGCTGAAGGTGGCGGCGGAGGAGAGCGACGGCGCCAAGCTTCACATCTTCTGTACGCGCAAATATCTCGAGAAACAGGTGCTGCCGATCCTGACCGGCGGTCTCGCCCGGACCGGTCGTCGGCGGGAAGATTTCGAGATTTCCGGCGGCGGCTTCGTGGTCACCGGCAAGGATGACGAAGCGGTCGCAGGGCTGTTCGAATGGGTGCGCTATCGCATCGCCTTCTATGGCTCGACGCCGGCTTATTGGCCGGTTTTCGAGGAACACGGGCTGGGCGATCTCGGCCGCAAGCTCAATGCGATGACCAAGGCCGGCCAGTGGAGCGAGATCGCCGCGGAAGTCTCCGACGATGTCGTGCATCTCTTCGCTGCGGTCGGCCGTCACGACCAGATCGCCAAGGCCATCGAGGGGCGCTTCGGCGGATTGGTCGATTCGATCAGCGCCAGCGCCAATTCGTCCAAGCCAGCGGACCTGCCGCCCGGTCTGATCGAGGACATCGCCCGAATTCCGACCCGCTACCGGCCGCGGGCCTAGGCGCATGCGGCGGGCTGCCGGGTAGGCTATAATCGCAGGCGAAATGCCCAAGCTCCTTTTTGGCGAGCCGTCGCCCTTCTTCCAGGCGCCGTCGCTCAGCAATCCCAGGTTCAATTTCGACACGGTGGCGGGCCGCCCCGTGTTCCTCGTCTTCCTCGGCTCGCCGGCGGGCGATGCGGCGCGCCGGCTGATCGCCGAGGTCAATGCGCAGCGCGCGGCTTTCGACGACCACAATCTGATGTTGTTCTATGTCATGAGCGAGCCCGGCGACCTCGAACGGCTGGGCGTCGAGCAGCGGCTGCCCGGCATCCGCTACTTCCTCGACTATGGCCGCGTCATCGCCGCGCGCTACGGTTTTGCCGCAGCGACGCCGGAGGGCGAGCCGATCGGGGCCGACGGTCCGGTGGAAACCGGCGTCGTGGCGGTCGATCGCGCCCTGCGCTGCCTGCAGAGCATCGTGGTCACCGATGAGACGGTCCGCCCGGTGATCCGTCCCCTGGTCGACGGCGTGCGCCGGCTCGCGGCCTGGCAGGGCGTGGCGCCCAATATCAATCATGCGCCCGTGCTGGTCGCCGAACGCATCTTCGAGCCGTCCTTCTGCCGCCTGCTGATCGATTTCTACGAGCGGACGGGCGGCCAGGACTCGGGCTTCATGCGCGAGCAGGACGGATTGACCGTCGGCAAGGTCGATCATTCCTTCAAGCGCCGACGCGATTGCATCATCGAGGATGAGAAACTGCGCGAGGCCGCGATGAGCCGTGTCTACCGCCGCTTGGCGCCGCTGGTGCGCCGCGCCTACCAGTACGATCCGACCCGCATCGAGCGCCATATCGTGGCGCGCTACGATGCCGAGGAGGGCGGCTTCTTCAAGCCGCATCGCGACAACACCACCAAGGGTACGGCGCACCGCCGTTTCGCCGTCACCATCAACCTCAATGCCGAGGAATACGAAGGCGGCGACCTGCGCATTCCCGAGTTCGGCCAGCAGGCCTATCGCGCACCGACCGGTGGCGCCGTGGTCTTCTCCTGCTCGCTGCTGCATGAGGCGCTGCCGGTGACCAAGGGCACGCGCTACGCCTATCTGCCGTTCCTCTATGGCGAGGAGGATGCCGAGGTGCGCAAGCGCAACCTCGCATTCCTCGACAAGGCGAGCGGTGGCGTCGCCAATGCCGCCACCAGGGACGAAGCGGCGGCGAAAGAAGAAGCGGCTGAATAAAGAAAAAGCCCCTGCCTTGCGGCAGGGGCACCAGGTTGCCCGCGATTTTTTGTGCGGGCGATTCGAATTCGAAAACGCTAGTGCGGGTCTCTTAGTGTAAACGGCGCGGCAGTTCGGCGATAGCCTCGTCGACCAGGGCCTGCGCCTTGCCGGTGCCGACCTGCTCGCGCAGCAGCGCGCGGGTCGCGGCGAGCGCCACGTCGACGGCGGTGTCGCGCACTTCCTTGGCGGCCTGCGCCTCGGACTGGGCGATGCGGTCGAGGGCCTGTTGCTCGCGCAGCGCCACGGCCGCTTCGAGCGACTGGGCGGCGCGGGTCTGCATGCGGGCGACTTCCTCGCGCGCCTGCTTGACGATGGCTTCGGCCTCGCCGGTGGCCTGGGCCAGTGTCTTCTCGGCGTCGGCCTTGGCCTTCAGCGCGTCGGCGCGCAGGCGTTCGGCATCGGCCAGTGCCTTGGCGATGGCCGCCGTGCGCTTGTCGAGCATCTCGGTGATCTTCGCCCACAGGATCTTGCCGGCGCCCAGCACGAAGAGGACGAAGGCGACCGCGACCCAGAAGGCCGGATCCGAGAACACGCCGCCGTGACCGGCGGCGGCGGCGTCGGCTGCCCAGGCGGTACCCATTATTGTCCGCTTTCCTTGATCGTGGCGGCGACCTTGGCGCCCAGCGCAGCCGTATCGGCGGGCTGGCCGGAGAGCTTGGCATAGGCGCTGGCGGCGATGTCGGTGGCGAGCTGCTCGAGCCCGCCGATGACGACGCCGCGCTGCTCGGCAATCCGCTTCTCGGCCTGCGTCACCTGGCCCGACAGCTTCTCGCCCAGTTGCGAGAAGCGGGCGGACATCACGGCGCTGTCCGCCTCGTTGCGCTCGCGGGTCAGCCGGCGCGCTTCCTCGCGCGCATCGGTGAGCCGTTTCTCATAGGCCGCGACGGATTCGCGCGTCGCGTCGTTGGCCTTCTCGGCCGCGTCCAGGTCGGCCTGGATCTTGGCCTGCCGCTTCTCGATCGTGTCCGAGATCATCGGCACGGCGATCTTCGACATGATCAGGAACAGCACGATGAACAGGATCGCCAGCCACACGAGCTGTGGCGTGAAATCGTGGAAATCGAGCTGCGGCATGCCTCCGGCTGCGGAGGCGGTGCCGCTCACGAGCAGCGAGCCCAGAAGGCCCGCCGCCAGAGTGCTGTAACCTGGTGTACGCATGATCGCCAAATCCTAGTTAGTGGAGCCCAAGCCTTTGGGCTTAGAACACGAACAGGATCATAAAGGCGATGACGAGCGCGAACAGCGCCACGGCTTCCGTGAGCGCGAAGCCCAGGAGCACGTTGCCGAACACCCGCGGGGCGGCTTCCGGGTTGCGCAGAGCGCCGGCCACGAAGCTGCCGAAGATGTTGCCGATGCCGACGCCGACGCCGGCGAGGGCGATGGTGGCGAGGCCGGCGCCGATGAGCTTGGCTGCAGAAGCGTCCATGGAAAAGTTCCTTTCAGTATTTTCGGTTGGTGATGGTGGTCGGTTAGTGATGGAGATGGATGGCGTCGTTCAGATACAGGCAGGTCAGGATCGCGAAGATGTAGGCCTGCAGGAAAGCGATGAGGAATTCGAGGCCGGTGAAGACCACGATGAAGGCAAGCGGCGCCCAGCCGCCGAGGATGCCCAGCATCACGACGAAGCCGCCGAATACCTTCAGCATGGTGTGACCAGCCAGCATATTGGCGAACAGGCGGATCGACAAGCTGAAGGGGCGGATGAAGTAGGAGATGATCTCGATCGGCACCAGCAGCAGCAGCAGCGGCCAGGGCACGCCCTTGGGCACGAAGAGCGAGAGGAAATGCGCGCCGTGGCGGGCGACGCCGATGATGGTGACGCCGATGAAGACGACGGCGGCCATGGCGAAGGTCACGACGATGTGGCTGGTCGGCGTGAAGGAATAGGGGACCATGCCCAGCACATTGCAGAGCAGGATGAAGACGAAGAGGGTCAGGATGAACGGGAAGTACTTTTTCCCGGCGTCGCCCACGTTGTCGCGCACCATGCCGGCGATGAATTCGTAGCCCAGCTCGGCGACCGACTGCAGGCGGCCCGGCACCAGCGCCTTCTGGCGCATGCCGACAACGAAGATCAGGGTGGCGAGGACGACGGCGATCGTCATCCAGAGGGCGGAGTTGGTATAGGACGCGTCGAGGCCGCCGATCTTGAAATTGAGCAGTCGCTTGATCTCGAACTGCTCCATCGGGCTATGCATATCGTCGTCCCCACTCCAGCGGCGCTGCCCTCATGGCAGCTGCCGGTCCTTACTCTCGTCCGCCTGAAACCTGCGGATGGCCCGCCAGGCATTGTTGGCGCCGGCGATAAATCCCAGGATGAGAAGTGTCACCAGACCGAACGGCGCCCAGCCCAACCAGCGGTCGAGCCAATAGCCGAGAAAACCCCCGACCAAAAGGCCCGCGATCATATCCACCAACACACGGTACGCAACGGCTGTCTGCCGGTGCGACACTCCGCTTCCCTGGGCGTTTCCCGGCCGCGATTTCTCGACCTTTCCGCGCTCCGCCCGGAGGCGTGCGTCCAAGTCGTCTACTCGCCGCCGGTCATCCTCGGGGTTCATTGGCGCGCGGATGTCTAGGGGTTGGGTCCTGACCTGTCAAGGCGGTGATTTCCCTTATCTCACAAGCCCTTAGTGCCCTCCCGCGCCCTTCAGGACGGAGAAGGTCGCGGTGCCGTCGCGCTCGACCTGCGGGACGAGGTCGACCTCCCAGTCGAGGTACTGACGCATCGCCGCCTCGACGTCCTCCTTGAAGTCGTAGGGGCGGTACCAGACGTCGGTCGGCGGGTCGGCCATCCGCGTGTGGCCGGTCTCGGTGGCAAGGCCGGCATCGCGCCAGGCCTTCATGCCGCCGGCCAAGATGACGACCTTCAGCCCGCCTGCGGCTTCGGCAGCCTCCGAGGCTGCGAGGGCGGCAATCTCGGCATCCGGCGAGACCAGCACGATCGACTTGGCGCCCGACTGCTGCTTCAGCATCTCGCCGATGGTCGTGCCGAGATTGGCGCGCACCGCAAACCAGGCGCCCGGGATATGGCCGTCGCGGTACTTCAGGCTGGTGTCGAGATCGACCACCAGCGTCGTGCCCAGTGCCGCGTTCAGCTCCTTGGCCGAAATGCTGGCGGGCGAGGGCACGGCGAAGCTCTTGGGATAGCGCGGCTCCGCTTCTGTCGTCAGTTCCGAGGCGGCGGGTTTGTGGTCGAGAACATGGACGTCGTTCCAGCCCATCTGCAGCAGCCAATGCGCCGTCATGGTGGCACGCACGCCGTCATTGTCGTGCAGCACGATGGTGGCGTTGCGGGCGCCGACATATTGATCGGTCGCCTGCACGAGCTGTCCGCCGGCGGCATGGCGGAAGCCCTTGATATGGCCTTGGGCGTATTCCGCCGGATCGCGCACGTCGAGGCGATGGAGCGGGCCGCCCTTGGCTTGCAGCTTCTTCAGGCCGGCCATGTCGATCTTCTTCACGCCCATGCGCTTGGCGATGTTGGCCGCCGCGGCTTGCGCGAATTTCGCAGCCTCGGGTCCCTGCGGGCCGAAGCTCTTTGTTTCTCCGCGTGCCACCTTCAGGCCGGCGAGGTGCCAACCCATGGTGCCGTTCTTCAGCGCCATCACCTTGTTGGGCAGGCCGGCATTGATCAGCGATTGCGCGCCGATGATCGAGCGCGTGCGGCCGGCGCAGTTCACGATGACCAGCGTGTCGGGGCTCGGCACGAAGTCCTTCACGCGATAGACCAGCTCGGCACCGGGGCAATCGATGCCACAGGGGATCGACATATTGGTGAATTCCGGCAGCGGCCGGGAATCGAGGATCACCATATCGGCCTTGGAATCGATCAGCTTCTGGACATCGGCGGCATCGATGCGCGGCGTGTCGTTGCCGTGCTCGACGACTTCACCGAAAGCCTTGCTCGGCACATTGACGCCGGTGAAGACCTCGAAACCCGCCTCGGCCCAGGCTTTCAAGCCATCCTTCATCACCGCGAGATTGGTGTAGCCCAGCTGTGAGAGCTTGGCGGCGGCGCGATTGGCGCGGCCTGTCTGGCCTTCTTCGCCGCTGTCCATCAGCACGATGCGGGTGTCGAAGTCCGGCAGCAGCGCCAGCGCGCGCGGTTCGAGGCGCGACAGCGGCAGCGGCGTAGCGAAGAGGGGATGGCCCTTGGTCGAGAACTCGCCCTCTTCACGCACGTCGAAGAAGGCGAAGATCTCGTTGGCCTTCAGCATCTCCTTGACCTGCTGCACCGTGAGCAATGGCGTGAGGATCTTGGCCTTCGACATGAAGCGCTTGGACATGCCGGTGGTCATGTCGACGCTGACGCGCTCCGGCAGGTGCTCGAGACTCAAGCCATAGAAGTGAAGGTGCAGCGCATTGCCCGAACCCACCGGCGTCTCGATGTGGTGGAAGTCGTTGGGCAGGTAGGAAATCGCGTCGCCGTTTTTCAACGTCTTCTCGCGCGCCGCGCGGAGCTGCACGAAACCGGCGCGGTCGCCGTTGTCGAGGCGTTCGTAGACGACATTGTGCTCGGCGCCATGGACGCCGGCGATCACCGCCCAGGTCGTGTGATTGTGTGGCGGCACTTTCTTGCCGGGGCCGCCGGCCGAGGCATAGAGCGCGAAGCGGTTATCGGGATCCTCGCTCAGGCGATAGATGCCGCCATCGGGACCGAGCGGGAATTCGTCCTGCGGGAAGAGATCGGCGCGCTTGGCCAGCGCGGCCACCAGTCCTTCGATCTTGTCGAGCGTGGCGGGCGTGACGCCGGCCTTTTCGATCTCGCGGGCCTGGTCGATCAAGCCGCGCACGGCGAGGCTACGTTCCTGATGCATATTCATTGTTTCCTCCGTAGCCCCCAGTATAGGCAGCCAACGCTTGTCGCGGCACGTCCGTTCGACCTAGGTTGCGGCCATGAAGAAGCTGCTATGCGCTGCCTCGATCTCCGCCGCCCTGCTGTGCGGCCTACCCCTGGGTTCCGCCGTCTGGGCCCAGACCGTCGCCAAGCCGCCGGCCAAGCCCGCGCTCGCCGCCCATCCTGCCGCCGCCCGCCCGCCCGCCGCCCGCCCGCCGGTCCAGGCGCCGGTCCAGGCGCGCCGGCCGGTTTTCGTGCCGCCGCCGCCGGTCATCGAACTCGACGAGCAGCAGATGCCGGGAGATCTCCCGACCGTTCTGGATACCGAGAGCCGCGACCGTTACCGCCGCATCTTTGTCGCGCAGTCCTCGGGCAACTGGGGCCAGGCCGATTCCGAGATCGCCCAGCTCAAGAACAAGACACTGATGGGTTATGTCAGCGCCCAGCGCCTGCTGGCGACCGGCCATCCGTCGACCTACCCGCAGCTCGCCGCCTGGCTGCAGGACTATAACGACCAGCCCGA
>JBBRFD010000098.1:0-16825 GCA_038224985.1 Reyranellales bacterium
CGCATCCTCCGCTGTGGTACGGCGCCAATTCACTGGAGAGCGCCGACCGGCTGGCCGCGCAGGGCTGCAATGCCGTCGTCGGCATGCGCGCCGAGGGTGTCGGCCAATTCGCCGCCCGCTACCGCGCGGCTTGGAAAGCACTAGGCCATGACGACAAGGCGATGCCGTTCATCGGATTGAGCCGGCATGTCGTGGTCGGCGACAGCGACCGTGAAGCGCAGAGCGCCGCCAAGCGCGCCTTCGCGCTCTGGTACGACGCGCTGATTCATCTCTGGCGCGCGCATGGCGTGGGATTGCCGCGACAAATGATCCCGGCGGAGTTCGAAGCGGCACTCGACGGTGGCTACATCGTGGCCGGTTCCGCCTCCACCGTGCGTGACCGTTTGAGGAAGGACAACGCCATTGCCGGCATCAACTACTGCATTTGCCGACTCGCGTTTGGAGATTTGTCTTTCGAAGAGTCGAAACGATCGGTGGAGTTGATGAATACGGAAGTCATGCCGGCACTTTGAGGTATGCGGCCAAGCTGACACGTGAACCGAGACTTTCGCACTAGTTGCGGTTATAATAAAGAAACAACCGGGCCGCGAATTATATGAAATTCGGGATATTCGACCACATGGACCGCTCCGGTCCGGATGCCGGGCGACAGTACGAAGAGCGTCTCAAGCTGATCCAGCTTTTCGAATGGGCGGGCTTTCATTCGTATCATGTCGCCGAGCATCACAGCACCCCGCTCGGCATGGCGCCGTCTCCCAGCGTCTTCCTCGCCGCCGTCGCGCAACGTACGCGCACGCTGCGTTTCGGGCCGTTGGTCTACACGCTCAATCTCTACCATCCGCTGCGCCTGATCGACGAGATTTGCATGCTCGATCAGATGAGCGGCGGCCGTCTCGAACTGGGCGTCGGCAAGGGTGTCTCGCCCTATGAGGTGAAATACTACGGCGTCGATCCGGCCACCGGCACCGAGCGCTTCGAGGAAATCCTCAAGATCGTGTTGAAGGGTCTGGCCGAGAGCCGCCTCACCCATCACGGCAAGCACTTCACCTTCGAGGACGTGCCGGTCGAGCTGAAGCCCATCCAGTATCCGCATCCGCCGCTGTGGTACGGCACGCGCAACTTCGATAGCGCCCACCGGCTGGCCAAGCTTGGCGCCAATGCCGTGGTCAGCCTGACAGCGCGCGACGCCGGCGAGTTCTCGGCCCGCTACCGCGGCGCCTGGCAGGCGCTGGGCCGCGACCTCGACGACCTGCCCTTCATCGGCATGACGCGCCACGTCTTTGTAGGCGACAACGACCGCGAGGCCCGCGCCACGGCCAAGCGTGCCTTCAATGTCTGGTACAACTGCCTCGCCCATCTCGGCCGCGCCCATGGCGTAGCCACGCCGCAGCAGATCTTTCCGTCGGAATTCGAGGATGCGGAGGAAGGTGGCTTCCTGATCGCCGGCTCCGCCTCGACCGTGCGCGACCGCATGCGCAAGGACAATGCGACCGCAGGCATCAATTACAGCTTGTGCCGCCTCGCCTTCGGCGATCTTTCCTTCGAGGAGGCCGCGCGCTCAACAGAGCTCATGGCCAAGGAAGTCATGCCGGACCTGGGCGCGGAAAAGCCGGCAACGGCGGGGGCCATTGCCGGCTTCATCGGAAGTGCCGCTTACGCCGCGCGGGGAGAGATGGCGACGAAGCGGGTTGCACCCTCCCGATAGATTTTCAGAAGAGCGGGTTTGCCGCTCTTCTTGGCCTCGGCAAGCTTCTCCGCCGCCGCCTTCGGACTGTCGACCGCATCGCGGTTGATCTGCTGGATGACATCGCCAGCCTGCAGACCCTGCTGTTCCGCCGGGCTGCCCTGCTCGACCTGACCGATCAGCGCGCCGTTAATTCCGTCTTTCAGGCCCAACTGCTGGCGCGCTTCTGGCGTGATCGTTGCCAGGGACACGCCGTAGGACGTGTCCCTGGCCTGCTTGCCTTCCGGCGTCTTGTCCTCGGCCTTGGCCTGCCGGACTGTAGCAGAGTCGCCGACCTTGGCGGTCAGCGTCAGGTCCTTGCCGTCGCGCCAGATGCCGAGGGAGACCGACGAGCCGGGCGACACACCCGCGATGGTGCGCGTCAGGTCCTTGATCGTGGCGATATCCTTGCCGTCGACCGTGCGAATGACGTCGCCGTCCTTTACACCTGCTTTGAACGCCGCTGAGTCGGGCATGACCTGCGCCACCAGCGCGCCGCTCTCCGACTTGAGCGACAGGCTCTTGGCTATCTCAGCCGTCACGGGCTGGATCTGCACGCCGAGCTGGCCGCGCACGACCTTGCCGTGCTCCTTCAGCTGGGCGACCACAGGCTCGGCCAGGCTCGCCGGGATGGCGAAGCCGAGGCCGATACTGCCGCCGGTCGGCGAGTAAATCGCCGTATTGATGCCGATCACCTTGCCGTCGACGTCGAACAGAGGGCCACCCGAGTTGCCGCGGTTGATGGCGGCGTCGGTCTGGATGTAGTCGTCGAACGGACCCGACTGGATGTCGCGGCCACGTGCCGACACGATGCCCGCCGTCACGGTGCCGCCAAGACCGAAAGGATTGCCGACCGCCATGACCGGCTGGCCGACCTTGATTTTGGTGGCATCGCCGAACGAAACGAAGGGCAGCGGCTTGTCGCTCTCGACCTTGAGCACGGCAAGATCGGTCTTCTCATCGGCGCCCAGCAGTTTGGCCGGGAACTTGCGACCGTCCGCCAAGGTGACCGTGATCGAGGTCGCCTTACCGGCGACGTGATTGTTGGTCACGATGATGCCCGAGGCATCGATGATGAAGCCCGTGCCGACGGCTTGGGCCTGCTGGACACCCGGCGCCTTGGGACGCTGGCCCGGCTGGCGTTGACGGCCACCCTGCTGCTGGTCCTGGAAGCGCTTCATGAACTCTTCCAGAGGCGACTGCGGGGCGCGGTCGGCCATGCGGGTCTCGTCTTCGTCCTCGGCCGTGGCGTTCATTGTCACTGCAACATTAACCACCGCCGGGGTTACCTTGGCTGCGAGTTCGGAATAGTCCTGCATGCCCTGGCCGGCATAGGCCGGGGCGGCGCCGACGAAAGCCGGCACGACAAGCGCCGGCGCAGTGAGCGCGGTTGTCAGAGCCAGTGCCGCGAAAAGCCTGGATTTGAGATTGGTCATTGAAAGTCCTCCTTTGGGGGATCTCTTGTCTGCGGACATATAAGAACGCGCTCGTGGCGGCGTGGTGGCTGCAACATTGAATTTTTGTATAGTCGCACCGTGAAAATTCTCCTCGTCGAGGACGACAAGCAGACCGCTGCCTACATAGCCAGGGGCCTGCGCGAGCAGGGTCACGTCGTCGATCCCGCCGACAACGGCCGCGACGGCCTCCTGCTGGCGACCGGCGAGCGTTACGACGTCATGGTCTTCGACCGCATGCTGCCCAAGATGGATGGCCTTGCGCTGGTGAAGGCCGTCCGCGCCGCCGGCACGCGCACGCCCGTGCTGTTCCTGACGACCATGGGCGGCGTCGATGACCGGGTCGAAGGTCTCGAGGCCGGTGCCGACGACTATCTCGTGAAGCCCTTCGCCTTTGCCGAGCTGCTGGCCCGCGTCAGTGCGCTCGCCCGCCGGCCGCCGATCGCCGAGACGATCGGCCTGCGGGTCGGCGATCTCGACGTCGACTTGCTGACGCGCTCGGTCACGCGCGCCGGCAAGCGACTCGACCTGCATGCGCAGGAATTCAAGATCCTCGAATACCTGATGCGCCACGCCGGCGAGGTGGTGACGCGCACCATGCTGCTGGAGAAGGTCTGGGACTTCCACTTCGATCCCAAGACCAATATCGTCGAGACGCATATTAGCCGCCTGCGCTCCAAGATCGACAAGGGCTTCGACAAGCCGCTCCTCCATACGATCAGGGGGGCCGGCTATGTCATCCGCGCTGACTAGGGTCCTGCGCTCGGCGAGTTTCCGACTGACGCTGGCCTATGCCAGCCTCTTCGTCGTCTCCGCCGCCATGCTGTTCGGCGCCGTCTACTGGATCGCCACGCGGGCGCTGCAGAACGATATGGCCGCCGTCTTGCGCACCGAGGCGTTGCAGCTCGCCGAGGTCCATCGCGTCGCCGGGCCGCGCGGCCTCGTCCCCGAAGTATCGCGGCGCATGAACTTCCGCACGCGTGGGCCGATTTTCTATCTGCTGCAGGCGCCCGACCGCAAAGTGATCGTCGGCAACCTGCCCGGCATGCCGCCGGTCGAGGGCGTGATCGATTTCCAGCGCGAGCGCGACGCCGCCGACGCCGAGACCATGCCGCCGCAGCTTACCGGCTATGGCCTGCGACTGCCCGATGGCGCGTTCCTGCTGGTGGCGCAGGACGCCAGCCGCCTGGGCGAGATGCAAAGTGCCATTGTGCGCGCCTTCATCTGGGCCGGCGCGCTGACGCTGCTCTTCGCCATCGCCGGTGGCGTGTTGCTGGCCAACAATTTCCTTCGACGCATCGACCTGATCAGCCGCACCAGCCGCGCCATCATGGCCGGCGATCTCGCCGCCCGCATTCCGGCGCGCGGCACCAACGACGAGATAGATCAGCTCGTCACCGGCCTCAACGCCATGCTCGACCGCATCCAGTCGCTGATGACCGGATTGCGGCAGGTCTCGAGCGACATCGCCCACGACCTTCGCACGCCGCTCGGCCGTTTGCGCCAGCGCCTCGAGGAAGCGCGCGACAGCGCCACCACGACCGAAGCCTATCGCGCTGCGACCGAGGGCTCGATTGCCGAGGCCGACGCCCTGCTCGAAACCTTTTCCGCTCTTCTACGCATCGCCCAGATAGAGGCCGGCGCGCAGAGAAGCGGCTTTGCCGAGGTCGATCTCAGCGCCCTCTTCCGCACCATCGGCGACACCTACGAAGCCGTGGCCGAGGATGCGCAGCACACCCTCGAACGAAAAATCGAGGACGGCGTGACGATCACCGGCGACCGTCGGCTGCTGGCGCAGATGCTCTCCAACCTGATCGAGAACGCGCTGCATCACACGCTCCCCGGAACGACGGTGACGCTGGCGCTGCGCAGGACCGGCGCCGGCATCGAAGCCGAGGTCGCCGACAACGGCCCCGGCATTCCCGCCGAGGAGCGCGACAAGGTCTTCGACCGTTTCTACCGCCTCGACCGCAGCCGCACGACGCCAGGCAGCGGTCTTGGCCTGGCTCTCGTACGGGCGATCTCCGGTCTGCACGGATTGGCGGTGAGGCTCGAAGACAGAAATCCCGGTCTTGCTGTCGTGATAAGCAGCGCCAAGGCATGACGACATGGCTCTGGATCCCGCTCACCATCTTTGCCGCCCTCGCTCAGACTGTTCGTAACACCGCACAGCGCCGGCTGGTCGACGATCTCGGCACGCTGGGCGCCACGCTCGTGCGCTTTCTCTACGGCATGCCGTTCCTGGCGCTGTGGCTCGGCGGTGTCGTCGCAGTCGGCGGCTTCACCCTTCCTGCCTTCACGTTCGATTTCGCCGTCTGGATCCTTGTGGCGGCGCTGAGCCAGATGGCGGGCACGGCACTGCTGCTGCGCGCCATGGCCGAGCGCAGCTTTGCCATCGGCCTCGTCTATTCCAAGAGCGAAGTCATTCAGGTCGCCCTCTTCTCCGTCGCTTTCCTCGGCGAACCGCTGTCCCTTCTGGCGGTGCTCGCCATCGTGATCGCCACTATCGGCGTGGTCCTGCTCTCACCGCGCGGCAACAAGGTTGCGCTCACCGGCCTCAACCGAAGCTGGGCCGATCCGGCGGCGCTGTTCGGCTTCGCCTCCGGCACGGCCTTCGCGATCTCCGTCGTCGGCTATCGCGGCGCAACTCTGGCGCTGCAGCTTCCCTCGCCCTTCCTCGGCGCCGCCGAGACTCTGTTCTGGAGCCAGTTCGTGCAAACCCTGCTGCTCGGCACGTGGCTGCTGGCGAGCAACCCCTCGGTCATCATGGGCGCGTTACGGCAGTGGCGCGTCTCGTTCTTCGCCGGTGTCGCGGGCGCCTCGGCCTCCATTGCCAATGTGACCGCGCTCGCCCTGGAGCCGGCGTCGCATGTCCGCACGCTGATCCTGATCGAGGTGATCTTCACCTATATCGTTTCGCTGCGCGTCTTCCGCGAGCGCCTGAGTCGGCTGGAAACGGCCGGCATCGCCCTTGTCACCCTCGGTGTCGCCCTGATCATCGCGGCACGTGGCTGACACCTCGCTTGCGCCGCCTACCGGCTTGGGGCGATGCTCCTCACGCGGAGGAAACAAAAATGGCCAGCCTGTTCGCCTATGTCGGCTGCTACACCTCGCCCGAGCGTGGGGGACGCGGCAAGGGCATCAACGTCTATCGCGTCGACCGCCGCACCGGTGCCTTCGCGCATGTCCAGATTTTGCCGATCGAGAACCCGTCCTTCCTCGCCTTCTCGGGCGACGGTCGGCATCTCTATTCGATCCATGGCGACCGCAGCGAGGCCACCTCCTTCAAGGTCGATCCACGCTCCGGCGAACTCACCCTGCTCAATCGCCAGCCGACCGGCGGCTACAATCCGATTCATCTGGCGCTCGACGCCACCGGCCGCTTTCTCGTCGTCGCCAATTACGGCTCCGATTCGACGGCGGTACTGCCGATCCATGCCGACGGCAGCCTCGGCGCCTACTCCACACTGGTGAGCGTGAAGGGCAAAATCGGGCCCCATCGCCGCGAGCAGAACAACATCCGCCCGCATCACAATCCGCTCGATCCGACCGGCACGTTTTTCTATCTGCCGTGCAAGGGCGGCGACAGCGTCATCACCTGTCGCCTCGACCGCAAGCGCGGCGTGCTGGTGCATGTGAACGAAGTCGCGTCGCGTCCCGGCGCCGGCCCTCGCCACATTGCTTTCCATCCGCGCAAGGCGCTGGCCTATGTCATCAACGAACTCGACTCGACGATCACGACCTACCGGCAGGATCGCGCCAGCGGCGCGCTGAAGCCGTTGCAGACAGTGCCGTCTACTCCCGAAGACTTCACCGGCTACAGCACGGGCGCGGAGATCGCCGTCGATAAGGCCGGCCGCCACGTCTACGTCTCCAACCGGGGTCACGACAGCGTCGGCGTCTTCGCCATCGATTCGGCCAAGGGCACGCTCCGCCCAGTGCAATGGGTGCCGTCGGGTGGCAGCGTGCCGCGCTTCTTCGCCTTCGATCCGGCCGAGCGCTTCCTCTATTCGGCCAACCAGGGCGGCGATTCGATCCTGACCTACCGCGTCGGCCGCAAAGGGCCGCTAAGCCCGGCGGGGGTCCGCATCAAGGTCGCGAGCCCCGCCTGCATCGTCTTCACGCCGCAATAGGAGAAAGCCCTGAGCAACCACCAATACGGCTTCGAGACGCTGTCGATCCATGCCGGCGCCGGCCCCGACCCCACCACCGGCGCGCGGGCGCTGCCGATCTACCAGACGACGGCCTATGTCTTCGACGATGCCGACCATGCGGCCTCGCTGTTCAACCTCCAGACTGTAGGCTTCATCTATTCGCGGCTTGGCAATCCGACCAACGCCGCGTTGGAAACGCGACTGGCGACGCTCGAAGGCGGCCGCGGCTGCACCGTGGCCTCGTCCGGTCATGCGGCACAGGTGCTGGCCCTCTTTGCGCTGATGAGCCCAGGCGACGAGATCGTCGCCTCGACGCGCCTCTATGGTGGCTCGATCCAGCAGATGAAGAACACCTATCCGAAGTTCGGCTGGTCGGCGAAATTCGTCGATGCCGATACGCCGGAGAACTTCCGCAAGGCTGTCGGACCGAAGACAAAGGCCTTCTTCATTGAGAGCCTGGCCAATCCCGGCGGCGTCGTCTCGGACATTGAGGCCATCGCTCGCATCGCCGAGGAAGCCGGCGTGCCGTTGATCGTCGACAACACCATGGCCACGCCCTACCTATGCAAGCCGATCGAGTATGGCGCGACGCTGGTGCTGCACTCGACCACCAAGTTCCTCTCCGGCACCGGCACGTCGATGGGCGGCGCCATCGTCGATTCCGGCAAGTTCGACTGGTCCAAGGGCGGAAAATTCCCCAGCATCGGCGGCCCGGAGCCCGCCTATCATGGCCTCAACTTCCACGAATCCTTCGGCGACATGGCCTACACGTTCCATAGCCATGCCGTCGGCCTGCGCGATCTCGGGCCGACGCAGGCACCGTTCAATGCCTGGCTCACCATGCTCGGCATCGAGACCCTGGCGCTGCGCATGGAGCGGCACTGCGCCAATGCACAGCGGCTCGCCGAGCACCTGGAGAAGCATCCGGCCGTGTCCTGGGTGATGTATGCCGGCCTGCCGTCCAACAAGTACCACGCGCTGGCCAGGCGCTACCTGCCCAAGGGTGCGGGCTCGGTCTTCACCTTCGGCATCAAGGGTGGCTATAACGCCGGAGTGAAGCTTGTCGACAGTGTCGAGCTCTTCTCGCATCTCGCCAATATCGGCGACGCCAAGAGCCTGATCATCCATCCCGCCTCGACGACGCATCGCCAGCTTACCGAGGAGCAGCGCGTCGCCGCCGGCGCCGGACCCGATGTGCTGCGCCTGTCGATCGGCATCGAAACCGCCGACGACCTGATCGCCGATCTCGACCAGGCGCTCGCCAAGGCAACGACGTAACGGAGGAAACAATGCTGAGCCAGACCGACAACGAATTCCTCACCCGCAGCGGCAAGGGCGTGCCGATGGGCGAGTTGCTGCGCCGTTACTGGATGCCGGCCCTGCTGTCGGATGAGCTGCCCGAGCGCGACGGCGGCCAGAAGAGGATCAAGATCCTGGGCGAGGAACTGCTGGCCTTCCGCAATACCGAAGGCCGTGTCGGCATCGTCGAGCCGCATTGTCCGCACCGGGGCGCCGATCTCTATTACGGCCGCAACGAGGAGTGCGGGTTGCGCTGCTCCTATCACGGCTGGAAGTTCGACATCGAGGGCAACTGCGTCGACCTGCCGACCTCGCCCCCGGCATCGACCTACAAGGACACGATCAAGCTGCTCGCCTATCCGGTACGCGAGTGGGGCGGCATCGTCTGGGTCTATATGGGACCGAAGGAGAATATGCCCGAACTGCCGCAGCTTGAGCTTGGCCTCGTGCCACCATCGCAGCGCTACGTCTCGAAGAAATGGCAAGACTGCAACTGGGTGCAGAGCCTCGAAGGCGCGATCGACACCGCGCATTTCTCCTTCCTGCACAAGGTCCCGACGCAGGACGAGACGGCGAAACTCGAGGTCTTCCGCAGCACCTCGGCGATCGGAGCCGGTCAGGAATTGCAGGACCGCATCCGCTGGGTGATGGACGACTCTCGGCCCAGGTTCGCCATCACGGGGCACGACACCGGCCTCACCATTGGCGCGGCCCGCAAGACCGACAACACCGACCTTTACTGGCGCATCTCGCAATTTCTGATGCCCAATCATGCACTGGTGCCGGTCGCCTTTCCCGGCGACGTCTATCACGGCCAGTGCTGGGTGCCGGTCGACGACACGACCTGCTGGATCTATACCTATAGCTGGCTGCCCGACCGCCCCTTCAGCAACTCCGAGCGCGAGAAGTACGCCTCCGGCCTCAGTCTCCACGCCGCGGTCGACGCCAACTACGTGCCGCTGCGCAACATACGCAACGACTACATGATGGATCGGGCGCTGCAGAAGACGCTGAGCTTCACCGGCATTACCGGCGTCTCCGATCAGGACGCCGCCATCCAGGATAGCCAGGGTCGGATTCAGGATCGCACCAGGGAACACCTCGGCCCGACCGATATCGGCATCGTCGAGTTTCGCAAGCTCATCATGGGCAACGCCCGCGCACTCCAGCAGGGCCTCGAGCCCAAGTCGGCCAAGTCCGCCAAGCAATATGCCGTCCGATCGGGTGGCTGGATCGCCGCGCCAACCAAGGATCTCGCAACGGTGATGACCGAACGTTTCGGCCATCCGGACGGTTACGTCGGCCAGGAATACGGGCTATCCTGATCGCGATAGAGGAGGACTGAAGTGACCGTCAAAATCTATGGCCCGACCGCGTCGCGTGCCGCGCGTGCCTTGTGGATCGTCAATGAACTCGGCGTGCCGTTCGAGCATGAGCCGACCGAGATGAAGGATCTCAAGACACCGGAATTCCTCGCCATCAATCCCAATGGCAAGGCGCCGGCCATGGTCGACGGCAACCTCAAGCTCTTCGAATCGATGGCGATCAATCTCTACATCGCCAAAAAGTACAACAAGAACGCCCTCTACCCCTCCTCGGTCGAGGATCAGGCGCTGACCGACCAGTGGAGCTTCTGGGGCGTGACCGAACTCGAAAAACCCCTGCTCACGATCCTGGTCGACATGTTCATGACCGCTCCCGACAAGCGCAAGCCGGAGGCTGTGGCCGACGCGCTGAAGGCCTTGCCCAGGCCCTTCGCCGTGCTGAACGGCGCGCTGCAGGGGCGCGACTATCTTCTCGGTTCAAACTTCACCGTGGCCGATCTCAACGTCGCCGCCGTCTGCAGCTGGGCCAAGCTCGTGAAATACGATTTCAGCGCAGTGCCGAATGTCGCCGCCTGGCTCGACCGCTGCCTGTCGCGTCCCGCTTACAAGGCCGCGCGCGGCAGCAAGTAACTATTCGGCGGGAAGAGCTTCGGGTGCGACGGAAGCCGCGCCCGGCTTCTGGACGCGCTCGCCAGGCAGCAGCAGCGCCACGGCCGTGATAACCACCGACAAAGCCGCAAGCCCGAGGAAGAAGGCGTCGAGACTGCCGGTTTCCCTCTGGAACCAGCGGATGGCGAGGATGGCGACCGGCCCGGCGCCGAAGGCCACGACGAATTTCGCGCCGAAGCCCAGGCCGTGATAGCGGCTGGGCGTATAGCGCGCGATCAAGATGTTCTCGACTGGCCCCGCCGCCGAACTCAACACCGCCGAAGCAATGGCGCCGGCCAGCGCCAGATAGCCGTTGCCCATGGCCAGCGCCAGCATGGCCCCGACCTGCAGCGCCGAAGCCACGATGTAGGTATTCTTCAGCGGATAGCGGTCGATGATGCTGCGGCCCATGGCGTATTGCGCGAAGCCCGAGACGACGTAGATCGCCGAGGTCGCAAGCCCGACCCAGAGCACCGCCTGCGTCGCCAGCCCCCAGGAGGCGAGCCAGCTTTGCAGCTGGACGATCTCGCCGGCGAAGCGCGTCTCGAAGACCATCGCCGAGCCGAACAGCACCGCCTGCCAGATGATGCCCTCCAACGCCATCGTCACCGAGAGCACCGAGAAGACGCGCCAGAAATACCGGCTGCCGGCTTCGACACCCGGCGTCGCCGGCATCGGGCGGTCGCCGACGCGGCCGGCGCGCAGCTCGAAGGCGAGCGCCACACCAAGCACCAAGCAGACGATCCCGGGAAGAATGAAAGCAGCGCGCCACGAGGCGAGCGTGATCAGCACACCGGGCACGATGCCGTAGAGCGCCAGGCCGGCGCTGCCGAACAAGCCGTTGACGCCCATTGCATGGCCTTGTTCCCTGGCCGTGCGGATAACCCATCCGATGCCGACGGAGTGATAGATGGCGGCGAAGGCGCCGATGCCGCACAGCGCGGCCGAGAGCGCCCAGGTGTCGCCCGCCGGCACGAGGCCGCAGGCAATCGAGGACAGGCCGAGGCCGAGAAACATCGCGACCATCATGATCGGCGCGCCAAAGCGATCCGAGGCCCAGCCGGCCGGCAACGAGACCACGCCCAGCAGGATGGTGGCCGGCGCGTAGAGGGCCAGTAGATCCTCGGCCGGCAGTTTCCATTCGACAGCCAGCGTCAGGACGATGACGGCGTAAAAGGCCGTCATCATGTGCATCAGGGCATGACCGAGCGACGAATAGACGAGGACGCGGCCGGCAAGATCGAAGGGAGCGTTCATGCCGGCTGTATCGGCCGGCTCCCGGGGCCGTGCAAGCCTGCTTGCGGCATCGCAGCCATTCGCGCTACACGCCGTGGCTCGGTCGGGGCGTAGCGCAGCCTGGTAGCGCACCTGTCTGGGGGACAGGGGGTCGCAGGTTCAAATCCTGTCGTCCCGACCAATTAACCTCCCCCAATCTCAAGCCACCCCAATCTAAACCCACCAATGAACTCGCGCCGCGCCCTCGCCTTCATATTCTGCACGGTGACGCTGGATGTGCTGGCGCTCGGCCTGATGATACCCGTGTTGCCGGCACTGGTGCTGGGCTTCATGGACGGCGAAGTGGCGGGAGCCGCCGAGATTTTCGGTGTCTTCGCCACCGTCTGGGGGCTGGCGCAGTTCTTCTGCTCGCCCCTACTGGGCGCGCTCAGCGACCGCTATGGCCGCCGCCCGGTCATCCTGCTGTCCTGCCTCGGTCTCGGGCTCGACTACATCCTGATGGCGCTGGCGCCCAATCTGATCTGGCTGTTTGTCGGCCGCGTGATCTCCGGCATTACCGCCGCGACGCTGACCACGGCCTTCGCCTATGTGGCCGACGTCACGCCCGAAGAGAACCGGGCCAAGGCCTTTGGCGTCGTCGGTATCGGCTTCGGCGTCGGCTTCATCATCGGCCCGGCGATCGGTGGCCTGCTGGGTGGGTTCGATCCCCGCCTGCCGTTCTGGGTTTCCGCCGCCGCCTGTCTGGCCAACGCCGCCTTTGGCTGGTTCGTGCTGCCCGAATCGCTGCCGCCGGAGCGGCGCATGAAATTCGAGTGGGCGCGCGCCAATCCGCTGGGATCGCTGCGGCTGCTCCGCCGCCATACCGAACTGCTGGGCCTGTCCGGCGCCAATCTGCTGGCCAATCTCGCCCATCAGGTGCTGCCCTCGGTCTTCGTGCTTTATGCCGCGTATCGTTACCAGTGGGGCGAGGCGGCGGTCGGCCTGACGCTGGCCGGCGTCGGCCTATGTGCCGCTATCGTGCAAGGGCTGTTGGTTGGACCGGTCGTTGCCAGGCTGGGCGAACGGCGCGCCATGATCTTCGGGCTGGCGGCGGGAGCGGTCGGCATGGCGATCTACGGGCTGGCTCCGACGGGGGCTTGGTTTTGCGTCGGTGTGCCGGTCATGGCGTTCTGGGGGCTCGCCGGACCGGCCTCGCAGGCCTTGATGACACCCATGGTGGGCCCCTCCGAACAGGGCCAGCTCCAAGGTGCGGGCACTGCGCTGATGAGTGTCGCTGGCGTCATCGGCCCGATGGCCTTCGCCTACAGTTTCTATTTCTTCATCGAGGGGCGTGGACCGTTGGAACTGCCCGGCGCGCCCTTTCTGCTGGCAGCGGCACTTCTCCTGGCCGCCACCTTCCTCACTCAGGCAGTTACGGCGCCTCGGCGACCCGGCGGCCTTGCTCGGTGAGCTTGCAGACCAGCCAGTCCGGTTTCAGGGCATTGTTGAACCACGCCTGCGCCCAACCTTGGTCGAGGCAGTGCCTGGCGATCGACGCATCGATCTCCTGACCGTCGAGGTCGAACAGTGGCAGCTTGCCACCGGGTTGGGTGAGTCCACGCCGCAAATAGAGTAATTCTGGAATCGTCGGAAGAACGCCTTCCAACTCATTGTCATTCAACGCGTAAACGCTGAATGCACGTGTCTCGAGTCGTACTGAATCGCGATCAGCTAACACGGCTGCTCCCCCTCGAACGGTGCCGTTACATGGCCCTCGGGCAAGCTATGCCTGATCATGATAACAATCAGTCAAATCAAAGTGTTATTTGTATTGGCTCAAATAACGCTCGATCTTGTGGCCAAGGGCGCTCGGAGATTCTACCCCTCGGTTTGCCAGCGTTCCCCAACACTGGCAGCCGAGGGATCGAAGTCTTAGTTCTGAGCCTTCAGCGTGCTGCGCAGCTGTGTCAGCGCCTGCTCGAGGTCCTCGAGCACAGTCTCGATCTCCCGGCGCTTATGCAGGTCGAGCGTAGCCGCCCGCGGCGTCGTGGTGGTGGGCTGCGGGCCCGTACGCGGCAGCGGCTGGCGGACACCGGCGGTCATCGCTTCGGCGCGGGCCGAGACAATGCGCAGGCTTTCCAGGGCGCTTTCGGCGGCCAGGTCCATACGCTGGACCGGCAGACGGCCACGACCTTCCTTCAGGAGGCGCTGGACGCCCTTGATAGTGTAACCGTCGTCGTAAAGCAGCGTGCGGATGCGGCGGAGGAGATCGATGTCCTCCGGGCGGTAGTAACGACGGCCGCCGCCCCGCTTGAGCGGACGAACCTGCGTGAACTTGCTTTCCCAGAACCGCAGCACATGCTGCGGAACGTCGAGTTCGGATGCTACTTCGCTGATGGTACGAAACGCCTGAGCCGATTTCTCGACCCTTCTTTCAACAGTCTGAACCGCTACGGCCATGACTTAGTCCCCACTTCCCCAAGACGTCCCCTAGAATTCACTCCTCGACGTCGGCCGTCCCTCCGTTAATCAACGACTTCAGGACATTCGACGCTCGAAACACAAGGACTCGGCGCGGCAGGATCGGTACTTCCTGCCCCGTCTTCGGATTGCGGCCGACACGCTGACCTTTGTCGCGGACAGTGAAGCTTCCGAAGGAGGATATTTTTACTGATTCGCCCCGAGCCAATGCTTCCACGACTTCGGCGAGGATCGTCTCGACGAGATCGCTGGACTCGTTGCGAGACAGTCCCACTTCTTGGAACACTGACTCGCTCAAATCGGCACGCGTGATCGTGCGGCCTTCCATCCGTAGTCCCCTTACTTCCCCGAGTTAATGTTTACTCTAAGGAGAGAAAACGGTCAATATCAGAGGGATAGCAGCGGGACTTGAATCGGCATCTGTTCACGGTCCGTTGCGGACATATATTGTTTCAAAGATATTTTTAGGGCTTTTATGGCCCTACCAGCGCACCAGGGACGCTCCCCAAGCCAATCCACCGCCGATTCCTTCCATCAGGACAAGATCGCCCTTCTGGATGCGCCCGTCTTTGACCGCGGTGTCCAAAGCCAATGGAATCGAGGCTGCAGAGGTGTTGGCGTGCTGGTCGACGGTAACCACGACACGCTCCGGCGGCAGCCCGAGTTTGCGGCCGGTTCCGTCGATGATCCGCTTGTTGGCCTGATGCGGCACCAACCAGTCGATATCCTTGGGCTCCAGCCCGGCCTTCTGCAAAACTTCGCCCACGACGGCTGCCATGTTCACCACGGCATGCCTGAAGACCTCCTTGCCTTCCATGCGCAGGAAGCCGGTGGTCCGGGTCGAGGACGGTCCACCATCGACATAAAGGATGTCATGCTGGCGGCCATCGGAATGCAGCGCATTGGCGAGCACGCCGCGATCGGCATTGGTGCCCTTGCCCTCCTCGCCCCGCATGACGATGGCGCCGGCGCCATCGCCGAACAGCACGCAGGTGCCACGGTCGTTCCAGTCGAGGATGCGCGAAAAGACCTCGGCGCCGACCACCAGGACGCACTTGTGCTGGCCGGACTTGATGAACTTGTCGGCGGTTGCGAGGGCGTAGACGAACCCGCTGCAAACGGCCTGCACGTCGAACGCCGCACAGTTGGCCACGCCGAGCTTGGCCTGCAGCAGGCACGCGGTGCTCGGGAAAACATAATCGGGGGTCGAAGTCGCGACGATGATCATGTCGAGGTCCGCAGCGCTCGCGCCTGCGGCTTCGAGCGCGGCCTTGGAGGCTTCGAACGCGAGGTCGCTCGAGCCTTGCGACTCCTCGGCGATGCGGCGCTCGGCGATGCCGGTGCGCTCGCGGATCCATTCGTCGCTCGTCTCGAGCCTCTGCGCGAACTCCGCGTTGGTGACCACGCGGGGCGGGAGGTAGCTGCCGGTTCCGGCGATGCGCGAAAAAATCATTCAGGCTGCTTTGGGCGGATGCAACAAAGCCATGCGTTGGGAAATGCGCTGCGGCACGCCGTTGCGGACCTCCTCGACGGCTCGCTGCAGCGCCTGCTCGAACGCGAACGAATCGGCTGAGCCATGGCTTTTGATGACGATCCCCTTGAGGCCAAGGAGGCTCGCGCCATTATAGCGCCGGTGATCCATGCGCTTGCGAAACGCACCGATCACGGGCAGCGCGATGAAGGCCGCCAGCCGCGAGTAAATGGTGCGGTTGAATTCCTCGCGCATGAATGCGCCGATCATCTGCGCGACGCCCTCGGAACTCTTGAGCGCGACGTTGCCGACAAAGCCGTCGCAGACCACCACGTCGGTCGTGCCCTTGTAGATGTCATCGCCCTCGACGTTGCCGTAGAAATTGAGGCCGCTGTCGCGCAGCAGCTCGGCCGCGCGCTTGACGACCTCGTTGCCCTTGATGTCTTCGACGCCGATATTGAGCAGGCCCACCGAGGGCGATTCGTTATGCTCGACGGCCGCCGCGAGGCAGGCCCCCATGATGCCGAACTGGAGGAGGTTTTCCGGGCCGCAGTCCACGTTGGCGCCCAGGTCGAGCACATAGGCGCGGCCGCGCATGGTCGGCAGGACGCTGCAGATGGCAGGCCGGTCGATGCCCGGCAGGGTCTTGAGCACGAAACGAGAAACGGCCATGAGCGCACCGGTATTGCCGGCGCTCAAACATGCATGCGCCTCGCCCGACTTGACGAGGTTGATCGCGACGCGCATCGACGAATCTTTCTTGCCGCGCAGTGCAGTGGCGGCGGACTCGTCCATTGAGACCACTTGGGAAGCGTGGTGGACCCGAAGGCGCGGGCCGGGTGCGCTGCCATGAGCGGCGAGTTCAGCGCCGATGGCGTCCTGCAGCCCGACCAGCACGAGGTCGACCAGGGGGAAGCTTTTCTGGAACGCGAGGGCGGCAGGCACGGTCACATGGGGGCCGTGGTCGCCCCCCATGCAGTCGATGGCAACCGTTGTGTCCATGCCGGGTGTTCTGCGGCCGCCCGCGGCGGCCGGCATGCTGTCTGGACTACTCG
>JBBRFD010000099.1:0-16787 GCA_038224985.1 Reyranellales bacterium
CTCGTACCACTCGGCGTTCATCTTGACCTGGACCGCGACATTGCCGGGCGAGGCCGGATCGACGTCCTTGAGTTCGGCCGGCACCAGCGCGACCGCCGCCGGATTGGCCGGGCCATTGCCCAGCGCACCCAGAAGCTTCACCTGGCCTTCCGGATCCTGCATCGAGGCGATGGCCACCATCGCCTGCTTGCCGGCGGGATTGCCCTTGGGCACGACCCAGAGGCCGGGCTGCAGCACGCCGCCATCGAAGGCGAAGTTGATCTTGCCCTTGGTGTCGCGCTTCAGAAGGTTGGCGCGGGTGTTCCACAGCCAGCCCATGACGACCTCGCCGTCGCGCAGCATGCTCTGACTTTCCGCGCCGCTGCCCCAGAACAGGATGTCCTTCTTGACGGCGGCGATCTTCTTCATCGCCCGCGCCATATCGAGCGGATAGAGCTTGTCGATGGGCACGCCGTCAGCCAGCAGCGCCATCTCGATCATCGCCTGGCTGTCCTTGCGCAGCAGGCGCTTGCCCGGATACTTCTTGAAGTCGAAGAAATCGGCCAGCGTCGGCTTTTCCTTCACCTTGGCCGTATCCCAAGCCATCACCGTGCTGAACATGTAATTGCAGATGCCGTATTTATAGGCGAAGCCGTCGACCACCTTCTTCTTGTCGACGATCGAATAGTCGATCTCTTCCAGCATGCCGATGGGACCCAGTTCCCCCAGGCCGCCGAGACCGGAATCGACCAGATCCCAGGTGACGTTCTTGGCCTGCACCATGGTCTTGATCTTGCCGTTCGACGGGCCGCTGCCGTCGATGGTGAGCTTGCCACCGGTCTTCTTCTCGTAGGGCACGGAGAAGGCGTCATTCATGGCCTTGACGGCGTCGCCGCCGAAATTGGCCAACACCACTTCCTTGACCTGCGCGCTCGCCGGACCAGCGAAGCCACCGACGAAGCTGCCCGCGAGGCCACCTGCGAGACCGACGGCCGCCGCGCCGCCCAGCAGGCTGCGCCGCGTCACGCCGCCCTCGTGGGCCATGATTTCCGCGCGATCCTCGGCGAATGTCTGAAGCTTGTTCATGTCGTTCTCCCTGTTAATCGTCTTCGATTCAATCGTCTTCGATGCGGATCGATGCGTCGGCATCCCAACCCAGTGTGATTTTCTCACCAACCTTGGGTGGCGCGCCGTGGCGCCAGGTCGGCACCGTCACCGACAGCATTCCCACGTCCGCCGTGGCGACCTCGAAGTGAAACGACGTGCCGAGATAGCTCCAGCTCGAGATCGTGCCCTCGACCGTATTGGCGGGCCTCGCACCCTCGCCCAGGATCCGCAGCCGCTCTGGCCGCAGCGCCAGCAACACCGTCGATCCGATGGCCGCAATGCCGCTACCGCCGCCCGCTTGCAGGACCTTCACGCCGCCGCAACGCACGGCGAAGCCGTCGCCCGCGCTGTGCTCGACCTTGCCGGAGAAGAAATTGCTCTTGCCCAGGAAAGAGGCCACGAAACGCGTCGCCGGCCGCTCGTAGAGTTCGCTCGGCGTGCCGAGCTGCAGCAGCTTGCCGTGATTGAGGATGGCGACGCGGTCGGACATCGACAGCGCCTCTTCCTGGTCGTGCGTCACGTAGATGAAGGTGAGGCCGACGCGGCGGTGAAATTCCTTCAGCTCGACCTGCATGTCGGCGCGCAGCTTGCGGTCGAGCGCACTCAGCGGTTCGTCGAGCAGCAGCAGATGCGGCGAGAAAACCAGCGCCCGCGCCAGCGCCACGCGCTGCTGCTGGCCGCCGGAGAGCTGGCGCGGCAGCCGATCGACCAGCCCCCCCAACTGCACCAGATCGACGGCTTCTTTCACCTTGCGGTCGACCTCGGCCTTGGGCTCGCCGCGCACTTCCAGCGGAAAGGCGATGTTGCGGGCCACCGTGAGATGGGGAAACAGCGCATAGCCCTGGAACACCATGCCGAAATTGCGCCGTTCCGGCGGCAGGTGCTGGATCGGCTTGCCGTCGAGCGTGATCTCGCCGCTGGTCGGCGTCGTGAAACCCGCGATCGCCATCAGCATGGTGGTCTTGCCCGAGCCGGAGGGGCCCAGAAGCGTCAGGAATTCGCCCTTGGCGACGGTCAGGGAGACCTCGTCGAGCGCCCTGGCCGTGCCATACCGCTTGGAAACCCGGTCGAGCGACAGGGCTTGCAATAGTTCGGCCATTCAGATGTCTCGCTTCAAAGTGTCCAACCCCTGCAAAAAGGCATCATGCCCTTCCCGTTCCGGCCTCAACAAGTAGGTTGTCGAGGCGCAAAGCCCGTGCCAATCCGTTAGGCTTGGTCACGCGGGGAGAGTTGGATGCAGTTCGGTTGGCTTACGCTTCAGATGTCGCCCTCACCCGAGGAGGATTGCGCCCGTATCGGACAGTTGATCGAGCAGGTCTGCGAGATCGAGCGGCTGGGCTTCAGCGACGTCTGGTTGACCGAGCACTATTTCACCGGCGAGAGCGTCTACAACGACTCGCTGATGTTCGCCGCCGCACTTGCCGTCAAGACCAAGCGCATCCGCATCGGCTTTGCCGTGGTGCAGACGCCGTTCCATCATCCAGTTCAGCTCGCCGTGCAGCTCGCGCTGCTCGACAATCTGTCCAACGGCCGCATCGATGTCGGCCTCGGCAAGGGCACCGTCTACAACGAGTACGAATTCGTGGGGTACGGGCTGCGCAGCACCGACAGCCGCGAACGCATGGAAGAGGCGGTCGAGATCCTGAGCCGCATCTGGACCGAGGCGCCCTTCGTCTACGACGGCAAGTTCAACAAGGTGAATATCCCCGCACTCCGGCCCAAGCCCGTGCAGCAGCCCGGCCCGCCGGTGTGGCGCAGCGTCATCTCACCCGGCTCCTTCACCGAATGCGGCAAGCTGGGCGTTCCCATCCTGACCGCGCGCCTGCCTGTCGCCCGCATCAAGGAGCGCTGGGCGCTCTACGAAGCCGGCCTCGATGCCGGCGGCCACGACGAAAAGAAGAAGAAGCGGCTGCTCGAACAGAGCGCGCTGTGGCGCAACGTCTACGTCGCCGACTCGCAGGCCCAGGCCGAGGACGAGTTGGCGAAAAGCCTCTACGCCGCGCGCGATCACCTGATCCACATGCGCCAGGAATTCAATCCGCCCGACTTCGAGATCGAGCCTTCGGCGCTCAACGCCTGGAACGATCCCAAGGTCTCGACCGACATCGCCGTCGCCGAGGCGCTATCGACCGGCTCGCTCTACGGCACGCCGGCACGGGTGCGCGAGCAGGTGGCCGAGCTGCGCGATGCCGGCGTCAACCATCTGCTCTGCCAGACAGCCTGGGGGTCGATGGACCACGAGCGGAACCTCGCATCGATCCGCCGCTTCGGCGAACAGGTGATGCCGGCCTTCCAGAAATAAAGACCGTCAGAGGGCGCGCGCCTCGCGCGGGTTGGAACGCGCGTCGAGGCCCGGCCCGACACACCAGTTGAGCTGGTTGAGCGGCAGGCGCTGGGCCTGCGCCACCATCGAGACGGCGCCGCGGTCGATGCAGCGGCCATTGCCCGGATCATAGACCGGCGCCATTAGGTGGCCGCCGATGTCATGACCGGCGCCCAGCACGTGACCTAATTCGTGCATCATCACGCCCGTCAGGTCGCGGAGCGCGAAGCGGTCGCTGATCACATAGACGAAGCCGCCGTTGCCGCCGACCGTCAGGGCCAATGCCTGCCGCGCCTCGGGCTGGCGCGCGACGGGATGACGGCTGTCGACGCGGGCGACGATCCAGCCGCCGGAGCGGCGGATTTGGGTCAGGGTCGCGGACGAGGGATTGTCGGGCAGATTCTGCGGGCGCATCAGCAGGAAGCCATTGAGCACGTGGTTCCACTGCTTGATCGCGAGCACGACGCGCTCGTATTCGGCCGCGTCGAAATCGCGGTCGATGAAGATCGGCAGCACCCGGCCGGTGCCGGCGCGCTGCGGATGGTCGGTATAGCGATAGGCGGATTGGCCACGCTCGTCGGCGGCATGGACCTGCGTCAGCGACAGGACGATGACCGAGACAAGGAACATCAGGCCAGAAACCACCAGCGTGGAAACGACACGAACCGACCGCAACACCGTTCTCCCTGGCGGCGGCTCAGGCGAGGATTCGACCAGGACGACGCTTCCCATGAATGGCTTACGCGGCTGTCCGCACGGCCATCCCCGCAGAAGGGTTACCGCGACAAATTGATTAAATCTGGGCGTCGAAGAAGGCGTCCGGGCTTTCGACCTCGATCAGCCGGCCCTTGCGGATCTCGAGGAAGCGCGTTGCCGCCGTCCGGGTGAAATAGCGGTCGTGCGAGACGAAGATGCAGGAAACCTCGGTTTCCTCGAGCTGCGCCTCCAGCGCTTCCTGGCCTTCGATGTCGAGATGGTTGGTCGGCTCGTCCAGCAGGTAGATATTGGGCCGCAGCAGCTTCATGCGCAGGAACACCAGCCGAGCGCGTTCGCCATGGCTCAGCAGGCCGATCGGCTGGCGGATGCGGGCGAAGGCGAAGCCGGCCTGCGCCAGCAGGCGGATCGCCTCCTTCTCGGTGGCGCCCTCGGCCTCGGCGACATAATCGAGGATGGCCGTCTTCAGCGGCAGGTCGCGCATGGTCTGGTCGAAATAGACCAGCCGGCAGGACGGGTTGAAGCGCACGGGCGACAGGCTGTCGTAATGCTCTTGTTCCGGATCGTAGGCCGCCGCTAGCACCGACAGCAGCGTCGACTTGCCGGCGCCGTTGGCGCCCAGCACTGCCACGCGCTCGCCGGCGGCAATCGTCAGCCGCTCGATGCCGAGCAATTTGCGCCCGCCCTGCGGGCCTCCCGGGGGGCCACCCAGAGGGACCGAAACGTCGAGATTGGAAATGCGCAACGCCACGCGGGCGTCGATCTCGCTGTCGCTCAATTCCAGTTTGCGCTCGCGTGTGACGTAGGTCTGCGTGCGGTCGGCCTCGATGCGGGCGATGCGCGACTCGACGGCGTTCTTGCGCTTGTTGAGGTCGGGGTTCTTGACCGCCCAGACTTTGTAGCGCGCCGCCGCCTGCTCCAGCCGCTTGATCTCCTTGTCCTCGAGCTGCGCCCGCTCCGCCGCCGTGGCGTCGCGGCGCAGCAACTCCCCGCGCGCCAGCGAGAAACGCGTCCTGAAGGCATGCACGCCGTCGCGGCGCAAGAACAGCGTGCGCTCGGTGACGCGATCGAGGCATTCACGGTCGTGGCTGACGATCAGCATCGGCACCTTGAAATCGACGGTGAGCCAGCGCTCCAGCGTGTTGATATTGGCGAGGTCGAGATGGTTGGTCGGCTCGTCGAGGATCAGCAGGTCGGGCTCTTCCAGCCGCGCCGCGCCGGCGATCAGCATCAGCCGCTGCCAGCCGCCCGACAGGGTGCCGAAGAGCTGGTCGGCCATCTCCGGCTGCACGCCGATCTCGTCGAGCAGCACATCGACACGCCAGTCCTCGCCGGCGAGACCGGCGCGTTCGAGCGAGCCGCTCAGGACCTCGCGCACCGTCTTGTCGGCCAGGCCCGGCGGCACTTCCTGCGGCACCGTGCCGACACGCAGGCCGCGCGAGCGCACGACCTGGCCGGCATTGAGCTCGAGCTCGCCCGTCAGGCATTTCAGCAGGGTCGATTTGCCGGCGCCGTTTTCGCCGACCAGCGCCGTGCGCGCGTCGTCGAGCAGGAACGACACACCCTCGAAGATGCGGCCTGCGCCGTAATAGAAGCTGGCATTTTCCATGCCCAGAACGGCCTGACGCGGCGCCATTGTCGGTCTCGAAATTCCTCGGATGGCGGTATAAACCCCAAGCAGCCCGATGCGGCAAGTTCCGACGTGGCAAGTTCCGGCGCGGCAAGTTCCGGCGCGGCAAGTGAGGACACATCATGCAAATCGGTTTCAACCTGCCGAATTCCGGCCCGCTGGCAGCCGTCGCCACCATGACGGAGATCGCCGTGCAGGGCGAAGCGATGGGCTTCGACTATCTCACCATGACCGATCACGTCGTGCTGCCCGACACCAGCGTGCCGGGCTATCCCTATTCCGAGAGCGGCGAATTCTACGAATCGGCGCCGACCGAACGGCACGAGCAGCTGATCGGCATGGCCTATGTCGCGGCCAAAACCAGCCGGATCCGCCTGGTGGCCGCCGTTCTGGTGGTGCCGCATCGCCCGGCCGTTCTCGCCGCCAAGATGCTGGCGACGCTCGACGTGCTGTCCGGCGGACGCCTGGTCGTCGGCGTCGGCGCCGGCTGGCTCAAATCGGAGTTCGACGCCGTCGTCGGCACGCCCTTCGCCGAGCGCGGCGCGGTGACGGACGAATACATCGACGCCTTTCGCGTCCTGTGGACGGAGCGGTCGCCACGCTTCGCCGGCCGCTACACGAATTTCGACGGCATCGTGCTCGAGCCCAAGCCGGTCCAGCGTCCCCACCCGCCGTTCTGGATCGGCGGCGAAAGCGGCCCCTCGCTGCGCCGCGCCGCCCGCGTCGGCGACGCCTGGTATCCGATCGGCAGCAACAACAAGCACCTGCTCGATACCCTGCCGCGGCTGCAGGCCGGCATTGCCCTGCTGCGCAAGGCGACCCGGGAGGCCGGACGCGATCCGGCGGCGGTCGGCGTCGTCTATCGCGTGAAGCGCTACGGCATTTCTGTGCCCGCCGTCGCCTCGGACGGCGAGCGGCGGCTGT
Source organism: Reyranellales bacterium (assembly GCA_038224985.1). Lineage (GTDB taxonomy): Bacteria > Pseudomonadota > Alphaproteobacteria > Reyranellales > Reyranellaceae > Reyranella. The sequence goes on from JBBRFD010000099.1 coordinate 6,678, forward strand.
TCTCCGGCGGCGAGGCCGACATCATCGCCGACCTGCGCGCCCTGCGGGACATCGGTGTCACGGCCATCGATATCGATTTCGGCCGCCCGGACGGCGCCGCCGTGATCGCCGAGATGCGCCGGTTCAGGGCCGCCGTGATCGACAAGATCTGACCTCAACGCACCAGCATGCCGACCCGCTTCAAATTCGCCCGCTCGATCTTGTCCTGCTCCTTGCCCGCGGCTTCGTAGGCAGCACTGCCGAGATAGAGCGTCGGCATGTTGAAGCGCGCCATGACCGCCTGGGTCGCGGGATCGAACAGCGCCTCCTTCATGGCGTCGTGGATCTTCTTCACGACAGTCGGGTCCATGCCGCGCGGGCCGCAGACGCCGTAGGGCGAATTCACCTCGAGGTCGATGCCGGCTTCGCGCAGCGTGCGGACCTCGGGGAAAAGCGGCATGCGCCGCGAGCCCCAGACGAGCAGCAGACGGAACTGTCCGCTCTGCACCAGCGAGATCCAGCCGCTGGCATCAGCCACGACATCGATCTGGCTGCTGAGCAGGCCGTTATAGAGTTCGCCACCGCCCTTGTAAGGCACATGAGTCATTTCGACTCCCAGGCGCTGCTGGAGGTCGACCATCACGAGGTTCTGCACCGAGGCCGGCCCGAAGGTGCCGTAGTTGAGCTTGCCGGGCTTGGCGCGCGCGGCGGCAACCAGCTCCTCGAATGTCTTCCAGGGACTGTCGGCGCGCACGACGATGCCGTGCACCGAGCCGCTGAGCTGGATGATGAAGGAGAAATCGGTCAGCGGATCGTAGGCCGGCTGATCGGCCATCAGGGCGGCGCGGAAGGTGCCGGTGTGGATCTGCCCGAGCGTATAGCCGTCGGGCTTGGCATCCTTCAGGGCAACCGCGCTCAGCGTGGCATTGGCGCCCGGCTTGTTGTCGGCCACCATCGTCTGCCCCAGCCGCCTGCCGGTCTGCTCCGCCATGACGCGCAGGAACGCATCGGCCGAAGCGCCGGGCGGCCAGGGAATGACGAGACGCATCGTCCGGCTGGGAAAGTCGGCCTGCGCTTGTGCCAGGCCAGGTGCTGCGAGCGCCGACAGCAGTAACGTACGGCGAGCGATCTTGTTGGGCATGCGCCCTCCCTGGCGATTTTCACGAAGTTCCGCATCCCCGCGACGGGCCGTCAAGCGGGAAGGAACATGGCGACCCGACGAGCCGCGCACGACTCGAAGCTGGATTGGGAAGCAATAAACGAAGGAATGGTGCCCAGGGAAGGAGTCGAACCACCGACACTGCGATTTTCAATCGCATTCTTAGATAGACGAATCAAAGAAGAGCCCAAACATGGCCAATAGTCGAACGCCGCATCGTCATCCAAGCAGCATGTTCAGCTAATGCCGCAGCACGACGATCTCGGCTGCCAGCCGTGCCCCCGGCTTGAACGGCGAGACCAGGATATGGATGAACAGCCTCGGGACCGCGATCATCGCGCGTCAGCCTGGCCGATCTAGCCTCCCAATCTACGTCGATACACGATCCGGGACTGCGCTACTTTGCATCGCTCACACCGTGGAAGTCGGTCGTGGTGCGTTCGACGGCACGCGCCTCGTCCATAGGCTGATGTAGCCGAGACAGACGGCGATCGCAATCGGCAGCGCTCCCAGGAAGATAAACACCAGGTCGCCGGGCATGCGCAGCCATTCGAGCAGCCGCGGCATCGTGCCCGCCCGATAGGCGAGGCTGCGGGCGTGCCAGTAGCCGTTCTGGATGACATCGTACAATTGCAGGATGCCGGCGGGGAACAGGCTGAACACCACCATCATCGCCAGACCGATGTTGAGCCCCCAGAAGCCGACGCGAATATAGCGTTCGAGGCGTGGCCAGACCTCGTCTGTCGTGGTTTGGCGCAGGACGAACACCATCAGCGCGATGGCCAGCATGCCGAACACACCCATCATCGCTGCATGGCCGTGCGTGGGCGTGAGGTTGGTTCCCATCTCAAAGTAGCTGACGATCGGCATATTGATAAGGAATCCGAAGATCCCGGCGCCAGTGAAGTTCCAGAACCCCACGGCCATCAGGAAATAGAACGTCCATTTGTGCCGGAACGGTGCCTTACCTTCTCCTTTCGTCACGCTGACGAAGTCCCAGGCATCGAGCGTGATGAGCGTCAGTGGAACTACCTCGAGCGCCGAGAAGGCCGAGGACAGCGCCATGTTGATTTCGGTTTGGCCGTTGAAATACCAGTGATGCCCGGTGCCGATCAGCCCACCGCCGAAGACCAGGATGAGGTCGAGGTAGATGACGCGGAGCGCCGTGTCGCGCTCCACCAGACCGAGTTCGTAGAGAATGATGCCGACGATGACGGTGACGAACAGCTCGAAGAAGCCTTCGACCCAAAGATGGATGATCCAGAACCGCCAGGTATCGACGATCGTGAAGTGGGTCGAGCCGTCGTAGAAAAGCGCCGGCAGGTAGAATACCGGAATCGCCGCCGCGGCGATCATGAAGAAACTGATGAGCCCGCGACGGTCGGGATCGCGCCGCGCCGGCGCCACGTTGCGCCATAGAAGCACGACCCAGAAGACCAGGCCGATGGCGAGCAGGATCTGCCAGGCGCGGCCGAGTTCGAGATATTCCCAGCCCTGGTTGCCGAACCAGAACCAGGCATCGCCCAGCCACTGCAGGATGCCGGCCCATTCGCCGAGCAGGCTGCCGACGGCGACGAACACGATGGCGCCGAACAGCAGATGGATGGCCGGGCGCTGCCCGGCCGGCTCGTTACGGCCTAGCATGCCGGCGACGAACAAGGCTCCGCCGACATAGGAAGTCGCGATCCAAAAAATGGCGAGCTGTAGATGCCAGGTGCGCAGCAGGTTGCTGGGCAGGATTGCCGACAGGTCGAAGCCGAAGAAATCGCCCGGCTCGGCGCGGTAATGCGCGAGGCCGCCGCCGACCAACACCTGGGCGAGGAAGAGCAGCGCTGCGATGGCCATGAACTTCAGCGCGGCCTGCTGCGACGGCGTCACCACGGCGGCGGCAACCGGCGTGGGCGTGGCGGCGTCCTGGACCGGACGCCACTGGGGGCTATGCCAACCGAGATGGGAGAACTTGCCAAAGGCCAACAGCACGATGGCGGTGCCGGCCAGCAGGAACACCAAGCTGAGCACGCTGTAGACCACGGCCCCGCCGGTCAGGACATTGCCGGCGATCGGGTCATAGGGAAAGTTGTTCGTATAGGAGTGGGAAGTGCCGGGCCGTGTCGCTGTCGAGGCCCAGGCGGCCCAGGCGAAGAACGCCGTCAGCTCGCGCAATTCGCGCGGCTCGGCGACCAGCTTCACCGCCAGCCCGCCATTGTTGACGGGTGTCACGAAATACTCGGTCCAATAAGCGATCTGGCGCTTGAACGAATCGGTATCGGCCGGACCGAGGCTCAAGGTCTCGGTCGCAGGGTCGTACCGGTTCTGCTTCATCGTCCGGGCGACGCTGCCGTTGATCTCGGATTGCTGCTCCGGCGTCAGTTCGATGTAGGCCCGGCGGAACCGCTCGCGCGCCGAGTGATCGGCGACGTCGAGCGCCCAGTTGTGGAGGTATTGGGCCGAGAAATCGGGACCGAGATAGGCGCCGTGACCCCAGATCGTGCCGTTGTTCATCAGGCCGTACTTGAGGAAGACCTGCTGACCCGCGGCCACGTCCTTTTTGGTGAAGACGACCGCACCGCCGGAGTCCACGACTTGCGCGGGAATGGGTGGCGCCTTGCGGTACGCTTCCACCGTCAGCCCGATCAAGACGGTAAAGCCGAATACCATCGTGGCGATGGCGGCGACCTTCCACCACACCGAAAGGGGGCCGCTCGCCGGAGACACTGCTGTCGTCATGTTTGGTCTCCCGAAGCCCGTTCGACTAGGAAACGTCCGATCGCCATTCTCCGTCACGATTCACGTCCTCGAAGCTCCGAGAACGCGGTCGCCTGCAATCAAAATTGAGCTAAGCTCGTCTAACGTCCCCGGCGACCTCGATGGTGTCGGCCAGATTGGCGACGGCGTTGGCAGCCGTGGCCGGGGAAAGATGCGATGACTATACACGCTCTCTGTACGGTAGAGTACATTATTCGTCGATCGCCGCCTCGCCGGGAATGACGGCAGACTCGCTCGACCGCTATCTCTCCATCGTACACACGCTAATGCCGAATTTCTTGCTGAGCCGCTCCGAGCGCAACGCGCTGGTCTCCTAAATCCTGAGCCTGCGCTAGTGTCCGGATCGACAAATATTGTGGATCAAGGACTTTTCGCCTGTTCCTCAACGGCTTCGCAAAAGCAGGCAGCTAACTCAATTCTCATAGACGTGTTTGCGTGCATCGACCCACGGACTGTCGCCGACGGACTCCGGTACCTTGTAGAGGCGCATGACGACCGATTTTGTCGAGCGAGCTATCAACGCGAAGCCCATTCGCTAAACTCGCGCAATGGAATCGCTCACAGTCAAAACCGTCGTCCTCGCGGTTGCCGACGAAGCCCATAGCCCGTCCGCCGATCCCCCGGTGGTCCTGCTGCACGGCTTCCCATACGATCCGCGCTGCTTCGACGAGTGGACCCGCCGCTCGCCGCCGACGGCTGCCGCGTGCTGGTGCCATAGAGTAGTGAACGCGAGATTTACGCACCAATGTATGCTGCCGGGAGCAAGACCGTGAAGACTGCCGGTAGCCAACATGATGACACTGTCACTGCCTTCGGTGAGTCCGAGGTGGCCCTGAAGAAGCGCTATGCCAGCGCGAAGATCGATCCTCCCGAGTTTCGGCGGAATCTGAAACGTTGCGGGCTCAGCTGTAAAGGAATGTGCTGCTATGGTGGCGTCTCGGTTGATGACGGCACCGCCGTCGTTCTTCAGCAACTCGCCACTGAACGAGCGGATGACTTTCGTCACATGGGCCTTGAGCTACCGGAGACTGTCGTTGCGCCGACCGAATGGCACGGTGTAGTTGGAAACATTACGGCTCTTAAGCCGCGACCATTTCGAACGCTCGTTCCAACCTATCCCGAACACTTTGACGAAACGGCGTGCTGCTTTCTCCTCGAGGATGCTCGATGCGGGCTACAAGTCCTGGCAGGTCTAGATGGTAAGCACCCTTGGTACTACAAGCCGTTCAGTTGCTGGCTGCTGCCGGTCAAACTTTCCGAAGGGAACATTCGCCTCTTCGATGAGAAGTCCGATCCTTTTCTATTTTCGGACTACGATGGCTTTATTAGTCGAACAATCTGCGGACGGACGTCAGAAGGTGGCATGCCCGCAGCAGAGGTATTAACGCCCGAACTCGAATTTCTCGGTAGGATACTAAATCGCGACCTTATTCGCGAAGCAACAGCTCCTTCAGTAGACGGCGAGAAGAATACAAAGGACGAAACTGACTGAGGTGCGGAGGTCGTTGTGCCTGCCGAGAACTGCATCCGGCAATATTCATGATGACGTCCGCCAAGGATCTGCTGAGCGGTGAGTTAGCCGAGCCGCCGGACGGGCCGGCCGACGGGCCGGCGATCAACCTTGCCCATACAGCCTGTTTGATCTCGTTATCGGCGACGCTTCGTAAGGTACGCGGCGTTGACGCGGTCATCTGCCGCCAGCTGGCGCCAGCGATTGAAACGCTCCGGTGTGAGCGTGCCCTCGGAGATCGCTGCTCGAACGGCGCAGCCGGGTTCACCATCATGCGCGCAGTCCGAGAAGCGACAGCCCTGCCCTACCAGGAGAAAGTCGTCGAAAACCTCCGATATCCCGACGGCTGCGTCGGACAGTTGCAGTTCGCGCATTCCGGGTGTGTCGAGCAGGAAGCCGCCTCCATCAAGCCGATGCATTTCGCGCACGGTGGTTGTGTGGCGCCCGGTATCGTCGCCAGCGCGGATCGCCCGGGTGGCGATGCTGTCCGAACCGCGCAATGTGTTGACGAGCGTAGACTTGCCGACGCCCGAGGAACCGAGAAGCGCGACGGTCTTGCCTTTGCCGCACCATCCAGCGAGGCAAGCTACGCTGGCGGGATCGCGGCCGTTGACGGTTTCGACGCGCAATCCGGGCTCGAGCGCTCGTGCCGCCGTCGCGAAAGCCTCCGGGGTGTCCGTCAGGTCGGTCTTGGTGAGCACCACGACCGGGTTCACCCCCACCTCGCGCGCCAGCACCAGATAGCGTTCCAGCCGCGCGACGCTGAAATCCTGGTTGCAGGAGGCGACGATGAAAAGCGTGTCGACGTTGGCGGCGATCATCTGCTCTTTGCGTGGATCGGCCGGTGCACGCCGTTTGAACAGGTTCAGCCGACGAAGGACGCGTTTCGGCTGCAGCGTGACCTCGTCTATAAGCAGCCAGTCGCCCACCGTCGGATAATCATCCGACAGTCGGGCATCGGGAATATAGGGTGCAATCGACTGCTGTGACCTCGCGCCGGTGACGGCGATCTTACCACGATGAACGGCCATTACCCGGACGGGATAGCATTTCAGCGCTTCCTCTACTGAGACCTGCTCGCTGAAAAAGGCATTCCAGCCGAGTTCTTCCAAAGTCTCATCAGTCGATTTCATATGGCGCAGCAGCATCCGTCTTTCTAACTCGACAAGCGGTTTCCCCGCATTAGGCACATACTGGGCTCCATTAGCATGGTCTATCGCGAGATCCTACAAAGGTGATGTCAGCTTTTGATGCGATAGGCCGCCCCCGCCAATCTGGGTTGAGGCGTGCCAGAGGGAGTTATCGATCGGCTGATCGTCGTCCTAGCGAGATGCGGAGACGGCCTCGGGAGCGGTTTGAGAAGCTGAAGGGCGAGCTCGTGAAGGAAAATCTCATTCGACCGGGCCTAACGTTCTATGGGCTGCGCAAGTCCCTCGGCAAGCGCGCCGCCGATGCGGGCTTCAACGAAAATGACATTGCAGAAGCACTTGGACATTCGAGTCCAGCGAGCGCGCGGCCCTACACGATCGAGGCGGCGAGGAAGAGCGGCGCGCGGCGCGTCCTCCGGGCGCTCGATCGCAAGCTGCGAACGTGAACAGAACGAGACTTTTACGGAACCATCCTAAAGATTTTGCGAAACTTCGATATTTTCTAAGGTCGAAGGTCGCTAAGTCATTGAAAAGAATGGTGCCCAGGGGCGGGGCCGAACCACCGACACTGCGATTTTTTAGTGCGGTATCTACACAATAAAATCGATTACTTAGCGTGTTCGACTAAACGCGCCTCGAACGTGCCGCTTTTGTCTAACTGGCCCTCCGGCGAAAATTAGCCGCTTAAATGTGCGGACGCCCATGGCCCGTCGATGATGGCCAGGTCGCGGCCGTGCCTGAGGCTCTATTCGCCTGACAACAAATTGCTGGTTGCCATCCCCGGTCGCCCGATACCGACGCCGATTGGATTTTTGAGCGAGGACAGGTCTAGGCAAGCACCTTCTCCGGCGGAGTGAAAGGCAAGCAGAGATCCTTGGCCACGGCCTCGAAGGTGACGGCGCCTTTGTGAATATTGAGGCCACGCCGCAAATTGGAGTCGTCCATGAGCGCCGCGTGCCAGCCCTTGTCTGCGAGCGTGAGCACGAAGGGCAGTGTCGCGTTGTTGAGCGCGAAGGTAGATGTGCGCGCCACGGCTCCGGGCATGTTAGTGACGCAGTAATGGACAACACCGTGCTCGACGTACGTCGGCTCGGCGTGGGTGGTCGGGCGGCTCGTCTCGAAACAGCCGCCTTGATCGATAGCGATGTCGACGATGACGGAACCGGGCTTCATGCCTCGCACCACGTCGCGCGTGACAAGCTTCGGCGCCGCAGCGCCTGGCACCAAGACGGCTCCAATTACCAGATCAGCATCGAGCACTTCGTTCTCGATGTTCTCGACCGTCGAAAATAGCGTGTGGAGTTGTGAACCGAACTGTAAGTCGAGTTCGTAGAGCCGCGACAGCGATCTGTCGATGACGGTGACATAGGCTTCCATGCCCATCGCCATGCGTGCGGCATTGGTGCCCGACACACCGCCGCCAATGATGACGACCTTCGCCGCCTTAACGCCTGGCACGCCTCCCAGCAGCACTCCCCGCCCCCCTTGCTCCTTCTCGAGGCAGTGTGCGCCAACTTGCACCGACATCCGGCCAGCTACTTCGCTCATCGGTGCCAGCAGGGGCAGCCCGCCGCGCGAGTCGCTCACCGTCTCGTAGGCAATGCAGGTGGCGCCTGACCGCAGCAGGCCCTCAGTCTGTGCCTTGTCGGCGGCGAGATGAAGATAAGTGAAGAGCACCTGGCCCGGGCGCAGGAGGGCAATCTCTATCGCTTGCGGTTCCTTCACTTTGACGATCAAGTCTGCTCTAGCGAAGACCTCTGCGGCGTTTGGTACGATCGTAGCGCCGGCACGAGAGTAGTCGGCGTCACTGATGCCGATGCCCAATCCGGCGCCCTGCTCAACTACAACTTGATGCCCGCGATGAGCTAGCTCGCGCACGCTGCCGGCGACGAGGCCCACGCGGTATTCGTGCGATTTCACTTCCTTGGGAACTCCGACCAACATGCGCCTTCTCCGTAGCCACCTCTGTGCAGCGCAGCGCTGCATTGCTTCTGAAAGCTTGGAGCCATGTAATAGTCGAAGTCAACGACATGTAAGCTGTGCCTACCGAAAACTCGCCTCCTGCGCATAAAACCAGCGGGTCGTTGTCTTTCTCTTGAGATCGGCGAGCGTCGGCGCCCCGCGCTCAGCCCAGAACGCCTACGTCGAGCCTGTCATCGGCTCGGTTCGCCGCGAATGTCTCGATCACATCGTCGTCGTCGACCCGTTCCGAAGCCGAGCAGCTTTTTGAGCAAGGACAAGGGTCTCTACTGGCCGCGGGTCCGTTCAATACGCGACCGCGCGCCCGACGTGGGCGCCGTCCCATGGTGGACACGGATAGACAGTCGCGTGTGACATATTTGCCCACCGATTGGTGTCCACCAATTCTTGTCCAGCATTTTAACACCGGGACGAACAAGGCCATCGCGGCGCGCCGTCGTGGCCGCGCTGCTCACCCTGACGATGATGGGGGATGGCGGGTGCGCCGTGTTGGCCCAAAGCGCCCCCTGGGTGGCTTTACGGCGGCCCGAGCACTTTGCCTTGATCCGCCATGGCTTGGCGCCCGGAAACAACGACCCGCCAGGCTTTCGCCTCGACGACTGTGCGACGGAGCGCAATCTCTCGACTGAGGGCCGCGCGCAAGCCGTCCGCATCGGCGACCTGTTCCGCATCAACGGCATAGCTGCGGCCCGAGTCCACTCCAGCCAGTGGTGCCACTGCCTCGAGTCCGCGAACCTGATAGGACTGGGAGAGGTCCAACCGCAACCGTTGCTCAATTCCTTCGTGCAGGACCGCACGCACGGAGTCCGCCAGGTCGAGGCGCTGCGGCCGTGGATCGCACAGCTCGACCTCGCAACACCCACCATGTTCGTGACCCATCAGGTCGTGGTAACAGCGCTCAGCGAGATCTTTCCCGGCAACGGCGAGATCGTGGTCATGCAACGCACGACTGACGGTCGCCTTGCGGTTCAGGACCGCTTGCCGACCGCCTGACTGCTCGGCACCGATGAAGTGTTCATCACCGACGCCGAATTCCCCGGTACAAAAGGCAGGAACCGTCAAAGAACACGATCGACTTCAATGCCTCGGGCTGCACGGAATCCTTCCGCCAACGAAGGCATCAGTAAATCAGCACGGGCGTCTTGCGAATGTAGGTTTGATTATCGATCTGTCGAATCAGAAAGTCAGCGACGTCCGAGCGTGAAATAAATCCGTTCCGCCACTCCGACGCTTCGTCCAGGATTTTGTACCGCCTGGTTTGCCTTCCCGTCGTCAAGACCCCGGGCCTTGCAATCGTCCACTCGAGCGAGCTGTCTTTAATAAACCGTTCCTGCACGGACTTGTCGGCGTAGGCGCGGCCGAACACCATCTGGAACGGCAGGCGCTGGAGGCAGCTTATGCTGGCGCGGCTGTCACCGGCCCCGAAACCAGTTACGCAGATCAGCCGCTTTACGGCCTTACCTTCCATGGCGCTCACCAGAATGCGGGTCGCGTCTGAGAAGAGGTGGACTGGCCGGAGAAGATCACCCAGGGAAGAGACGCCCAGGGTCTGGATGACAACGTCCATG
>JBBRFD010000100.1:0-16774 GCA_038224985.1 Reyranellales bacterium
TGCGCATTTATGAAACCTACGACGCCATCGTCGATGCCTGCTGCAAGGCATGGACTGATCTGCTCGCCAAACCACAACAACTCGCATCCATAACCAGGCGACGGTGGGCTAACGTGTCATGAGTTCTGGCGATTGGTATTACATGCCGACACCCGAGTTGAAGCTCGCCTTCCTGGTCTTCGGTACCGCCGTCGGCAGCACGATCTATGTCGTGATCCCGATGATCGTGAGCGAGTTGACGCCGCAGCCGCAGCGCGCCGCCATGCTGGCCATCACGACCTCGGTCGTGACCCTGGCAGGCGTGATCGCACCGCTGGCCATGGGTTCGATGATCCAGAAAGCGGCAACCCCGCTGGCCGGCTACGAGACGGGCTTCACCATCCTCGGCGTCCTGCTACTGGCCGGCGGGTTGATCGGGCTGCTGTTCATCCGGCCCGAGGCCGACCGCAAACGGCTGGCTATGCAGGCGGCCGCGTCGCCGCTCCGCCCCGCACGCGCCTGAGGAAGACGCGAGCCGGCTGCTCGATGAAGAGGTAGACGGCGATGCCCGCAACGACGGCAGCGGCGATACAGGCCACGGCCGCGATCTGCGGCCAGGCGGCAAGAGCATAGAGGCCGAGCGCCTTGCCGATGGCCGCGATCGGCGCGGCGGCCGGAAGTTGCACGAGATAGATCGAATAGGACGCAGCCCCCAGGAACAGCATCGCGCGATTGGCCAACAGTCGGCGCGCCAGCGGCCCGCCGGCGGCGGCGCCCCAGACCAGCAGCGCGAAGAACGGCAGCGCCAGCACGTCGCCCAGCGGCAGCCACCGCCCAAGCGTCGGCAGCACGAGGCAGGCGCCGGCGATGCCGGCGATGACAGCGATATCGCCAACGCGCTCGTCGCGTCCATGTACCGGCGCCATGGCACACAGCAGGATGCCCGAGAGGAATTCGACCGCCAGGCGCATCATTCCCGGTCCGCCGGCCTGATTCAGGCTTACGAAGCCGGCCTGGCGATAAACGAACCAAAGCAACGCAATCGCCAGCGCGATAACGGCGACGCGCACGGCGTTCGTGCGCGCCAGATTGGCGGCGAATAGAAACAACGGGAACGCAAGATAGGCCGCCCATTCGGCGCTGAGGCTCCAGCTCGGCTGGTTGAAAGCCTCGAAATCGGCCAGCCCCCAGCTCTGCAGCATGGCGAGGTGCCGAACGAACTCCCAGAGATAGGGTAAGAGATCGATGTGCGACGACCCGGTGCCCCAGCGCGCCCGCACGATCTCGACCGCGGCGGCGATCACCAGCACCGAGGCATAGGCCGGCCAGACGCGAGCGAAGCGCAGCCAGACGAAATGTCGGTAGAGGCCGGCCTCGCCCCCAGCGAAGCGATGACGATAGACATGCGCCAGGATGAAGCCGGAAATCAGGAAGAAGACGTCGACGCCGAGATAGCCGTGATGGATCACCGGGATATAGCCCGTGTCGCCCACCGCGATCTTTTCGGCGTGATAAAGGACGACCCAGAGCGCCACCGGAAAGCGCAGGCCCGTGAGAATGGGCAGATCGGCAACAGGTCGTTCCGTAACAGGTCGCGGAGAAGCTGGCGGCACGGCCGCAGCCTAACCCTTCACGGAGCCAGCGGTAAGGCCCGAGGCCATGTACTGGCGGAAGGCGTAATAGATGATCGCAGGCGGCAGCGCGTAGAGGAAGCCCGCCGTCATCAGCAGCTCCCAGGGCGAATCGTCGGCCGAGAGGAAATTACCCAGCGCCACCGGGATAGTGATCGAGGTTTCCTTCGACAGCAGCAGGAAGGCGTAGAGATATTCGTTCCACGCTAGCAAGAGCGCGTAGGTGCCGACGGCGATCAGCGACGGCACCATCAGCGGCAGATAGATCATGCGGAAGAGCTGCAGCGGCGAGGCGCCATCGATCATGGCGGCCTCGTCGAGCTCGACCGGCAGCTTGTCGGAGGCCTGGCGCAAAATCCAGATGGCGTAGGGCGAGGCGATGGTGGCCATCGCCAAGATGAGCGCCCAGTCGTTGTTGAGCAATCCGTACATGCCCATGGTCTTGTACATCGGCACGGCGAGGAAAGCGGCCGGGATGAAGTAGGTGAAGAGCGCCAGGTTCATCACCAGGCGGCCGCCCTTGACGCGCAGCCGGCTGATCGAGAAAGCCGCGGCCGTCGCCACGAACAGCGTGATCGCCGCCGTCGCGATCGAGATGACCAGCGAGTTAAACATCTGCAGCCAGAAGTGATAGAGGAAATGGTGCTTCTGCCCGAACACCGTCTCGAAATTGCGCAGGGTCGGATGGGTCGGCCAGAGCTGGCCCGAGAAGGCCGCGTCCTTGGGCGAAATCGCGAACAGGAACATGTGATAGAGCGGGATCAGCGTCCAGAGCAGCACGGGAATGCCGACCAGCAACAGCGCCGCCTCGAGGCCCATCTTGCGGACCAGCTTCTTCACGGCCCTGTTCACCTGACCCTCGTCTTCACCGCGAGAGCCGCTTCATCATGAAGAAGACCAGCGGCAGCACCAGCGGCATCGCCACCACGATCGAGGCCATGGCCATGCCGACCTGGTCGAGCCGCAGGTAACGAATCCCGAGCGTTGCCAGGACATGGGTGAGATCGGCCGGCCCGCCGCCGGTCAGCAGATAGACGCTGTTGAAGTCGCCCACCGTGAAGATCATCGAGAGCAGCGTACAGGTGACATAGAGCGTGCTCATCGACGGCCAGGTGATGAAGCGGAAGCGGTGCCAGGCGCCGGCGCCATCGACCGAGGCGGCCTCATAGAGCTCGCCGGGAATGGCGAGGCGGCCGGCCAGCAGGATCAGCGTCCAGAAGGGCAAGGACTTCCAGATATGCACGACCATGGAGAGCGTCAGCGCCAGCGCCGGATCGTTCAGCCAGTTGGGCCCGTCATCGGCGGTCAGGCTGAAGATCAGCTGGTTGATGATGCCCCATTCGGGATTGAGCATGAAGCGCACTGAGATGATCGTCGGGATCGACGGCACTGCCCAGGGCAGCACGAAGAGCACGGCGGTGATCTTCACCCACCAGCGCTTGTGCGTGAAGAAGCCCGAGAGGAAGAGTGCGATGGCCATCTTCACGTTGATGGCGACCACCAGGAAGATGAACGTGTTGACGACGGTGCGAAAGAAGATCGGGTCCTTGGCGAGCTCGACATAGAGCTGCGGATCGCGCGCCAGCCAGAAGCTGTAGGCGACCGGGAAAACCACGAAGCCGATGAAGATGGCGATATAGGGCGCCACGAAGAGCAGACCCCAGGCCTGCTTCTCGGAAAGCGCAAAGCCGGCCCGCCGGGGCGTGTCCCGGCGGGCCGTTTCTTCGATCGTCGTTGCCGTCATACGCTGTACCCGAGGAAGCGGCTTAGTTGGCCGCCACTTCCTTGATGCGGGCGATCATCTCGTCGACCGCCTTTTCCACGGGAACCTTCTCGCTGACCACGCGGTTCATCGCCTTGGCCCACACGTTCTCGTTGTTGAGAACGGTGAACTTGTAGTTCTTGGTGAACTCGAAGGGCAGCGTGCCGGCCGTGAACTGGTCGTACACCGCCTTGCGATGCCGGTCGGCCTGCCAGAAGCCCGACTTCTGGCTTTCCTTGGTCACCGGGAACCAGCGGCCCAGCGCGCCTTCGACATAGGGACGGAGGTTCTGCTCTTCCATCAGGAACTTCAGGAAGTCGCGCGCGCGCGCCTTGTTCTTGGACTGCTCGAAGATCACGCCGACCTTGACGGCGGCACGATAGGTCATCGGCGTGCCGTCGGGCTTCTTGGGGAAGCCCGCCGTGGCGATCAGCTCGTCATAGGCCTTGCGGCCGGCGGCGCGCTGCTCGGGCGTCAGCTGCGCGTTGTTGGCGTCGTCGAGCCACTTGGCGGCGATCGAGATCGTATAGTTGTGCGTCATGATCGTCGTGCGGTTATGGAAGGCGACGTTGTTGTCGGGATCCTTCCACGTCGTCGAGGACGGCGGCGAGCAGCCCTTGGCATAGACGTCGGTATAGTCGCGCAGCGCGTTGACCAGACCGGCCTTCACCTTGGGATCGTCGACCAGCAGCTTGCCGTTGTCGTCGACCAGCTTGACGTTATAGGCGTCGACCCAGCTCAGGAACGACTGGAAGGAGTCGGTCGACTCCACGCCCATCGGGCTGCCGATGCCATAGACGCGGGAGTTGGTGGCCTTGCGATAGGCAGGCTGCGCCTTGTCGCACCAGAACGACCAGTATTCCTTCCAGGTGTCGGGGATGTCGCTTTCCTTGAAGCCCGCCGTCGCCAGCATGTCCTTCCAGTACTGGACGTGCAGCGTCTGCTGCTTGATGGCGAAGCCGTAATAGGCCTTCTTCTTGGTCTTGTCGTTGTAGAGGAAGGCCGTCTCGATCGTGCTCGGCGAGAAGCGGTCCTTCATCGGCACGATGATGTCGGAGATGTCGTCGAGCTTGCCGTCGAAGGCCCACTTGCCGGCGACCTGCACGTCGTAGGTGTCGGAATAGGCGATGTCCGGCGGCGTGCCGGAATCGAGCGCGGCCACCGACTTCGGGATCATGTCCTGCACTGCGTATTGCGACAGCTCGATCTTCACGCCCGGGTTCTTGGCCTCATAGGCCTTGATGGCGGCATAGAGAGCGTCGTCCTCGGACTTGTAGAAGCCCTTGACCCACCACACGGTGAGCTTCTCCTGGGCGTGGCCCGGGACGGCGGAAAATGCGAACGCCGCGGCGACAGCGGCAGCCAGTATCCGTCTCATCGTTTCCCCTTCGCGTTGTGTACACCCACCAAAATTCGAAGGCGGATATTGCGCGAACCGTTATCAGCCCGAGGACGGGGTGTCGAGAAAAGAGCGCAAGGCCTCGCTGCATTCGCGAGCATGCGAGAAGGGTAAACCGTGCTTCGCGGGACCGAAGACGCGCAGCCGCGCGTTGGGCAGAAGCCGGTGCATTTCGGCCACGATGGGCACCGGAATGAACGGACTGCCGTCGGGGTGCAAAATCAGCACCGGCGCCGTTAAGTCCTTCAGTTTCGAGCTCAAATCGGTGCCGATCAGAACGCCCAGCGCGTTCAGGATGGAGTCGCGCGTCCACTTTTCCTGCTGCGATGCAAACCAGTCCCGACGCTCGGCAGACAAGGCATTTTCATGGAACCTGCCCCGCATAAAGTTGTCAGACCAATTTTTCGAACCACCCTCATCGAGCTCCCGCCGCCAGGCCTCGACGCGCTGGATCGACGCCCCGAGATGGGCGCCGTTGCTGATGGTCAGACTGGCCACGCGCGCCGGCCGCGCCAGGGTGGCGGCGAGGGCCGCCGTGCCGCCGATCGATTCGCCGACGAGATGAAATTTCTCGGCCCCGGCCGCATCGGCGACGGCGAAGACATCCGCCGCCAGCAGATCGAGCGACCATTTGAAATCGGCCGGTGGAATCACCGAGCGGCCATAGCCGCGCATGTCCCAGGTGACGATGCGATAGCGGTCGATCAGGGCCGGCAGCCAGCCGTTCCAGATCTCCGCGCTGGCGCCGATGCCGTGGTGGAACAGGATCGTCGGTCGCTCCCGCCGCCACGGCGCCACATGATCGACGACCTCGTAATGCAGGTTGCCGGAAGGAGTCTCGGCAATCGGCATCAATCCGCCCGGATGCCGGCCGACTGGATCACCTCGGCCCACTTCTTGCGGTCGGCCACGATGGTGGCCTTGAGCTCCTCCGGTGAGCCGACGACGATGTCCATACCGTTGTCGACGAAGCGCTTTCGCAGGTCGGGCTTGGCGACGGCGGCGCGCAGCGCCTTGTTCCACAGCGCCGTGGTTTCGGCCGGCAGACCCTTCGAGCCGAAAACGGCGAACCAGTTCACCATCTCGAAGCCCGGCAAATCCCTCGCGATCAGTGGCAGGTTGGCGAACATCGGCGAGACGCGCGGCGAGCCGAAGGCGATGGGGATCAACCCGCCGCCGCCGATCTGGCCCAGGAACTCCGGCATATTGCCGAACATCATGTCGCAATTGCCCGAGATCATGTCCTGAATGGCGGGCGCGCCGCCGCGATAGGGCACGTGCAGCAGCTTCACACCGGCCATCCGCTGGAAGAGTTCGGCAGCCAGATGCTGCGAGGTGCCGTTGCCCGCCGAGGCATAGCTTAGCTTGCCGGGATTTTTCTTTGCCTCCTCGATCAGCTCCGCCACGCTGCGGAGCTTCACGTGCTTGCCGAATACCAGCATGTTGTAGACGCCGGCGATATTGGCGAGCGGCGTCAGGTCGGTATCGACGTTGATCGGCAACTTCTGGCCGGGCATCACCGGTGCCACGCACATCGCGGCCATGGCGGCGAGGCCGACGGTGCGTCCGTCCGGCGTTGCATTGGCGATGATTTCGTTGGCGATGAAGCCGCTGGCGCCGGTCTTGTTCTCGACGATCACCTTCTGGCCGACCTCGGCCATCACCGCTTCCGCCAGAATGCGGCACAGCAGGTCGGCGGTGCCGCCGGGCGCGAAGCCGCAGAGAAACCGCACGTCGCCCGTCAGTTTTTGCGCCTGCGCCGGAAAGCCGGCCAGCGTACCGAGCACGGCGGCGCCGCCGCCCATCGCCATTCTGCGTTTGATATTCATTCTTGTGTCCTCCCTATAAAGACGGCGGCAGCATAGGCCATCCATCGGCTCGCGAGAAACCGCCTTCGTTGCCCGCCACCAGCGCCGCGATCATACTGCCGCAATGTCCAGACTCTCCCGACGCGCAACGCTGGCGGGCCTGCCCGCCCTGGCGCTCACGCCCGCCCGCGCCCAGACGGCCGAGTTTCCCGAACGGCCGCTGCGCTTCGTCGTCGGCTTCCCCCCCGGCGGCCCCAACGACCTGCTGGCGCGGCTGATCGCGCCCGGCATCGGCGAGCGGCTGGGCCGCACCGTCGTCATCGAGAACAAGCCCGGCGCCAATGGCGAGATCGCCACCGCCGCCGTGGCCAAGAGCCCGCCCGATGGTTCCTGGTTCCTGATGGCGTCGAACGGCTCGACCACGATCGCGCCGGCGCTCGGCCGCACCCTGCCCTACGACGTGCGCACCGATCTGCTGGCGGTGGCGCCGGTCGGCGTCAATCCGATGCTGCTGGTGGCGCGGCCGGACCTTCAGGCAAAGACAATTCCCGAATTGCTGGCGCTGGCCCGCGCGCAACCCGGCAAGCTGAACGGCGCCTCCGCCGGTGCGGCGGGGCCAACGCACCTCGCCCTCGAACTCTTCAAGGCGCTGGGCAAGATCGACATCGTGCATGTGCCCTACAAGGGCGGCGGTCCGGCCATGGCCGATTTGATGGCGGGCCAGGTCGACGTCTATTTCGGCGGTCTGTCGACAGCGTTGCCACATGTGAAAGCCGGCAAGATCCGCGCGCTCGGCCAGACCGGCCTTGTCCGCTCGGCCGCCGCGCCGGATATTCCGACCATCGCCGAATCGGGCCTGCCCGGCTACGAGGCCGCCATCTCCTACGGCGTCTTCCTGCCCGCCGCCACGCCGAAGATCCTGGTCGAGCGCCTGCACAAGGCGATCGACGCCACGATCCGTTCACCCGAGGTGATGAAAAAATTCACCGACCTCGGCGCCGATCCGCAATTCGGCACGCCGGCCGAGTTTGCCACTTACGTGACCGACGACCTCGCCAAATGGACCCGCCTCGCAAAGGAGGCGGGCCTCAAGGCCGAGTAGTGCCCTCCGCTATTTGACCGACGAGAACGCCGTCGGCTGCAGCATCTGCACCGAGACATTGGCCACGATCGGGGCGTCCTTCTCGGTGACGGCGCGCTTGGCGTGCCATTCGGGATCGGCGGCGAAGGCGTTCCACTTCTTCTCGCGCTCGGCCAGCGACTCCCATTGCAGGAAATAGGTCAGTTCCTGGTTCGACTCGCCGATCAGCGTGGTGAAGAAGCCGGCCTGCTTGATGCCGTGCTTCTCCCAGATCTTGAGCGTGATGGTGTTGAAGCGATCGAGCAGCGCCGGCAGGCGGCCCGGCAGGCATTTATAGACGCGCATTTCGTAGATCATCGTTTTCTCCCTTTGGAAGTTGCCAGACTTTAGAAGTTGCCAGACTTTAGAAGTTGCCCGACTTTAGAAGTTGCCCGACTCTAGAAGTTACCAGCGAAGCGCGGCGCGAAGCCCGCCCCCTTGTGGTCGATGTGACAGGTGAAGGGCGAGCCGAAGTGACAGGGCATCAAGAGCGCGCCGGTGCCGGCGCAATGCTCCAGAGCCGCGCGCCGCGACTTGCGCGCGCCCACTGGCTCGGCGCAGGCGAAGCTGTTCCATTCGGGATGAAAGACCTGCAGGGCATGATGCAGGATGTCGCCGCAGAACAGCGCCTTCTCGCCCCTGGATTCGAAGTTGATGGCGATGGTGCCGGGCGTATGCCCGGGCGCCGGCGTCACGCTCATGTTCTCGTCGAGTTGGGCAGCACCATCGACCATCTGCATCAATCCCGCCTCGACCACCGGCAGCACCGAGTCGCGGAACGAACCGCCATTGACCGGGCCTGTCTTGGGATCGCTGTCGAGTTTCAGGTAGTGCTCATAGTCGGCGCGGCTCCAGACGTACTTGGCGTTCTTGAAGGTCGGCACCCATTTGCCGTTGTCGAGACGGGTGTTCCAGCCGACGTGATCGACGTGCAGATGGGTGCACATCACCATGTCGATCTGGTCGGGCTCGACGCCGGCCGCCTTCAGTCGGTCGAGATATTTCGTTTCCATCATGTGCCATTTGGGCCGGTGCGGGCGGCTCTTGTGATTGCCGACGCAGGTGTCGATCAGGATGCGCTTGCCGCCGACCGTCAGCAGCCAGCTATGGATGCTGAGCTTCAGGAAACCCGTGGCCTCATCGTAGTGATTGGGGATCAGCCAGCCGCGGTGCTGCTCGACGACCGCGGGATTCCAGTCGGGAAAGAACATCCTGGCGTCGAAGTTGGGCTCGTAACTTTCCTCGATGCGCTGCGCCAGCGCGCCGCCCAGCTTCACTTCGACCATCGTTTCCCCCGTCGTTCTTGGCGGAGCCTAGCACAATCGGTTCTCGACTTCGCAGCCCACGAAATGGACACT
The DNA here is from genome assembly GCA_038224985.1 of Reyranellales bacterium. Lineage (GTDB taxonomy): Bacteria > Pseudomonadota > Alphaproteobacteria > Reyranellales > Reyranellaceae > Reyranella. The sequence continues at coordinate 9,058 of JBBRFD010000100.1, forward strand.
CGCCCGCGCACCGAAATGTAACGGATCGAGTACCTCATGAGCGACGACATCGTCTGGCTGAGCGCGGCCGAACTTTCCAGGCGCTACGCGCGCCGCGACCTCTCGCCCGTCGAGGTGGTCGACGCAGCGCTGGCCCGCGCCGAACGCCTGCAGCCACACCTCAATGCTTTCGTCTCGATCGATACCGCCGGTGCCCGCTTGTCAGCCCGGGCCTCTGAAGCGCGCTGGCAGAAAGGCGGCCAGCTTTCGCCGCTCGACGGCGTGCCGACCTCGATCAAGGACACGACCCAGGTCAAAGGCTGGCCGACACGCTACGGCAGCCACGCCACCGACGACGGACCCGCCGTGGAAGATGCGCCGGTCGTCGGCAAGCTGCGCTCGGCCGGTATGGTGCTGCTGGGCAAGACGACAACACCGGAATTCGGCTGGAAGGCGCTGACCGATTCGCCGCTGCAGGGCACGACACGCAGCCCGTGGAATATCGGCCACTCGCCCGGTGGTTCGTCGGGCGGCGCCTCGTCGATGAGTGCCGCCGGCGTCGGCGCCTTCAACCATGGCAACGACGGCGGCGGCTCGGTACGCATACCGGCGGCGCATACCGGCCTCGTCGGTCTCAAGCCAAGCTACGGCCGCATCGCGCAATATCCCGCCGACGCTCCCACCGCCGATGTCATCAGCCAGGGCATGCTGGCGCGCACGGTGCTCGATTCGGCGATGGCGCTGAACGCGACGGCTGGCCCCGATCCGCGCGACTGGCGCTCGCTACCGGCCGACCCGCGCGACTATACCGTCGGCCTCGACGACGGCATCCGGGGCTGGAAGGTGGCGATGAGCCTCGACTTCGGCCATGTGAAGGCCGATCCGGAAGTGCGCGACATCGTCGAGGCCGCCGCGCGGCGCTTTGCGGAACTGGGCGCCAAGGTCGAGGATGTCGGTCCATTGATCGAGCCACTGCAGAACTTCTTCGAGCCGCTGTGGATCGGCAGCTTCGCCATCCGCTTCCGCCAGATCCCGACGCAGCTTCATGGCAAGCTCGATCCCGGCTTCCGCGCCGCCGCCGAGAAGGGCCTGTCGATCACGCTGGCGGATTATTCCAAGGCATACGAAGCCAAGTCGAAGCTGGCGCGCGACATGGCCTTCTTCCACCAGAAATACGACCTGCTGCTGACGCCGGTGACGCCGACCGCAGCACCACCGGTCGAGACGCTCTACAACTCGGAAGCCTTTCCGCGCTGGACCAAGGGCGCGCCCTACACCTTGCCCTACAATCTCACCGGCCAGCCCGCCGCGTCGATGCCCGCCGGCATCACCAAGGCCGGCCTGCCGGTCGGCATTCAGATTGTCGGCGCCGCCCGCGCCGATCACCTGGTGCTACGCGCCATGCGGGCCTGGGAAAGCCTGAGTGGCTGGAGCTGGCCGCAGCCCAAAGTGCTGGAGACGCTGGCGAAACTCATCTGACGCGGATGTGACTTTGGCCCGACGCACATCCCCTCCACAATCGCACAGCCCATGCTTCGGGCTGTTCGATAGAGGGGAATAATATGCTCAAGACAATCTCGCTGGCGGGCCTCGTGGCCGCCGCCGGACTCATGGCCGGGTTCGGCCTCGCGCAGGCCCAGACGCCGCCGGCGGCACCGCCGGCCACGCCGCCGCAGTTTCCCAACATGACCTTCTTCATCACCAGCGTCGGTGGGCCGCAGGGCGCCAACTTCGGCGGTCTCGAAGGCGCCGACAGGCATTGCCAGACGCTGGCGGCAAAGGCCGGCGCCGGCAGCAAGACCTGGCGCGCCTATCTCAGCACCCAGGCCATGGGTGGTGCTGTCGCCGTCAATGCCAAGGACCGCATCGGCGCGGGACCCTGGGTCAATCCCAAGGGCGTTCAGATCGCGGCGAACGTCGGCGACCTGCATTCGGCCAACAACAAGATCGCGCCGGAAACCATGGTCGCCGAGAACGGCCGCCTGATTCCAACCCGCCTTTACACCGTCAATCAGCACGACGTGTTGACCGGTTCGCAGGCCGACGGCACGGCTTTCGCACCGGACAAGGACATGACCTGCGGCAACTGGACGAAGAGCGGTGAAGGCAATGCCATGGTCGGCCACGCCGACCGCATGGGCCTGCGCGACGACGATGCGTCGAAGTCGTGGAACACATCGCATCCGTCTCGCGCCTGCGACGCAGCCTCGCTGGTCGCCACCGGCGGCGCCGGACTGCTCTACTGTTTTGCCGCTAACTAAACGCGTAACGGGAGCGCGCCTCGTCTCGGCGCGCTCCAGGAGCAGTCGTGGATTGTGCTGTTGATGTGGTGGAGCGACGCGGAATGCTGCCGGTTGCGCTCGGACCAAAGAAAGCCCGCCGTGCAGAGCACGGCGGGTGAGTTTAGGGAGGAAACGCCGGCGCGAAGCCAGCTTTATCAAAACGCAGTCAAATGCAGAAAGTTCCAGCGTCTCAAGAATCTACTTTTACGCCGGCGGTCGTGATCACCTTGCGCCACTTCTCGATCTCGTCGGCCAGGAATTTGCCCGTCTCCGCCGGCGACGTGCCGCCCGGAATTACCGCCAGTTCGGCGAAGCGTTTCCTGAGATCGGGCTCCTTCAACGCCTTGGCGACCTCGGCCGACAGCCGCTCGACGATCTCCCGGGGCGTTCCGGCCGGTGCGAGAAACATCGACCAACTCGACGATTCGATCGGCGGACCGCCCGACTCGACGATGGTCGGGACCTCGTCGGCACCGGGCACGCGCTCCTTGGAGAACATGGCGAGGCCGCGGATCTTGCCCGCCCGGACATGGGTCATGACGCCGATCGGCGCGTCGATCAGCATCTGGATATTGCCCGACGATAGATCGGCCAGAGCCGGCGCCGTGCCCTTGTAGGGCACATGCTCCATCTGGATACCGGCGACCTGCTTCATCAACTCGCTGGTGAGGTGCGCCGCGGCGCCGACACCTGAGGATCCGAACGAAATCTTGCCCGGATTGGCCTTGGCATAGGCGATCAGCTCGCCGACGTTCTTCACCGGCAGCGCATTGGTGACGGTAAGGATCAGTGGCGCGATGCCGACCAGGGATATCGGCGCAAAGCTTGTCTCGGGATCGAAGTTGAGCTTGCCGGCATAGAGCGTCTTGTTGGCGGCATGGGCCGCGATAACGGTGAGAAACGTGTAGCCATCGGGCGGCGATTTCGCCACGGCCTCGGCGCCGATCAGGGAATTGGCGCCGGGCTTGTTGTCGACCACGAAAGTCTGGCCGAGGCTCAGCTTTTCCAGCGTGAGGCGGGTCGAGACGTCGGTGAACCCGCCCGCCGTATAGGGCACCACCCAGCGGATCGGCTTGGCAGGCCAGGCTTGCGCCCGCGCCGCGCCCGGTGCGACGGCAAGCGCCGCGCCCGTGGCCAGCACGGCGCGGCGGTTGATCGTGGTCATGTTGCAGTCCTCCCTATTTCGTTCTTAGTTTTATCGCTAGTCGAGGTCGAGCCCGTTCATGCCGGCATTCTTGCGCGCCTTCCTGGCGAGTTCGGTGAGAATCTTGCCGGCCTGGCGGGGATCGAGCATCGGCTTGGCCTCTGGGCCCTTATGCCAGCCCTCGGCCACGGCGAACTGGCCGTTGCCCGCCTGGAAGACGCGGCCGGTGATCTCGCGGCTTTCCTCGCTCACCAGCCAGGTGGCGACCGGCGCGATCCATTTCGGACTGCGCGTCTCCTTGTCCTCCTCGGTGTAGTCGCGAAGATCCTCCGTCATGCGTGTGAAGGCCGAGGGCGAGATCGAATTCACCGTGATGCCGTAGCGGCCGAGTTCGCGTGCGGCGATCACCGTGAAAGAAGCGATGCCGGCTTTGGCCGCGCCATAGTTGGTCTGGCCGATATTGCCGTAGATGCCGGAGACGGAGGTCGTGGTGATGATGCGCGCATCGACCGAACCGCCCTTCAACTTGGCCTGATCGCGCCAATAGGCCGCCGCGTGGCGGGCCGGAGCGAAGGTGCCCTTGAGATGCACCTTGATGACGGCGTCCCACTCGTTCTCGCTCATATTGACGAGCATGCGGTCGCGCAGGATGCCGGCGTTCAGCACCACGGCGTCGAGCTTGCCGAAGGCCGTGACGGCCTGGTCGATCATGCGCTTGGCGCCGTCCCAGTCGCTCACGTCCTCGCCATTGGCGATGGCCTCGCCACCCATGGCCTTGATCTCGTTCACGACCTGCTGGGCGGCCGAAACATCCTGTCCGGCGCCGGCCCGGTCGCCGCCCAGGTCGTTGACCACGACCTTGGCGCCATGCTCGGCCAGCATCAGGCAATGCTCCCGGCCGACGCCCCGCGCACCACCTGTCACGATCGCCACCCGCCCCTCGCACAATCTCGCCATTGCTGCCTCCCGGTTTTGCTGTTGATTCTGGCGTGTCTGGTCCCGCCATCCTGCGCTAGTCTAGCGGCCTACACAGGAGCCTCGCCATGGACACGCTGCCGCTCGTTTCGCCCGAACAGGTTGGACTTTCCGCTGAGCGGCTCGCCCGCATCAAGGACTGGATGAGCCAGTGGGTCGATTCCGGCAAGTTGCCGGGCCTGGTGGTCGCCGTCATGCGCCGGGGCGAGATCGCCTTCGCCGAGACCGTCGGCAAGGCCGACGTGGCGCGCAACAAGCCGATGCGCGCCGACACGATCTTCCGCATCTACTCCATGACCAAGCCGCTGACCTCGACGGCGATCATGATGCTCTACGAAGAGGGCCGCTTTCAGCTCGACGATCCGATCTCGAAAGTCATCGCCGGCTTCGCCAACCAGCGCGTCTTCGTCGGCGGCAGCCGCGGCAAGATCGATACAGCGCCGGCCGAGCGCGACATCACCTTCCGCGACCTGCTCACGCATACCTCCGGCCTGACTTACGGCATGATGGAGACCAATGCCGTCGACGCGATGTACCGGGCCAAGGAAGGTGGCGTCGATTTCCAGACGTCGACCGGCACGTTGAAGAGCGTCGTCGAGCAGCTCGCGAAGCTGCCGTTGATCGCCCAGCCCGGCAAGGCGTGGAATTACTCGGTCTCGACCGACGTGCTGGGTTATCTCGTCGAGGTGATCTCAGGCATGCCCTTCGAGAAGTATCTCCTCGAGAAGGTGATCAGGCCGCTCGGCATGATCGACACCGATTTCCACGTGCCGGCGGAAAAGCACGATCGCTTCGCCGCGAACTACAGCGCCGGCGAGGGCGGCAAGCTCCTGCTGCTCGACGATCCGGGCAAGAGCCGCTACCTGGCACCACGCACGGTCAATTCAGGCGGCGGCGGCCTCGTTTCGACGGCGGCCGACTACCTGCGCTTCTGCAAGTTCATGCTTAACAAGGGCGAGCTCGATGGCGTGCGTCTGCTGGGCAAGAAGACGGTCGAGCTGATGACCTCGAACCATCTCAAGGGCGACATGGGCGACATGGGCGCACCGCGTTTCTCCGAATCGACCTATCTCGGCATCGGCTTCGGTCTGGGCTTCTCCGTCATGCTCGATCCGGCAAAGGCGCAGATCCTCGGAACGCCGGGTGAATACGCCTGGGGCGGCGCGGCAAGCACGGCGTTCTGGATCGACCCGAAGGAAGACATGGCCGTCGTCATGCTGACGCAGCTCATGCCGTCTTCGACCTACCCGATCCGCCGCGAATTGCGCGTGCTCAGCTATCAGGCGGTGATCGACTGATGCAGAACACCGCCCCGATCGCCGTCCGCAAGCTCCACCCGCTGTTCGGCGCGGAGGTTTCCGGCATCGACATCACGCAGCCCTTGAGCCCACGCGAGTTCGGTCCGATTCGCGCGGCCTTCGAGGAACATTCCGTGCTGCTCTTCCGCGACCAGCATATGGACGACGAGAAGCAGCTGCAGTTCAGCGACAATTTCGGGCCGCAAGAGACGACGGGCAGCGCCAATCCCACCGCCGGCACCAAGTTCGCCCGCCAGTCCAATCTCGACATCGAGACCGGCTTGCCGATCCCCAACGACGACATGCGGATGATCTACCAGAAGGCCAATTACTTCTGGCACTCCGACTCCTCGTTCAAGCGCATCCCCTCGCTGTGCTCGATCCTGACGGCGCGCATCTGCCCACCCTCGGGCGGCAACACCGAATTTCTGTGCATGCGCGCGGCCTGGGATGCCCTGCCGCCGGCCATCAAGGCAACGGTCGAACCCCTGGTTGCCGAACACGCGCTGGCCTATTCGCGCGACCGCGTGCAGCCCGGCATTCTTTCCGCCAAAGCGCTGGCCGAGCTGCCGCCGGTCAAGCAGCGGCTCTATCGCGACAATCCGATCAACGGCCGCCGCGCGCTTTATGTCGGCGCACACGCCGGCCATATCGTCGGCTGGCCCAAGGCCACCGGCAAAGCCTTCCTTTTCGAGCTGATGGAACGCGCCGCCCAGCCGGCGTTCCTGCTGTCGCATGCCTGGCGCGAGGGCGACGTCATCGTCTGGGACAACCGCGCCGTCGTGCACCGCGCCACCGCCTACGACACGGTCAATCACCAGCGCCTGATGCAGCGCACCACCATCGGCGGCGACGCTCCGACCGTTCCCCAGTAGATGGCGGACAGCCCAGCGCAGACACCGGCGGCAGCTCCGGACGGCCCGCTACCCGATGGCACGCCGCCCGGCCTGCCGCGCCTGCTGGCGGTGGCAACCATCACCATCGGGCTCACCATGTCGGTGCTCAGCAACTCGATGACCAATCTGGCGCTGCCCTACATAGCGCACGACCTCGACATCAGCGCCGAGAGTTCGATCTGGATCGTCAATGCGAGCCAGATCGCGCTGATGGTGATGCTGCTGCCGGTGGCGGCGCTGGCCGATATCGTGGGCTACCGCCACGTCTACCGTTTTGGCCTGGCGCTTTTCTGCGTGGCCTCGCTGGGCTGCGTTCTGGCGCCCGATCTCGGCTGGCTGATCGCGGCGCGCGCGGTGCAGGGCATTGGCGGTGCCGCCATCATGGCGATCCAGCCCGCCCTCGTGCGTTCGATCTATCCCCGGGCGATGCTGGGCCGCGGGCTCGGCTTCAACACCACCGTGGTGGCGACATCGCTCGCCGCCGGTCCCTCGATCGGCGCGGCGCTGCTGTCGATCTGGTCCTGGCCGATCCTGTTTGCCGTCTATATCCCGCTCGGCATCGTCTCCTTCCTCTTGGCCGAGCGTTACCTGCCGCATACGACGCATCTGCGCCGGCCCTTCGACATCCTCTCGGCGGTACTGTCGGGCATCACCTTCGGCCTGCTGATCTTCGGCATCGACGGCATGGCGCATGGCCATTCCTGGCTGGTCATCGTGGCGGAGCTGGTCGGGGCGGCCGTGCTCGGCACGCTCTTCGTCCGGCGCCAGCGCCAGCTCGCCGAGCCGATGATGCCGCTGGAGGTCTTCCGGCGGCCGGTCTTCGCGCTGTCGATTTCAGCCGCGAGCTGCACCTTCACGGCGCAGGGCCTGGCCTTCGTCAGCCTGCCCTTTTACTTCCACACGGTGCTGGGGCGCAGCGCCACCGATACCGGCATCCTGCTGACGGCCTGGCCGCTGGCACTGGCCAGCGTCGCCATCGTCGCCGGCCGCCTCGCCGACCGCCATCACGCGGGCTTCCTGGGGGCGATCGGGCTTACCAGCATGACGCTGGGGCTGGTGCTGACGGCGCTGCTGCCGGCGGAGCCGTCGTCCTTCGACATCATGTGGCGGCTGGTGCTGTGCGGCGCCGGCTTCGGCGTCTTC
>JBBRFD010000101.1:0-16385 GCA_038224985.1 Reyranellales bacterium
TCGGGCGGCGAGGAAGCCGCTGGCGTGGTGTCGATCTTCGGCATGGAAGACGAGTTCCGCCAAAGCCAGAGCCAGGGCGCCAAGCTTTCCAGCCTGATCGACTTCGTCACCTTCGACGAAACCAACCCCTCCTCCATCGTAAGTGCCATTGGTGCCGCGCGGCGCAACGCCCGCGAGGAGCGCAACAACATCACCGTCGATGTCTGGGAGAGCCTGAACGGCCTCTGGCTCGAACTGACGGGCAAGCTGCGCGAGAACCGCGCGACGCTCGACCGCAACGCGCTGATCGAGACGGTGAAGAAGCAGGCCGTGATGATCTTCGGCGCAGCCCAAGTGACGCTGCTGCGCGACGAGGCCTACAACTTCTTCCAGATCGGCGCCTTCCTCGAGCGCGGCGACAACACCGCCCGCATCCTCGACGTGAAATTCCACATGTTGCGGCCCGATGGCGATCCGCATGCCCGCGATCTCGACTTCTTCGCCTGGTCGGAAGTGCTGGCCTGCATCGGCGCCGTGCGCACCTACCGGCGCATATATCGCACGGCGCTTGCCCCGATGAAGGTGGCCGAGCTGATGCTGCTGCGCCGCGATGTACCGCGCTCGGTGCATCACTGCCTGTGGATGGTCGACCAGAGCATGTGCGAACTGGCCGATGCCTATGGCGCGCGCGGCGAGGCCGACCGGTTGGCTGGCGAATTGCACGCCCGCCTGCGTTACGCCCGCATCGACCAGGTCTTCGACATGGGCCTCCGGGAATTTCTCGGCGGCGTGCGCACGGATATCGGTACCCTGTCCGACGAAATCGGACGCCAGTTCCTGCTGGATTGAGCGCCATGCGGCTTTCCGTTCACCACGTCACCCGCTTCGACTTCGACCAGCCCTCCGGTCATTCGATCCACGATGTGCGGCTGACGCCCAAGCCCGCCGCCGGCCAGCGTATCGTCTCCTGGGATATCCACGGACCGGGTCGGCCCTCGCAATGGATCGACGGCCACGGCAACCAGGTGACGACCTTCACCGTGCCGCGCCAGCATCAGTCCGTCGAGATCCTGGTCGAGGGCGTCTATGAATTCAGCGATGCCGAAGGATGGCTACGCTATTTCGAGGTACCGACGCTGCCGGCGCCGTTCTGGCTGCGCAATTCAGGCCTCGCCCGCCATGACGAGACCTTCGATACGCTGACCGCCGACCTGATCGTGCGCTCGGCGGACAATACGCAGCGCGTGCCGCTGTTGCATGAGTTGATGGCCCGCGTGCGCGACCTCATCGCCTACAAGACGGGTGTCTCGACCGTCGACACGACGGCCGCCGAAGCCCTGGCCCGCGGCGCCGGCGTGGCGCAGGACCATGCCCATGCCTTCATCGCCTGTTGCCGCCGCCTCGGCGTGCCGGCGCGTTACGTCAGCGGCTATCTGCGCAACGACGATCCGGCACTCCATGTCGGCCGCACGAGTCATTCCTGGGCCGAGGCCTGGGTGCCGGGTCTCGAATGGGTGGGCTTCGATCCCGCCAATGGCGAGAGCCCACGCGGCGATCACCTGCGCGTGGCAGTCGGCCTCGACTATCACGATGCCGCCCCGGTCAGCGGCCGGCGCACCGGCTTCGGCGACGCCAAGATGACCGTCGAGGCGGAGATCAAGGCCGTCGAGTAGCTATGTCGAGTAGCAATACTGCCACTACCAGCCGGACTTAGTTCAAATATCCCCCGGAAAGCGCGCGCTGCCTTGCGAAAGAGCGTCATGGCCCGTATTTTCGCGCGCTTCTTAAAACGCCGAAAGGAACCGCCGCGTCATGGCTCTCATCGCCGACCGTCTTGGCCGTATCAAGCCCTCTCCCACGAATGCCGCTCAGGGCAAGTTCCTGGAGATGAAAGCGGCGGGCAAAGACGTCATCGGCCTGGCCGCCGGCGAGCCCGATTTCCCGACGCCCGACCACATCAAGGAAGCCGCGATCGCGGCGATCCGCAACAACGAAACCAAGTACACCGCCGTGCCCGGTACCCCGGCGCTGCGCCAGGCGATTGTCGCCAAGATGAAGCGTGACCATGGCCTCGAGTACAAGCCGAGCCAGACCGTCGTCACCTCGGGCGGCAAGCAGATCATCTTCAACGCCATGCTGGCGACGCTGAATCCGGGCGACGAAGTCATCATCCCGGCGCCTTACTGGGTGTCGTATCCCGAGATGGTGATGTTCGGCGACGGCACGCCCGTGATCGTCGACTGCCCCGAATCGACCGGCTTCAAGCTGACGCCCGAGGCGCTCGACCGCGCCATCACGCCCAAGACCAAGTGGTTGATCCTGAACTCGCCCAGCAACCCGACGGGTGCGGCCTATACGCATGCCGATCTGCGCGGGCTTTGCGACGTGCTGCTCAAGCATCCGCAGGTCCATGTCCTGAGCGACGACATGTACGAGAAGCTCGTCTACGACGACTTCGTCTTTGTCACACCGGCCCAGGTTGAACCGAAACTCTACGACCGCACGCTGACGATGAACGGCGTCTCCAAGGCCTACAACATGACGGGCTGGCGCATCGGCTATGCCGCCGGTCCGCAGAAGATCATCGACGCCATGATCACGGTGCAGTCGCAGAGCACCTCGAACGCCAGCTCGATCAGCCAGGCCGCCGCCGTGGCGGCGTTGAACGGCCCGACCGATTTCATTCCCAAGGCCGTCGCCATCTTCAAGCAGCGCCGCGATCTCATCGTGTCGATGCTGAACCAGACCAAGGGCCTCAAGTGCCCGCGTCCGGAAGGCGCTTTCTACGTCTATCCGTCCTGCGCCGGCACGATCGGCAAGAAGACGCCGGACGGCAAGGTGATCAAGGACGACACCGACTTCGTGAACTACCTGCTCGAGTCGGAAGGCCTGTCGGTCGTGCAGGGCTCGGCCTTCGGCCAGGGCCCGGCTTTCCGCATCTCCTACGCTACCTCGACCGACCTTCTGGAAGAGGCCGGCCGGCGCGTTCAACGCGCCTGCGCCGCGCTGACCTGAAGCCAGCGACGTTGAAAGAAGACGATTGGTCCTTCGTGGGACCGGCCGTTTTCATTTGCAGTCGGGCGCACAGGCGCCATGATCGCCATGACGTTCACGAAGTGGAGATCCGGCATGCCGAAGGCGATGATGCACTTCGCGCAATTCCTCTGTCACGGTCCGACTTATCACAGCGTGGCGATGTGGCGGCATCCGCGCACCGCCGCGGCGGGTTACGACTGGGCTCGGCCAGAACTCTATCAGCACATTGCGCGGGTCTGCGAACGCGGCAAGTTCGACATGGTCTTCTTCGCCGACCTCAACTACATCTCCGACACCTTCACCGGCTCGATGGCGCCCGCCCTGCGCAACGCCACGCAGGCGCCCGAACACGATCCGATCCCGCTGATCTCGTTCATGGCGGCGGCGACCAGCAAGATCGGCCTTGGCGCCACCTACTCCGTCAGCCACCAGCACCCCTTTCATGCCGCGCGCCTGTGGGCGACGCTCGATCACTTGACGCGTGGCCGGGCGGCGTGGAATGTCGTCACCTCGCTCAATCACAACCAGTCGGCCAATTACGGCGAGGAGTATAAGCCGGCCGACGACCGCTACGACCGCGCCCATGAGTTCATCCAGGTCTGCCGCAAGCTCTGGGACTCGTGGGACGAGGATGCCGTCGTCATGGACCGCGAGGCCGGCATCTTCGCCGATCCCGGCAAGGTCCATCGCATCGAGCACGAGGGTGCGTGGTTCAAGTCGCGCGGCCCGCTCAATGTCATTCGCTCGCCGCAGAACGGACCGGCGATCCTGCAGGCCGGCACCTCGGGCAAGGGCAAGGATTTCGCCGCACGTTACGCCGACGCCGTCTTCGCCATCCAACCCAACCTCGCCGGCGCCAAGGCACTCTATGACGACATCAAGAGCGGCGTCGTGAATGCCGGACGGCCGCCCTCGGCCTGCAAGGTTCTCTGCGGCATGCAGCCCATCGTCGGCTCCTCGCGCGCCGAGGCCGAGGACAAGCAGGCCGAGCATAACAGCCTCGTGCCGCTGGAGGGCGGTCTCGCCATCCTGTCGGGCCATCTCGACTTCGATCTGTCGACCTTGCCGCTCGATACCATCATGGCCCATCGCACGGAACCCAAGCTGCAGCGCATGCAGACGCGCTATCGCACGCTGACAGGCGAGTTGCTGACGCTACGGCAGGTGGCGCAGAACCACGGCCAGAGCGTCGGCCTGCCGCAGATGGTCGGCACCGCCGTCGACATTGCCGACCAGATGGAAGCCTATTTCGACGCCGTCGGCGGCGACGGCTTCATGCTGTCGTCGATCTATTCGCCCGGTGCGATAGAGGAATTCGTCGACCTGGTCGTGCCCGAACTGCAACGCCGCGGCCGCTTCCGCCGCGAGTATTCCGGCACGACGCAGCGCGATCACCTGAATCAGAATTGACCTGTGCACTGCGGGCAACCTGCCCGCGATCCGCAGTATCCCCCGCTGCCGATTGACTCCCCCTCGCGGGAGTGAAAATCTTGTTCGCGACAAGACTTCGCTCCGGCCGAGAGTTGGGTGCGATCCGTCCGGGGCTTCTACGCGCTTTCATTCCGCGAAGAAGGAGGACGTTGTCATGAACGATCTCAAATCCGGAGCTATTACCGGCGGCAGGCCAGGCAGCGGCACGCATCGCGTGGTGGCGCTGTGCGGGCCGTATCTCTCGGGCAAGACCAGCCTGCTCGAAAGCCTCCTCTACGCCACCGGAGCCATCGGCCGCCGCGGTTCCACGCGCGCCGGCACTTCCGCGGGCGACGGCACAGCCGAAGCGCGCCGGCGCAGTATGGGCACCGAGCTCAACATTGCCTCGGTCGAGTATCTCGGCGACCACTGGACCTTCATCGACGCGCCGGGCTCGATCGAGTTCCAGTACGATTCGTCCGCCGCGCTGGCCGTCTGCGACGCCGCCGTCGTGGTCTGCGAGCCCTCGCCCGAGCGCGTGGTGACGCTGGCGCCGCTGCTGAAATATCTCGAGGACCGCCACATCCCGCATGTCATCTTCATCAACAAGATCGACTCCGCCCAGGTCCGCGTGCGCGACATGCTGGCGGCGCTGCAGAACGTCTCGACCCGCAAGCTGGTGCTGCGCCAGGTGCCGATCCGCCAGCAGGCGCGCGACGGCGCCGAGGAGACCGTGGGCTATGTAGATCTCGTGAGCGAGCGCGCCTATCGCTACAAGTCGAGTGGCGCATCGGATTTGATCGAATTGCCCGCCGAGATCCTGCCACGCGAGAGCGAGGCGCGGCGCGAGATGCTGGAGACGCTGTCGGAGTTCGACGACGCCCTGCTCGAGCAGCTGATCGAGGATGTGGCGCCGGAGAAGTCGCTGATCTATCGCGACCTGCACGACGAGTTCGGCGCCGACCTGATCGCGCCCGTCCTGCTGGGCGCGGGCGACCGCGAGAACGGCGTGCGGCGTCTCCTGAAGGCGCTGCGCCACGACACGCCCGATTCGGCCGTCACCGCGAAGCGCCGGTCATTGAACGGCGCCATGGCCGAATGCTTCAAGGTTCTCCATCAGGCCCATGCCGGCAAGCTGTCGCTCTGCCGGGTCTGGTCGGGCAGCCTGAAGGAAGGCGAGAGCCTGGGTGGCCAGCGCATCGGCGCGCTGTTCCGGCCTTTCGGCCAGCGCCTCGACAAGATCAGCGAAGCCAGGGCCGGCGAAATCGTGGCGCTGGCCAAGGTCGAAGCGCTGGGCGCCGGGCAAACCATTTCCGCCGCCGGCATCGCCGGCAGCGCCGACTTCCCCAAGGCCGACCCGCCGGTGCTGGCTCTTACGCTCGCGGCGAAGAATCGCAACGACGAGGTCAAGCTCTCGGGCGCCCTGCACAAGATTGTCGATGAAGATCCATCGCTGTCCTTCGACGTGCGCGCCGAGACGCACGAGCTTCTGCTCAAGGGCCAGGGCGAAATGCACCTCAAGGTCGCCGTCGATAAGCTCGCCGGCCGCTACAACGTCGCGGTCGACACGGCCGCCCCGCGCGTCGCCTATCGCGAGACCATCACGGGCGGCGCACAGCAGCACGCACGCTACAAGCGCCAGACCGGCGGCCATGGCCAGTTCGCCGATATCACCATCGAGGTGAAGCCCTTGCCGCGCGGCGCCGGTTTCAAATTCGTCGACAGGATCGTGGGCGGCGCCGTGCCGCGCAATTTCATCCCCGCGGTCGAGGACGGCATCGTCGACTACCTGAAGACCGGCCCGCTCGGCCAGCCGGTGGTCGACCTCGAAGTCACGCTGACCGACGGCCAGTACCACGCCGTCGACAGCTCGGAGATGTCGTTCAAGATGGCCGCCCGCATCGCCATGACCGAGGCCATGCCCAAGTGCCGGCCGGTGCTGCTCGAGCCGATCCTCAAGGTGACGGTGGCCACGCCCTCGGACTCGACCTCGCGCATACAGCGCCTGATCTCGGGCCGGCGCGGCCAGCTGCTGGGCTACGACGCCCGGCCGGGCTGGAACGGCTGGGACGAGGTAACGGCGCTGATGCCCGAGGCCGAGATCGCCGACATCATCGTCGAAATCCGCTCCGTCACGCAGGGTGTCGGCACCTATCGCACCCAGTTCACGCATCTGCAGGAACTGGCCGGCCGCACCGCCGAGCGCATCGTCGAGGAAGCGAAGAAACGCATCGCAGCGTGAAACTCACAAGGTGGTGAGGCAGTCTATCCCCGGGTGGCCTCCGCGCGCATATTGCTCCCGTGGAATGGTTCCACGGGAGAAAATCCTGATGTTCAAGAGACGGTCCCTGATGATGGGCGGCCTGGCGATGGCCACCGCATCGTCCGCGACCCGCATCGCGCTCGCCCAGTCTGGCAAGCCGATGCTGGTATTTGTCGGCCACGAGCTTTGAGGCGGCTGCAAGATCTGGCGTGCCCAGTCCGAGCCTGTTCTCCTAAAATCAGACGCTTTCGCTAAAATCGACTACCGGGTGGTTCATCCCGCCGACCTGCCGTTCATCCTCAAGGAAGACTCCTGGCCGGCCGATGCGCGATGGGTGCTGACGGAGTTCCTGATGAGCGACGAGGGTGCCCAGCGCGGCAACTTCACGCCGCGTTTCATCCTGGCTCAGAACGGCAAGATCGTCTTCACGGCCACCGGCAATCCCGGCTGGAAGGACAAGATGTGGCCGAAGCTGCTGGAGGTCACGGGAACCAAGGCGTAGAATCGGGGTTAGCTTCCTCAAGGAGCACTCCATGGCCAACGACTTCTTCCGCAGGCAGCTCGCGAGCTACTCTGCGGTTCATCGCGATGCGCGCAACAAGGCGACGCATTTCATCGGCATTCCGATCATCGTTTTCTCTATCTTGCTGATCCTGTCACAATGGCAGGTCTACATCGGCCGCCACACTTCGGTGGCAGCGATCATGGCGATGGTGGCGGTTGTGGGCTGGCTGGCGCTCGATCTCGGAGTCGGCGCCGTCATGGCCGTCCTGATGCTGATGGGCTGGTACGCAGCTGAAGCCTTGGCCGGCGCGCTCGGTCCCTCCTCGACCTGGGTCGCCTTCGTCGTGCTTTTCGTCGGCGGCTGGGCGCTGCAGTTCCTCGGCCATCACTACGAAGGCAAGCGGCCGGCGCTGGTCGACAATGTCTTCCAAGCCTTCATCGGGCCGATGTTCCTGGTCGCCGAAGCCATGGTCGTCATGGGGCTGCGTCCGGATCTCGCCCCTTTGATGACGAAGCACGTTACAGCACGTTAAGTCACAGGCGAGTGAGGCGATCTTGATTTGCGCCGGCGGCGTAGCTCTTGCATCTAAGGCGGGTAACAGGAGTTAGACCATGCTGATCAAGCGGACACGCGGCTGGGAAATGCCGGAACGGCTGGCCACACCGGAAAGCAGCTATCTCAATCGCCGCGAATGGGTGCGCGCCATGGGCTTCGGCGCCATCGGTCTGGGCGCCACGAGCCTTGCCGCCACCGGCACTGCCTGGGCGCAGGGCGCGACGGATCTCGATCCCTCCGCCAAGCTCTACCCGGCCCAAAAGAATACCAAGTATGGCGCGCCCACGCCCGTCACCGACGAGAAACAGGCGACGACCTACAACAACTACTATGAATTCGCCGGCGACAAGACCATCTGGCGCGAGGCGCAGAAGCTCAAGACCCGCCCGTGGACGATCAAGATCAGCGGCCTCGTCGAGAAGCCCTTCGAGATCGCCATCGACGACCTGCTCGCCAAGGTGCAGCTCGAGGAGCGCGTCTATCGCCACCGCTGCGTCGAGACCTGGTCGATGATCGTGCCGTGGAGCGGCTTTCCGCTGCGCTCGCTGGTCGAGCTGGCCAAGCCGCTGGGCAGCGCCAAGTACGTCGTCATGAAGACCGTGATGCGGCCCTCCGAGATGCCCGGCCAGAAGGACGCTCTCTATCCTTGGCCCTATACCGAGGGCCTGGCGATGGACGAGGCGATGCACGATCTTACCTTCATCGCCACCGGCCTCTACGGCAAGCCGATCCACAAGCAGAACGGCGCGCCGCTGCGCCTCGTGGCGCCGTGGAAATACGGCTTCAAGAACGTGAAGTCGATTGCCAGCATCGAGTTCACCGAGAAGAAGCCGGCGACCTTCTGGGAAGCGCTGCAGTCCAGCGAATACGGTTTTTGGGCCAATGTGAATCCGGCCGTGCCGCATCCGCGCTGGAGCCAGGCGACGGAAAAGCCGCTGGGCAGCAGCGACCGCATCCCGACCCTGCTCTACAACGGCTATGCCGAGCACGTGGCCGGCCTCTACGCCGACCGCAAAGCGGAAAAGCTGTTTATGTAGCTTCCGCCCTCCTTTGCCGCGCCGCGCCGGCCCGCTACAACGGGGACCGGCCGGTAAGGCCTCAGGAGGAAGTGTGAAGATTAATCGTCGTACTGCCCTTACCGGCGCCGCCATCCTCGCGGTCGCGCCGCGCGCCGCCTTCGCCCAGGAATTCCCCAACAAGGCGATCAAGATCGTCGTGCCCTTCGCGGCCGGCAGCGCCACCGACCTCGCCGCGCGCGGCCTCGGCGCCAAGCTGCAGGACATCCTCAAGCAGCCCATAATCATCGACAACAAGCCGGGCGCCTCGGGTCAGCTCGGCGCCTCCGCCGTCGCGACCGCGCCGGCGGACGGCTATACCCTGTTGATGGGCACCAACACGACCAACGCCGCCAATACGGCGCTGTTCAAGAAGCTCAGCTACGACATGGAGAAGGATTTCGCGCCGATCGCCAATTGCGTGTCGGGCGTCAACGCGCTGGTCGCCAACAAAGACCTTCCCTTCAAGACCATCGCCGAGCTGATAGACTATGCCAAGAAGAACCCCGGCAAGCTCAACTATTCCGAAGCCAGCGCCTCCCAGCGCCTCTCGGCCGAGATGTTCAATTCCCTGGCTGGCGTGAAGATCGAGCGCGTGCCCTACAAGGCGAGCCCGCAGGCGCTGGGCGACGTCGCCGCGGGCCAGGTGCAGCTGATGTTCCCCGACCTGCCGCAGGCGCTGACGCAGATCCAGGCCGGCCGCGTGCGCGGGCTCGGGGTCACCGGCACCAAACGCACGGCAGTGGCGCCCGACCTGCCGGCCATTGCCGAGGCCGTGCCGGGCTATTCGCTGGTCTACTGGCTGGCGGTCTTCGCACCAGCGGCGACGCCCAGGCCGATCCAGCAGAAGCTCTACGACGCCATCGCCGAAGCGATGAAGGATCCCAACACCGTCAAGGCCATGACGCAGGGCCGTATGGAAGCCACGGTCATCGGCCTCGACGACTTCGCGGCCTTCGTGAAGAAGGAAACCGTGTGGTGGACGACACAGATCAAGGCTGCTGGCATCGAAGCGGAGTGAACGCCCCATGAGCAAGGTCATCATCGAGAAGAACGGCCCTGTCAAAACCGTCTGGATGAACCGGCCGGAGAAGAAGAACGCGCTCGACTCGGAGTTGCTCGGCAACATGATCGACGCCCTGCAGGCGCCGGTCGAACCTGAGGATCGCGTGCTGGTGATTCGCGGCAAGGGCGACGTCTTCTGCGCCGGTCTCGACATGGCCGAACGCAGCAAGAGCGCCGGCGCCGGCAAGGCCAGCGGCATCGAGATCATGCTGCGTGCCATCGAACTCTGCCAGCTGCCCGTGGTCGCGGTCGTCCAGGGCGACGCCATCGCCGGCGGCAACGAACTGGCGCTGCATTGCGACCTCGTGGTGGCAAGCCAGAAGGCGCGCTTCGGCATGTCGCTGGCCCAGGTCGGGCTCGCGCCCAACTGGTTCCTCGCCAAGAAGCTGATGGAAGTGCTGGGCCCGGTGACGACGCGCGAGATGCTGCTGCTGGGCGATCCCCTGCCCTCGACCAAGCTCTTCGCGCTGGGCCTGATCGCCCGCTGCGTGCCGCCCGAGGAACTCGAGACGGAAGCCGGCAAGATCATCGACCGTCTTGCCCGCAATGCGCCGTTGTCGCTCAAGGCGATGAAGATGCTGACGGTGCGCCAGCTCGAGTTCCGCGATTCCATTCCGCACGACGACGTCGACGCCGCCGTGCGCGCGGCCATGCAAAGCAGCGATGCGCAGGAGGGCATGAAGGCCCGCCTGGAAAAGCGCATCGCGAAGTTCACCGGCAAGTAGAGCCCATGCCGTTCAAGCTCCGCCTCGACAAGCCGTGGCGGCCACTCTCGGTCGAGGAGGCCACGCGCCTGCCCGGCCAGCTCGGCGTCTACCAGATCGCCGATGCAGCCGGCGCCATCCTCTACATCGGGCAGGCCGGCGGCCGCTCGCCCTTCGGCCTGCGCAGCGAGCTGCAGCGCGAGGTCGCGGAGCGCGGCGCAGGCCAGCAGTTCCGCGTCGAAGTGAACATGCAATACCGCTCGCGCTGGTTCGAACTGCTGATGGTGCACAAGGCCGATCACGGCGCCCTGCCGCCCGACAATGCCAAGAACCCTCCCCCCAATCTGGGACGTTTGAGCCCCGCCTAAGAGGCACGCGATGGATTTCGAGCCGAACGAAGAACAGCAGATGCTGATAGACCAGGTCCGCCGTTTTGTCCGGGAGGAGATCATCCCGCTCGAAGCCAAGCTCGACCCCGACGCCTCTGAACTCGAACCGGCCGATCATGCCCGCCTGGTCGAGAAGACCAAGGCCATGGGCCTCTTCGGCATCGACATTCCCAAGGAGTACGGTGGCCCCGATATCGATATCGTCACGCGCGTACTGCTCGCCATCGAGATGGCACAGCACCGCGCCGGTCTTTACGTGCCCTGCTATGGCACCTTCGGCGGCGCGGGCCTGGCGCAGATCTTCGAGGCCAACGAGGATCAGAAGGAGCGCTACCTCTATCCGACCCTGCGCGGCGAGAAGAAGGCCTTCTTCGGCCTCACCGAGCCCTCGGGCGGCAGCGATCCGGCGCGCGCCATCCAGACCAGGGCCGAGCGCAAGGACAACGGCTGGGTGCTGAACGGCGCCAAGATTTTCATCTCCAACGCCGATCGCGCACAATACGGCATCGTCTTTGCCCGCACCGACCAGGCCAAGGGTCGCGCCGGCATCACCTGCTTCCTGATCGATTCCGACACGCCGGGCTTCCACGTCCGCCGCGTCGTGCACACGTTGCGCTCCTCGCACTACGCCACTGAACTTGAGTTCAAGGACTGCTGGGTCTCCGACCATCAGGTGCTGGGTGAAGTGAACAAGGGCTTCGCTGTCGCCAACGACCGCCTGACGCGCCAGCGCATTCCCTATGCCGCGGGCTGCATCGGCGTCGCCATTGCCGCCCACGAGATGGCCATCGAATGGTCCAAGATGCGCTCGACCTTCGGCGAGAAGCTCTCCCATCGCCAGGCCGTGCAATGGATGCTGGTCGACAACGAGATCGACAT
This sequence comes from Reyranellales bacterium, assembly GCA_038224985.1. Lineage (GTDB taxonomy): Bacteria > Pseudomonadota > Alphaproteobacteria > Reyranellales > Reyranellaceae > Reyranella. Next base: position 11,841 of record JBBRFD010000101.1, read on the forward strand.
CCGCACCGCCCGGCATTTCACGCTCGAAGCCGCCGAGAAGGCGCGCCGCGGCCTGCCCTTCAAGATCGAGGCCTCGATCGCCAAGCTCACGGCCTCGGAAGGCGGCGGCCGCGTCGTCGACCGCTCGATGCAGATCCATGGCGGCATGGGCATGACCAAGGATCTACCGCTGGAGCGCTGGTACCGCGAGATGCGCATCCGCCGCGTCGGCGAAGGCCCCAGCGAAGTGCAGCGCATGGTGATCGCGCGCGAGATTTTGGGCAGCAGCCTGCGATGACCGCGCCGCCGCCGAAGGGGCCTCTGGCCGGCCTCAAGGTCGTCGAGTTCGGCCAGAACCTCGCCGGCCCCTATTGCGGCCAGATCCTGGCTTTTCTCGGCGCCGAGGTCGTGAAGGTCGAGCGGCCCGAGGGCGACGATGCGCGCAAATGGGGCCCTCCTTTCATCGAGGGCGATGCGGTGGGCTTCATCGCGCTGAACCGCGGCAAGAAATCGATCACCTGCGATCTCGCCAACCCGGCCGACCGCGAAGCGCTGATCGAGCGCATCGGCGGTGCCGATATCTTCGTGCATAACCTGCGCGCCGATGTGCCGGCCAAGTTCGGCATCGATGGCCCCACGCTCACCAAACGCTTTCCGCGCTTGATCTATGGCGACCTCGGCGCCTTCGGCCATCTCGGACCGTGGAAGGAACGGCCGGGCTACGAGCCGATCATCCAGGCGGTCGCCGGCCTTATTTCATTGAACGGCGATCCCTCGGGACCCGAAGCGCGCATCGGCGTGTCGATCATCGATCTGTCGACCGGCATGTGGACGGCGATCGGCGTGCTGGCCGCACTCGCCAAGCGCACGGCGACCGGTCAAGGCAGCCTGATCAACACCTCGCTGTTCGAGTCGGGGCTGATGTGGGCGTCCAACCACATCTCGTCCTACTCGGTGACCGGCAAGATGGCGCCACGTCAGGGCACCGGACATCCTTCGCTCACACCCTACCAGGCCTTCGAATGCAGCGACGGACCGCTGATGATCTGTCCGGGCAACGACCGGCTGTGGCGCAAGTTCGCCGAAGTGCTGGGCCATCCCGAATGGCCCGACGAGGCGCGCTTCAAGACCAATGTCGACCGCGCGCAGCGCCGCGACGAGTTGCTGGGCATGATCGCCGCGATCATGCAGCACCAGACGCGCGCCTATTGGTCGGCGAAGCTCGATGCACTCGGCGTGCCCAACGGACCGCTCAATTCGGTGCCGCAGGTGCTGGAGCTCGAGCAGGTGGCGGCACTCGGCATGTTCGCGAAGCCCTATGAGGCAGCACCGGCGATCTTCCATGGCCTGCCGCTCAGCATCGACGGCGAGCGTGCCGGCGGCGAGGCGCGCGCTCCGAAGATCGGCGAGGACAACGGGAAAGTTTAGCCGGCGAAGCTCAGGCAATACTCGCGCACGCGCTCGATCGGGATGCGCGCGAAGCTCTGCACGATGATGAACTTGCCGCCCGGATTGGTGCCGTTGGGCAGGGCGGCCATGCGCTCGAAATCCTCGGCGCCCCACACGCAGGACTGCTCGGAGAACAGCTGGGTATCGTGGAAATAACAGGGATCCCAATGGACGTGATAGTCGAGCAGGCTGCCCTTGAGTTCGGCCACGCTGGTGTAGAGCGAATATTCCGTCCACGACACGACCCCGAACTTGCGCCAGCGCAGGAGGGCAAGCTTGGTCATGGCGTCCAGGCGGCCACTGCCGACATGGGCAAGCGCTTGCTTGGCAAGATCGCCGTGCAGGATGTTCGGGGTTACCGACAAGCCATGGCCGTTGGCTTGGTAGGGCACGCCGATCACCTCCGAGACCTCGCGCCACCACGGGTGGTGCTTCTTCGGCTCCCAGTGCGATAAGGCGCGGCCATTCTCGATGAAGGTTTGGCTGTCGAAGTCGCCGACGCAGACCACGTCCGAATCGAGGGTCAGATAGCCGGCCCAGCCCAGCAGGGCCGGAACCTGCAGCTTCACGATCTGTTGCCGGTACCAGCCCGTCATCAGGTAAAAGCGGTTGAGGGACGAGAAGAAATCGCTCTCGGGCCGGACCGTGACGTTGATGTTCGGCATCGTCGGCAGGCCGGCGCGCAACACATTGGCATCGCGTCGGGGCGCCACGATCAGCAATTCGAAAGGCTTGGAGTCACGCCAATGCCGGCCGAGGGACTCGATAAGGAGCCCGGCCCGCAGCAAATCGTCCCGGGGCGCTAACCGACGCAGAGCCAGGGGGAGAATGGCGTGGCGAACTTCTGAAAACATGTATCTGAGCGTCCGGGGATATATCTGGCCCTCGACGTCTTGCCTATCAATTCCTAGCTGGTCGAAATCGGCGCTTTCTCCCAGCGGCGCATCGTCCCACTGGAAAAGTAGGGATTTCACACAAAAAAGACGGCCGGACCCTTGGGTCCGGCCGAGTCAAACAGGGAGGCTTCACGTCTGGGAGACGTGGGATCAAAGAGATCCCGAGTTTCGAGCACGACCGGCGCAAACCGCCCTTGCCGAAGACCTAATTACATTTTAATCGGCGCCCTCTGCGTTGGTAGGGGTGAACTTTAGAGGACAGGCATGCGGTCAAAGCATGCCTTTCACACCCTCTGCATGCGCCCAAAAACCAATCAGAACCGGGCTTCTGTCACTTTTCGCAGCAGAAAATCCCGGAAAACCGCGATGCGCTTGGAGTGCCTCAACTCCTCCGGATAGGTGAAATAGACATCGGTGGTGCGGACATTGAGGTCGGGAAGGACCATTTCGAGCTTGGTCGATTCGCGTGCCAGGTAGTCCGGCAGCGAGGCGATCCCGAGGCCCGATTCGACGGCGCGGAAGATGCCGTAGACGTTGTTCACCCGCAGCACGACCGTGCGCTCGGCGGTTTCGGGATTGCCTTCCTTGAGCAGCCAATTCACGTCCGAAACCGGCGCTCGGGCGTCCTCGCCGAAGATGATCAGTCGGTGCTTGTCGAGTTCCTCCGCGGTCCTGGGCTTGCCGTGCTTCTGGATATAGCCGGGGCTGGCATAGACATGGCTGCGCACGGTCAGCAGGTGGCGCTGGATGAGACCAGGCTGCCGCGGCATGACCATGCGGATGGCGACATCGGCCTCGCGCATGCCGAGGTCGAGTTCGTTGTCCGACAGGACCAGACTCACGTCGATGTCGGGATACATCTCGATGAACTCGTGCATCTGCGCCGTCAGCCAGGTCGAGCCGAAGCCGACCGTGGTCGTGACCTTGAGACGGCCCGCCGGCTTGTCCTGGTTGGCCCGCAGCAGCGCCTCGGCGGTATTGACCTTGGCCGCCATATCGCGCGCGGTGCGATAGAGCAGCTCGCCCTGCTCGGTGAGGATAAGACCACGGGCATGGCGGTGGAACAGCATGACGCCGAGCTGCTCCTCGAGCGCGCCGATCTGGCGCGAGATGGCCGACTGGCTGAGCTTCAGGCCTTCGCCAGCATGCGTGAAGCTGCCGGCATCCGCCACGGCCTGAAAAATCCGCAGCTTGTCCCAGTCCATGAAGCCTCTCCCTACTCCGCGGCCTGTGCCACGCGCGACTCCTGCGCCGCCAACCATTTCTCCGCCTCGAGTGCGGCCATACAGCCGGTGCCGGCGGCCGTCACCGCCTGGCGGAAAACCTTGTCCTGCACGTCGCCTGCCGCATAAACACCCTCGATATCGGTCGCCGTCGAATCGGGCCGCGTCAGCAGATAGCCTTCGTTGTCCATGGCCAGCTTGCCCTTGAACAGCTCGGTGTTGGGTGAATGGCCGATGGCGATAAAGACGCCATCCGTGGCGATTTCCTTCTCGGCGCCGGTCTTGACGTTCTTCACGCGCACACCCTTGACCAGCGGCGCTGGCGTCCTCTCGCCCGTGATCTCCTGCACCGCGTGATTCCACAGCACCGAAATCTTCGGGTTCTTGAACAGGCGATCCTGCAGGATTTTCTCGGCGCGGAAGCTGTCGCGGCGGTGCACCAGCGTCACCTTGGAGGCGTGATGCGTCAGATAGAGCGCTTCCTCGACCGCTGTGTTGCCGCCGCCGACCACAACCACTTCCTTGCCGCGGAAGAAGAAGCCGTCGCAGGTGGCGCAAGCCGAGACGCCGCCACCACGGAAGCTCTCTTCCGTCGGCAGGCCGAGCCACTTGGCCGTGGCGCCGGTCGTGATGATGAGCGAATCCGCCTCATAGCGATCGCCCGAGTCGCCGATGCCGACGAAGGGCCGGCGGCTGAGATCGACCTCGACGATGGTGTCGAAGAAAAGCTGCGTGCCGACATGCTCGGCCTGCTTCTGCATCTGCTCCATCAGCCAGGGTCCCTGGATGACGTCGGCGAAACCCGGGTAATTCTCGACATCCGTCGTGATGGTGAGCTGGCCGCCGGGCTGGATGCCCTGCACCAACATGGGCTTGAGGCTCGCGCGCGCGGCATAGATGGCCGCCGTATAGCCCGCCGGACCCGACCCGAGGATGAGCACCTTACTGCGATGAGTTGCTGCCATGTCCCTTCCGCATCCCGCCGACCGCATATCGTC
>JBBRFD010000102.1:0-16337 GCA_038224985.1 Reyranellales bacterium
GTTGACCATGCGCTCTCGACCAAGCGGCGTCAGGCGGGCATTCTTATGGATGTCCATTCGGTTCTCCCAGGGAAAGGTGACGTCTCGACAACATCAGCTTCCTCGGTCAGCGCCGGATGGACAACCTATTGAAAGCTCACATCTAGGCGTCGTTCAGATGGCAGGCGCCGAAATGGCCCGGCGCGACCTCTTTGAGGGCTGGGCGCTCGACTTTGCATCGGGCGAAGGCATGCGGGCAGCGTGGGTGGAAGGCACAGCCGGGTGGCGGATCGAGCGGCGAGGGCAGCTCGCCGGCGATCGGCTTGTAGATGCGGCGTCGAGCGTCGAGCTTGGGCACCTCGGCCAGCAGCGCCTGCGTATAGGGATGGTTGGGCAGGGCGAAGAGTTCGTCGGCCGGCGCGATCTCGACCAGCCGGCCGAGATACATGATGGCGACGCGGTCGCTCAGATGCTCGACCACTGCAAGATTGTGGCTGATGAAGAGATAGGTGAGGCCGAGCCGCTGGCGCAGCTCCATGAAGAGATTGAGCACCTGCGCCTGGATCGAGACGTCGAGCGCTGCCACCGCTTCGTCGCAGACGATGAACGAGGGTTTCACCGCGAGCGCGCGGGCGATGCCGATGCGCTGGCGCTGACCGCCGGAGAACTGGTGCGGAAAGCGCGTCGCATAGGCGCCGTCGAGGCCGACCTGGTCGAGCATCTCGGCGACGTAGGAGGCTTGCTTGTCGCGCGACACCAGCCCGTGCACCCGCGGCGCTTCGCCCACGATTTCCGACACGCGCAGGCGCGGATTGAGCGAGGCATAGGGATCCTGGAAGATCATCTGCACGGCGAGCTGCCAGGCGCGCTTGTCGTCGCCGCCCATCTCGGCGACATCGGCGCCGCGCCACAGCATGCTGCCTTCGGTCGGCGGCAGGATGCCGGCGACGATGCGGCCGAGCGTGCTCTTGCCGCACCCCGACTCGCCTACCAGGCCTACGACCTCGCCATCGGCGACATCGAGATCGAAGTCCGACACCGCCTGCACCACTGTCTCGCGCAGCTTGGCGCCGAAGACATTGGCGACCTTGCCCGCCAGATCGACGCGCTGCACGAAGCGCTTGGTGATGCCGCGGAGCGAGAGGAGAGGTGCCGCTGCCGCGGTCATTTGATCGGCGTTTCCTGATAGAACACGCTCCACCACTTGCCGCCGCGATTGACGTAAACACTGGAGGCGCGGGCCGAGAGCGTCTCGGGTTTGCCGCCCTTCAGCGTGCTCGTATAGGTGACGCGGTAGATCAGGTTGGCGACATCCGGGCTGATCAGGCGCAGGGCATAGGTCGGCTCGATTTTGAGATCGAGCAGTGCGAAGTCCTTCATCATCTCCAGCATCTCGCGCTTGTTGAAGCGTGAGCCGTCGCCGAAGATCAGCAGCACATCGTCGGCGAGAAAGTTGCGCATGCCGTCGAAGTTCTTGTCCTTCATGAAGCCCCAGCTGCCCTTCTCGAGCGCCATCAGCTCGTCGCGCAGCTTGGCGGCCTCGGGCGCGACTTTGGGCAATTGGGCGACGGCCGTCGGGGCTTGGCCGGCAAGCCCGAGGGCTCCGCCGAGGAGTCCGGCGATCATCAAACGGCGTCGGGCGATCATGGTTTCCTCCTGCGTCAGGCCGCGGCCCGCCAGCAGCGCGCCGATTGGCCGGGCCGGTGCTCTTCGAGCTCGGGCATCTCGTTGCACTTGTCGATGGCGAGGGGGCAGCGCGACTTGAAGCTGCAGCCGGCCGGCAGTTTCAGCAGCGACGGCGTCATGCCGGGGATCTGCGCCAGCGCCTGGCCGCGCGTGTTCTGCGACGGCACCGAGCCGATCAGACCCTTGGTATAGGGATGCAGGGGCCGCTCGATGATATCGGCGGTGCGGCCCTGTTCGACGATGCGGCCGGCATACATGACGGCGATATGGTCGGCGAGGCCCGCCACCACGGCGAGGTCGTGGGTGATCCAGATCAGCGCCGTGCCGCTGTCGCGGCAAAGCCGCTGCATCTCGAATAGGATCTGGCCCTGGATGGTGACGTCGAGCGCCGTCGTCGGCTCGTCGGCCACGATCAGCCTGGGCTTGTGTAAGAGCGCGATGGCGATGGCGACGCGCTGGCGCATGCCGCCGGAGAACTGGTGCGGATAGGCGCGCAGGCGCTCGTCGGGCGAGGAGATGCCGACCTGCACCAGCGCGGCGCGCGACCGCGCCAGCGCGTCCTCGCGGCTGACCTTGAGATGGGCCTGCACCGCCTCGATCATCTGCGTGTCGACGCGCAGCACCGGGTTCAGGGTCATCATGGGGTCCTGGAAGATCATGGCGATCTCGGCGCCGCGAATGGCGCGCAGGCGCTCGGCCGGGACGGTCGTCAATTCTTCCGATCCAAAGCGGATCGAGCTGCCCTCGACGATGCGGCCCGGCGGATCGATCAGGCCGAGAATGGAGAAGCCCGTGACGGTCTTGCCCGAACCCGATTCGCCGACGATGCCGAGGATTTCTCCCGGTGCCACGTCGAAGTCGACGCCGTTGACCGCCTTGGCGACGCCTTCCTTGGTGAAGAAGTGCGTGCGCAGATTGCGGACGCTGAGCGCTGCTTCACTCACCGCAGGTTCCGCGGGTTGAGCACGTCGCGCAGATGGTCGCCGGCGAGATTGATGCCGATGATGGCGATGGCCAGCGCGATACCGGGGAAGAAGCTGATCCAGTAGCTGCCCGACATCAGGAATTCGAAGCCGTTGGAGATCAGCATGCCGAGCGAGGGCTGCGTCACCGGCACGCCGACGCCGAGGAAGGACAGCGTCGCTTCGAGGCCGATGGCGCGGGCCAGCGTGATGGTGGCGATGACGATCAGCGAGGGCAGGCAATTGGGCAGCATGTGGCGGAAGACGATGCGGCGGGCGGGCAAAGCAAGGCAGGTCGCGGCCTCGACATATTCCTTGTTGCGCTCGACCAGGGCGGCGCTGCGCGCGGCACGGGCGAAATAGGCCCATTGCACGAGAATGAGCGCGATCAGCACCTTGTCGATGCCCTTGCCCAGCAGCGACAGCAGGATCAGCGCCACCAGGATCGCCGGGAACGACAACATGATGTCGACAATGCGCATCAAGAGCGCGTCGACACGACCGCCGACATAGGCGGCAACAAGGCCGACGACGATGCCGATCAGCAGGGCGACCACGACCGAGACGGCGCCGACGAAGAGGCTGATGCGCATGCCGTAGAAGATCGCCGACATCATGTCGCGCGCCTGGCCGTCGGTGCCCAGCCAATAGGTGATCTTGCCGTCGCCCGAGACGGCGCCCGGCGGCTGCTTCGATTCCATGAGGTCGAGGCCGGCGATGTCGAACGGGTTCTGCGGCGAGATCAGCGGCGCGAAGAGGGCGACGAAAACCGAGAGCACCAGCAGGAAGAGGCCAAGCAGAGCCAGTTTGCTTTCGCAGAAATCGGCGACGACGCGCTGGAACGGCGTCTGCGGTTTCGGGGCAACAGTTTCGATTGCGGCGGCGGTCATGCGGCGCGGTTCTCGAGACGGACGCGCGGGTCGAGCACGGAATAGAGCAGATCGACCACGAGATTGAGGATCACGAAGAAGGCGACGATGACCACGAGATAGGCAACGACCACCGGACGGTCGAGCAGCAGGATCGAATCGATCAGCAGCTTGCCGACGCCGGGCCAGGAAAAGATCGTCTCGGTGACCACGGCAAAGGCCACGGTCTGGCCGAATTCGAGGCCGCTCACCGTGGCGATCGGGATCATGATGTTCTTCAGCACGTGGACGCCGACGATGCGGCTTTCGCTGACGCCCTTGGCGCGGGCGAACTTGATGTAATCCATCGGCAGGACTTCACGCGCCGTGGCGCGGGCGAGGCGCACGATCAGCGCACCCTTGTAGAGCGACAGCGTGATCGCCGGCAGCACCAGATGCAGCAGGCCGTCGGCCGTCAGGAAGGAGAGCTTGAGACCCCAGAGGTCGAAGGTGGCGCCACGGCCCGAAGCGGGCAGGCGCGGCCACCACGGCAGCAGGTCGGGCAGCAGCACCGAGAAGGCCATGATCAGCATCAGCCCGACCCAGAAGTTGGGTAGTGAGAACCCCAGGATCGATCCGGTCATGATCGCCTTGGCGCCGGTCGAGTTGGGTCGGAGCCCGGCATAGATGCCCATCGGCAGGCCGAGCACCAGCGACAGGATCAGCGAAGCGAAGGCCAGCTCCAGCGTCGCCGGGAAGCGCTCGAAGATCAGGCCCATGGCGGGCTGGCCGGCGAGGAAGCTCTTGCCGAAATTGCCGTGCAGCGCGTCGCTGACGAAGACGAGGTACTGCCGCCACATCGGCAGATCGAGACCGAGCGATTTGCGCACGGCCTCGCGCTCGAGTTCGCTGGCATCGGGGCTGATCATCATCGCGACCGGGTCGCCGATCAGGTAGATGCCGGCGAAGACCAGCGCCGACATCACCACCATGACCAGCGCCGCCTGCATCAGGCGGCGGATGATATAGACCAGCACTCCTGTGCCCCTCCCGGCTGCTCGTTCCTGCCGTTACTTGGCGGGCTTCACGCCGACGGCCAGCGTGTTCTGGTCGGCGCGGCCTTCATAGGTCAGGCCCTTTTTCATCGCCCAGACCGAGAGCTCGAAGTGGATCGGGATCAGGCCGTGGCTGGTCATGAGGATCCGGCTGGCCTCGGCCAGCAGGGCCTCGCGCTTGGCATCGTCTACCGTCACGAGCGCCTGCTCGAGCTTGGCGTCCATCTCCTTGTTCGAATGACGGCCGCTGTTGGTCGTGCCCATGCCCTTGGCGCGGTCGGGCGTGGCGGCCAGCGCCTTCAGCGCGTTGCTGAGCTCGCCGGTGCTGGCGCCCCAGCCGGCCATATAGGCGCTGTACTTGAACGAGTCGCGGTTCTTGAAGAAGACCGGCGGCGCGTTGGCATCGACTTCCGTCTTGACGCCGATACGGCTCCACATGGCAGCGACCGCCTGGGCGATCTTGAGGTCGTTGATGTAGCGGCCATTGGGCGCGCCCAGCGTGATCGAAAAGCCGTTGGGGTAACCCGCGTCGGCCAGCAGCTTCTTGGCCTTGGCCGAATCGAAGGCATCGATCGGCGTGTCCTTCTTCGTGCCGCCCATTGGATAGGGCAGCAGATCGCCGGCGGGAACCGCCACGCCTTCCATGATCTTGTCGGCGATGCCCTTGCGGTCGATCGCGATCGACAGCGCCTCGCGCACGCGCTTGTCCATCAGCGGGTTCTTGCCGCTGGTGTCGGGAATGGCGATCGGCGGATCGCCGTTCTGGTCGAGTGCGATGTAGATGACGCGGTTGGAGACGGCGCGCTCGAGATGGATCTTCGGATCGTTCTTGAGCTTGGCGAGATCGGTCGTCGGCGGATCCTCGATCAGGTCGACGTCGCCCGACAGGAGTGCGGCCACGCGCGCGGTGTTGTTGCTGAGCGGCCGCAGCTGCACGGTCTTCCAGGCAGGCTTCGGTCCCCAATAGGCGTCGTTGCGCTCGGCCACGATTCGGCTGCCGCGCTGCCATTCGACGAACTTGAACGGGCCGGTGCCGACCAGACCATTGCCGCCGTTGAGATCGGCCGAGGTCTTGCCCTCGGCCGCCGGGCCCGCCATCGCCTTCTTCGACAGGATGGGGAGGGCCGCGACATCGAGCGGCAGCAGCGGCGCGGGGCCGTTGGTGTGGATGCGCAGCGTCAGCGGATCGACGATCTCGAAGCTCTTGAAGGCGCGCGTGTAGATCGTATAGGGGCCCGGGCTGTTGGGCACCTTGGGCACGCGCTCATAGGTGAAGACGACGTCCTCGGCGGTGAAATCCGAACCATCATGAAATTTCACATTCGGCCGCAGCTTGAACTCCCAGGTCGTGTCGCCGGTCGCTTTCCACGACAGCGCCAGCGCCGGCTGGGTCTTGAGATTGGCGTCTTGCTGGATCAGCGCGTCGAAGAAGTACTGCGCGACCTGGATATTGGGATTGAGTGTGTGGAACTGCGGATCGAGCGAACTCGGCTCCGTCTTGATGCCGATCTTCAGTTCCTGGGCCTGCACCGAACAGGTGAAGCTCAGGGCCGCGACGAACGCGCCCAGTTTGCCGATCTTGGACATGAAACCCCCTATGTTTCCGTCTCGAAACCCCTGAACGACAAGGGTCCAACGAACGAGTCTTATGGCAAGGCCCGGCGGCGGCGGCTAGTCTCCCGCCTTCCCTTCCGGAGTACCCCCCATGCGTTCCTCTACGAGTGGCTTCACCCCCGATCTGCTGGCCGGCGACCACGAAGAGCTGACCGCGATCCGCCGCGACATCCACCGCCACCCCGAAACCGCCTTCGAGGAAGAGCGGACGTCGCAGATCGTGGCCGACAAGCTCACGTCCTGGGGCCTCAAGGTCCATCGTGGCCTTGCCACCACCGGCGTGGTCGGCACGCTCAAGGGCAACCGGCAGGGCCAGAAGACCATCGGGCTGCGCGCCGACATGGACGCGCTCCACCTGCAGGAAAAGAACGACTTCGCGCATGCCTCGACGATCGCCAACAAGATGCATGCCTGCGGCCATGACGGCCACACCACCATGCTGCTCGGTGCGGCCAAGCAACTGGCCGCCAAGCCCGACTTCGCCGGCACCGTGCACTTCATCTTCCAGCCGGCCGAGGAAGGCCAGGGCGGCGCGCGGGTGATGATCGAGGAGGGCCTGTTCGACAAGTTCGACTGCGATGCCGTCTACGGCATGCACAATATGCCGGGCTTCCCCAAGGGCCACTTCGCCATCCGCACCGGCGCCATGCTGGCCGCCTCGGACACCTGGGAAGTCACCTTCAAAGGCACCGGCGGCCACGGCGCCATGCCCGATCGCGGCACCGACCCGACCTTTCCGGCGGCGCAGTTCATCGTCGCCATGCAGGGTATCGTCGGTCGCAACGTGGCGCCCGCCCAGGCCGCCGTGCTGAGCGTCGGCCATATCGCCGCTGGCACGCCGGGCTCGCCCAACGTCATTCCCTCCGAAGTCCTGATCAAGGGCACCGCGCGCAGCTTCTCCAACGATGTGCGTTCGTTGCTGGAGCGCCGTCTCGCCGAAGTGGCGGCGGGCATCGCCCAGGCTGGCGGCTGTACCGCCGTCAGCAAGTACCTTCGCCGCTATCCCGCTTTGGTGAACGCCGCCGACCAGACCCGCATCGCCGTCGAGGCCGCCGCCCTCACGGTCGGCCGCGACAACGTCGAGGCCAATACCTCACCCTTAGCCGGTGCAGAGGATTTCGCCTTCATGCTGGAGAAGAAGCCCGGCGCCTACATCATGATCGGCAATGGCGGCATGGGCGAAGGCGGTTGCCAGAACGTCCACTCGCCGCTCTACGACTTCAGCGACGAGATCATCACCACCGGCGCCGCCTACTGGATCAACCTCGTGAACGTCGAACTGGGCGCTTCCTAGTCATCCTGAGCGTAGCGAAGGATCTCGCCGAACGGTCAGTCACGGACCTCCGCAATGAGCGAGCGTTAGTACTGGATTTACATCCTCGCGAGTAGTTCGGGTAACGCAATGTATATCGGCGTTACCAACGATATCGAACGCCGCATCTGGGAGCACCGAAACGGACAGGGTAGCGAGTTCGCCAAGAAGTACCGTGTAACGCGGCTCGTTTATTCAGAGGAATACGATAATCTGACCGACGCCATCGCGCGTGAGAAGCAACTGAAAGGTTGGCGTCGAGAACGTAAGAATGAGTTGGTGCGATCAGTGAATCCGGAATTTCGCGATTTAATGCCGGACCTGTCATCCTGAGCGCAGCGAAGGATCTCGCGCGTGCAATGCCCTCGATGTCGGCGGTTGGTGTCTGATCGTTCGGTGAGGTCCTTCGCTGCGCTCAGGACGACGGATATTGTTAGCGCGTCGCCGGCGTTTTCGGGGTCACGAAGCGCGCCAGTGTCGCCTGGTCGGCGCGGCCGACATAGGCGAGGTCGCGGCGCATGGCCCAGACCGACAGTTCGAAATGCAGCGGGATCATGCCGTAGTCGGCGATGACCAGCTTGCTGGCGTCCTGCAGCAGCGCCTCGCGCTTCTTGTCGTCGACGGTGCGCATCGCCTCTTCGAGCTTGGCGTCCATCGCGGGATTGGAATAGCGGCCGCGGTTGGTGCCGCCCATGCCTTTCTCGCGGTTGGGCGTGGCGACCAGCGAACGCAGCGGGTTGGACATTTCACCCGAGTCGGCACCCCAGCCGGCGAGATAGGCGCTGTACTTGTACTCGTCGCGGTTCTTGAAGAAGACCGGCGGCGCGGTCGCCTCGACTTCGGTTTTCACGCCGATGCGTGCCCACATCGAGGCGATCGCCTGAGAGACCTTGAGGTCGTTGATGTAGCGGCCGTTGGGCGTGCCCAGCGTGATCGAAAAGCCATTGGGATAGCCGGCATCGGCCAGCAGCTGCCTGGCGCCGGGCGAATCGAACTTGTCGACTTTCGTGTCCTTCGAGGTGCCGAAAGCCGGCGACGGCAGGAAATCGCCGGCGGGCAAAGCCACGCCTTCCATGATCTTGTCGACGATGCCCTTGCGGTCGATCGCCTGAGAGAGCGCTTGGCGCACGCGCTTGTCCTTCAGCGGGTTCTTGCCGACGGTATCGGGAATGCCGGGGCTCGGTTCGGCGAACTGGTCGAGCGCGATATAGATGACGCGGCTCGAGACGGCTTCGGCCAACGCGAGCTTGGGCTCCTTCTTGAGCCTGGGCAGGTCGGCGGTCGGCGGATCCTCGATCAGGTCGATGTCGCCCGCCAGCAGGGCGGCGACGCGGCCGGCGGCGTTGGTCAGCGGCTTGAAGGTGACCTTGGTCCAGGCGACCTTGCCGGCCCAGTAGTCGTCGTTGCGGCTGAGCACGAGCTGCGCACCGCGCTGCCATTCGATGAACTTGAAGGGGCCGGTGCCGATCAGGCCTTCGCCGCGATTGAACTCGGCCGTGGTCTTGCCTTCCGGCGCGCCGCCGGCTGCGGCATTTCTCGACAGGATCGGCAGGCCCGACAGATCGAGCGGCAGCAGCGGGGCGGCCTCCTTGGTGTGGATGCGCAGCGTCAGTTGATCGACGATCTCGAAGCGCGTCATCTGCCGCGTGATCAACGTGAAGGGCGAGGGGCTGTTGGGCACCTTGGCGGCGCGCTCATAGGTGAAGACGACGTCCTCGGCGGTGAAGGCAGCACCATTGTGGAACTTCACATCGGGCCGGAGTTTGAACTCCCAGACCGTGTCGCCGACCGTCGTCCACGACAAGGCGAGGCCGGGGATCGCCAGCTGCTTTTCGTCCTTGGCGACCAGCGGATCGAAAAGGTGCAGGGCGATCTGATTGTTGGGCGCGAGGTTGTGATACTGCGGATCGAGCGAACTGGGTTCGGTCTTGAGACCGATCCTGAGCTCCTGTGCCGACGCCGTGCCCGAGACAAGGATAGCCAATGCCATGGCGCCGGCCGAGCGTATGAACGACATCGATGCAACCCCCTATTGGTGCAATTCTTACGGGCCTCTTCAGGCGCTTGGCAAGGCGACATGATACGTTTGGGCGATGGTTGGGATGGCGGATCGACAGGATGACGTTTGGCGCTGCCTGCTGACGCAGCCGGTGGATGCGTCCTCGCATCCCGGCCGCGAACTGCCGGATCGTCTCTCCGCCAAGCTGGCACCATCCCTGATCGAGGCGCTGCTGGCGCCGTTGCAGATGAAGGTCCGGGGTGCGGCCAATGCCCTGCTGCTGTCGCGCCTGAACTACGCTGCACAAAAGCGCGCCTTCGCGCGGCTCGTCGAGGCCGGGCTCGAGCCCGTGGCGATCAAGGGTTTCGCCAATGCCCATCGGCTCTATGGCGATCCGGTGCCGCGCATCGTCGGCGATCTCGACGTGCTGCTGGAACGCCGGCAGCTCAAGCCGGCCATCGAACTGCTGGCAGCCGAGGGTTTTCGCTTTGCGCCGATCACGGACAAACGCTGGGGGCTGATCGGTGACGCGAGCTTCGCACCGTTTCATTCGGCCGATGGCACCTGCAACATCGACTTCCACATCGCTCCCGATTCCTGGCCGCTGCCGCTTGGGCTGACGGGTGACGAGGTGCGAGCCCAGGCGCGAACCGTCGGCGGCGTGCGCATGCCGAGCGACGAGCATGCGCTGCTGATCGCAGTCTCGAATGCCGCCAAGGACAAGTTCGGCTGGCGCACGCTGGGCAAGATGCTCGACCTCGCGCGTCTGCTGCGCGCGAGCGGCACCGCGATGGACTGGGACGAGATCCAGCGCCGCGCGCGGGCGGCGCGGCTCGACCGGGCCATGGGCTGCTTCTTCGCCCTGATGCGTGAATTGGGTGGTACGGCGCCCGACATGCCCGCGCCGCGCGGCACCGTCTTTAAGGCGCTGGTCGCGGAGTGGCGGTCAGGCTTTGTCGGCGAGCCTTCCGGCTTGACGACCTTCGCGCGCGAGACGCTGCTCGCTCATGCGCCGGCCACGGCGCTGGCACTCAACGTCAAACGGCTGGTCGGGTTGGTCGCGCCGAATGACGGCGTGCCGGCGGAAGGACGTGCTTTCATCTAGGCGTGATGGTCGAAGACCCCGGCGCTCTTGCCGAGAGTCCAGGTCCAGGCTTCGTGCATATGCGTGGCATCGGCATGAGCCGCCGGGGCCGAATCGCTCATGTTCAATGGTCTTTATTCAACTATTACATGCAAGATAGGGGGTAATAGACGGAGAATAAAGCAAGAACTCATACCACATGAGGTGGTTGGAGCGAAGCCGGCGGGCGCCGTGGGACGCCCGCCGGTCCCTCAAGAGACTGGCAAGCCAGACAGCCTCAAGAGAATTCGGCGATTCTGTCCATTTCATCGCCGCCAGATCGATGGCAGGCGAGACTCAGTTCGGTTCGACGGCGAACCAGCGGTAGCGAAGGGAGACAACGCGGAAGGGCAGGAGCGCGATGCGCGCGGCGCGGCTGAAAGCGCGCCAGGAAGCGGATGAATTATTCATAGCGAAACCCCAATTTCCCGCTCACGCGGTCCCCAACAAAATGCAGCGGCGCCGAAAAATGTATTCTTATCAATATCTTACGAGAGAGATAATGATATTGGCGCCCTCAGGGGTCAAGACCCTCTTCGCAACATTTGCTTCTGCGCAGTGCCGGCTCTGGCATAGGGTGCGCCCGCATTATTTGAGCGCCCCTTGGGGTGCCGGGGGAGAGCGTCAATGAACGGTGCGGAAAGTCTGGTCAGGACCCTGGTGAAGGGCGGCGTCGAGGTTTGCTTCGCCAATCCCGGCACGTCGGAAATGCACTTCGTCGGCGCGCTCGATCGCGTCGAGGGCATGCGCTGCGTGCTCGGCCTTTTCGAAGGCGTCTGCTCCGGTGCCGCCGATGGCTATTACCGCATGACCGACAAGCCGGCCTCGACGCTGCTGCATCTGGGACCGGGCCTCGCCAACGCCGCCGCCAATCTGCACAACGCCAAGAAGGCCGGTTCCGGTGTCGTCAACATCGTGGGTGAGCACGCGCTCTATCACATCAAGTACGACACGCCGCTGACCGCCGATATCGAAGGCATCGCGCGTCCCTTCTCGCATTGGGTGAAAACCTCGCCGACCTCGAAGACCGTGGCCGGCGACGGCGCGCTCGCTATTCAGGCCGCGCGCGTGGCGCCGGGTCAGATCGCAACCTTGATTCTGCCGGCCGACACCGCTTGGGGCGAGGCCGATGGCATGGCCGAGACGCCGGCCACGCCGCAGCCCGACAAGCCCGCCAACGATGTCGTCGTGGCTGCCGCCAAGGCGCTGAAGATGCCGGGCGCGATGCTGTTCATCGGTGGGCGCAGCCTGCGCGCACGCGGTCTCGAACTGGCCGGCAAGATCTCGGCAAAGACGGGCTGCAAAGTACAGGGCGCGGGCGGCACGGCGCGCATCGAGCGCGGCGTTGGCCGCGTGCCGGTGCTGCGTCTGCACTTCGTCATCGAGAACGCCCAGGCGCAGTTAAAGGGCACGAAGCAGATGGTGCTGTGCGGCGCCAAGGCGCCCTTCGCCTTCTTCGCCTATCCCGGCAAGCCCTCGGTGCTGACGCCCGACGACTGCGAGACCATGACGCTCTGCCCGGTCGAAGGCGATCCGATCGCCTCGCTGGAGGCGCTGGCCGCCGAACTCGGCGCGCTCAACGAGAAGGCCGCGGACATCGCCCAGCCGAACCGTCCCGATCGTCCGACCGGCAAGTTCACGCTCGAAGGTCTCGGCCAGGCGCTGGGCGCCACGATGCCGGAAGGCGCCATCGTGGTCGACGAGTCGGTAACCACCGGCCGCGGCTTCTTCCCCTTCAGTGCTGGCGCGCCGCCGCACGACTGGCTGAACAACATGGGCGGCTCGATCGGCTTCGGCGGACCCGTCGCCGTCGGCGCCGCGGTCGCCTGCCCCGACCGCAAGGTCATCTGCATGATCGGCGACGGCTCGGCGATGTACACGATCCAGTCGCTGTGGACGATGGCGCGTGAGAACCTCGACGTCTGCGTCATGATCTTCTCGAATCGCTCCTACAACATCCTCTACAGCCAGCTCGCCGATGTCGGCGCCGCCAATCCCGGTCCGCGCGCCATCGACATGCTGACGCTCGACCGGCCGACGCTCGACTTCTCGATGATGTCCAAGAGCATGGGCGTGCCGGGCGGTAAGGCACACAATCTCGAGGAACTTACCAAACATCTCACCTACGCCATGTCGCAAAAGGGTCCGTACCTCATCGACGTGATCATGTAGTCGAGATGACGGAAGCCCCCGTCGACGCGCGTCGGCGCACACTGCACGGCCGTCGTCGGGGCAAGAAACTGCGGGCCGGGCAGCAGTCGCTGCTCGACACGCTTCTGCCCCGACTCACACTGGAACTGCCAGCCGAACCTGTCGTCACGCCGGAAAACATGGTGGCCGACAGTAGCGCTAAAATCGATCTGGCACAGGCTTTTGGCGGCACGTTGCCGTCGGGTGGCGTGTGGCTGGAAGTCGGCTTCGGCGCTGGCGAGCATCTGGTCGAACTGGCCGGCACTCACCCGACGGTCGGCCTGATCGGCTGCGAGCCCTATATCAACGGCGTCGCCAAATGCCTCGCGCATATCGAGCGCACCGGCGTGACGAACATCCGCCTCTTCACCGACGACGCGCGCTTCGTCATGGCCGCCTTGCCCGAGCGGTCGCTCGACCGCGCCTTCGTGCTCTTCCCCGATCCCTGGCCCAAGTCGCGCCACCACAAGCGCCGCTTCGTGGCGCGTGAGAACCTCGACGTGCTGGCGCGGCTGATGAAGCCCGGCGCCGAACTGCGCCTCGCCACCGACGACCCGAGCTACCTGCCGTGGATGGTCGGGCACGCCTGCACCCACGCCGCCTTCGAGTGGCTGGCCGAGCGCCCGCAAGACTGGCGCACCCGTCCCGCCGATTGGCCGGCGACGCGCTACGAAAAGAAACGTATCGCCGGCGTCCCGACGTTTCTTCGCTTCAGGCGGCGCGCGGCCTGACAAGGATCAGGACAGCCGCCGCCACCTGCAGCACAAGGCAGAGCATCAGCGAAGTGCGGTAATCGCCCGACAGATTGTGCAGGGCGCCCAGGATCGTCGGCCCCGTCGCGGCGGTGAGCTGGGTGATGGCGACATGCAGGCTGACGGCGCGGGCGAAGTCGCGGCGTGGGAATTCGACTTGCACGATCAGGCCGGGCAGCGTGATCAGGTTGCCGACGCCGAAGCCGAAGAGGACGCAGCCGAGATAGAGGCCGGTCAGCGACGAGGTCGCGAGCAGCACGATCATCGAGACGATCTGGGTGCAGATGATCGCCGAGGTGGCGCCGCGGCGGTCGACGCGGTCGATGATCAGGCCGACCGAGAGGCGGCCGATCAGTGCCGACAGTGACGTGATGCTGATCGCCCAGCCGGCGCCCTTGAGGCCGAGGGCCGGCTCGAGGAAAGCCGCCTGATGGGCGATGAAGCTGATCTGCGCCAGCATGGCGAGGGAGAAGGCGCCGACCAGCGTCAGGTAGCGCGGCGTGCGCAGCAGCGCGGCCCGGCTGAGCGGTTCGCCCGGGGCCTCGGCCTTGTGCTTTCCATCGCCGATGTCGTGCTCGTCGGCATGGCGTGGGCGAAGCGCAAAGCCGGCGAGCGGCCAGAGCGTCAGCAGCACGAAGGTGACGGCGGCATAGCAGGCTTGGGCAAAGCCCAGCGTGTCGATGGCCCAAGCGAAGGCCGGGGTGAACAAGAGGCCGGCGCAGGTGGCGCCGTTCAGCGCCAGGCTGGCGGCAAAGCCACGGCGGCGATCGAACCACTGGGCGATCAGCGTGTTGATCGCCCCGCCGCCCATGGCCGCCCAGCCGGGAATCATCACGGCAAAGGCCAGAAAGAGCTGCCACGGCTCGTGCAGGAAGGTAAGGCCGATCACGCCGAGCCCCATCAAGGCTGCCCCCAGCATGACCACGATCCGCCCGCCCCGCTTCTGGATGACATCGCCCACCTGCATCACCAGGAAGGCACCGGCGATGTAGTAGAAGGTGATCCCGGCGGAAATGCTGGCCGGCGACCAGCCGTGGAGCTTCTGCAGGGCCACCAGATAAAGACTGAGGCCATAGAAGCCCAACCCCCATCCATAGAGGGCGATGACAAAGCAGCAAAAGACGACCCACCATCCATGGTAGGTTCGACGCGGCAAATCTCGATCCATATCCATTGGAGCGATCATTTCATGGGCGCGGCGCACGCGCTGGCGGTTTTCGGTCCCGGTCCGAAAAAACTGAGGAAATCCTTGCCAGTTAGCGTTTCTGCGCTTATATCCGCGCCATCCTGAACGGGTTCGCGGGACGAACCAAACAAGAAGAGTGGGTCAAAAACCCGCTCTTTTCATTTGGCCTCGGTCCAACGGCCCCGAATCGCACGAGAAACACAACCGAATCGGACCTGCGTGAACGAAATCGAACGTCGAATTGAAGCTGTCATCGCCCCGACCGTGGCCGGTATGGGCTATGATCTTGTTCGCGTCCTGATGAGCAAGGGCGGCACCCTGCAGGTCATGATCGACCGCGTCGACGGCAAGGCCATCGATGTCGAGGATTGCGCTACGATATCGCGCGCCCTGTCCGCGGTGCTCGATGTCGAGGATCCGATTTCACAGGCCTACACGCTGGAAGTGAGTTCGCCGGGCATCGACCGTCCGCTGACACGGCCAAAGGATTATCTGCGCTGGGCCGGCCATCTGGCGCGCCTCGAAACGGCCGAGCCGGTCGGTGGCCGCCGCCGCTTCAAGGGAACGCTGCTCGGCATCGAGGGCGAGTTGGTGAAGCTCCGGCTCGAGGACGGCGTCGAGACTACCGTGCCGTTCGGCTGGATCGGCCGGGCCAAGCTCGAAATGACCAACGCACTGCTCGAAGAACACCGCCGCGCCCAGGACAGCGCGGCTCAAAGTCACTGATACGGAAGAAGAAAGAGAGAAGCGACATGGCAACGACAGCCGATATCCCGCGTCTGGAGATGCTCCAGGTGGCCGACATGGTCGCCCGTGAGAAAGGCATCGAACGCGAGGAAGTGCTCGAGGCGATGGAACAGGCCATCCAGAAGGCCGGTCGGGCCAAGTACGGGCTGGAGCACGACATCCGCGCCGAGATCGACCGCAAGACCGGCGAGATCAAGCTGATGCGCTACATGCAGGTCGCCGATCCGGTCGAGATCGACAATACGCAGGTCACGCTGGCCGAGGCGCAGCGCCGCAATCCCGAGGCCCAGGTCGGCGACTTCCTCGCCGACGAGCTGCCGCCGATCGATTTCGGCCGCGTTGCCGCGCAGACCGCCAAGCAGGTCATCACGCAGCGCATGCGCGAGAGCGAGCGCAAGCGCCAGTACGAGGAATTCAAGGGCAAGATCGGCGAGATCGTGTCGGGCGTGGTCAAGCGCGTCGACTACGGCAACATCACCGTCGACTTGCAGCGCGCCGAGGGCGTGATCCGCCGCGACGAGACGATCCCCCGCGAGTCGCTGCGCGTGAACGACCGCGTGCGCGCCTATATCTTCGACGTGCGCGAGGAGCCGCGCGGCCCGCAGATCTTCCTGTCACGCAGCCATCCCCAGTTCATGGCCAAGCTGTTCATGCAGGAAGTGCCGGAAATCTACGACAACATCATCGAGATCAAGGCCGTCGCCCGCGATCCCGGCAGCCGCGCCAAGATCGCGGTGCTGAGCCACGACAGCTCGATCGATCCGATCGGCGCCTGCGTCGGCATGCGCGGCAGCCGCGTCCAGGCCGTCGTGCAGGAGCTGCAGGGCGAGAAGGTCGACATCATTCCGTGGTCGTCCGACACCGCCAACTTCATCGTCAACGCC
>JBBRFD010000103.1:0-16239 GCA_038224985.1 Reyranellales bacterium
AGCGTCACCTTGAGGTTCACCGGATGGTCGTCGACCACCAGGACGCGCGCGCCGCTGGTGACCTGCACGGGGGCGCGGGCCATTTCGACGCGTTGTTGGGGCAGGGCGGCGAGCTCAGCCAGCGGCGAATCGGCCGGCGCCGCCCGGAGGCGCAACGTCACAGTGAAGGTCGAGCCCGAATCCGGCGCGCTTTCCACCGAGACATCGCCGTTCATCAGCTGGGCGAGGCGGCGGACGATCGAGAGGCCGAGGCCCGAGCCGCCGAAGCGGCGTGTGGTGCCGCTATCGGCCTGGGTGAAGGGCCGGAACAGCCGGGCCTGCTGCTCGGCATCCATGCCGATGCCGGTATCGGTAACCGAGAGCGTGACTCGGGTATCGCCGCCGCCCAGCGGCGTGGTGCTGGCGCGGACAATGACGGCGCCGGCATCAGTGAACTTCACGGCATTGCCGATCAGGTTGGACAGGATCTGGCGCAACCGGGTCGGATCGCCGATCAGCGCATCCGACGAGCCAGGCGCCACGGCGACGTTCAGACTCACCTGCTTGGAGAGAGCGCCAGTGCGGAAAGTCTCGACCGTGCGGTCGACGACGCTCGACAGCGAGAAGGCCGTCTCCTCGAGGTCGAGGCGGCCGGCCTCGATCTTGGAGAAGTCGAGCACGTCGTCGAGCAGGCGCAGCAGCACCGTGGCCGACTCGCGCATGGTCTCGACGACGTCGGTCTGATCCTCGTTGAGGTCGTCCTGCTCCAGCACCTCGATCATGCCCAACACGCCATTCATCGGGGTGCGGATTTCGTGGCTCATGGTGGCGAGGAAGGTCGACTTGGCCTGGTTGGCGCTCTCCGCCGCCGCCAGCGCACGTTCGAGGTCGCGCTGGCGCTTGCGCGCCTCGCTGACATCGGTGACCAGGATGACGGAGCGCCCGTCGGCGCCGCGCCGCAACAGCACGCGCGCCCATTGGCCGGGACCGAAGGGGATCTGCACCGGCTCGCCGGCCCGCAATGCCCGCAGCACCTCGGCCGTCCAGGTCTCCGCCTGTCCCGGCGGGGCGGAGCCCAGCCGGGCGATGGTTTTCAGGCCTCGGCCGAGGTCGGCGCCCACGGCCACCATCTCGGGCTGGTAATTGTTGAAGCGCTTGAAGGCCTCGTTGCAAAGCTCGAGCTTTTCCTCGGGATCGAGGAAGGCGATACCGTCGGCCATGGTTTCCATGGCCGCCAGCAACTGGCCCTGCGCTTCGGTCGCCTCGTTGCGCGCGCGCTCGGCCTTCTCCTCGCTGCGCTTCATGTCGGTGAGGTCGCGATAGGTCGCCACAACCTCGCCTTCGGGCAGCGGCTTGAAGCGGAATTCGATGAAGCGGCCGTTCTTGCTCCAGCGCGAATAGGTCATGCCGCCGGATCTCCACGCCTCGGCAATGCGGTCGCGCATGTCGTTCTCGATGGCGCCGGCCGGACCGAAATCGCCGCGCTCGGCCTGGTACTGGATGATCTCGGTGGCGCTGGCGCCAATATGGGCGACGCTCTCGGGCAGGTCCTGGATCTCGCGGACGCGCGCATTGTCGATTTCCCAGCGCATGTCCTTGTCGAACAACATGACGCCGTCTTCCATGTTGTTGACGACGACCTGCAGGCGGCGCAGCGCCGTCTGGGCCTCGCGGCGCGCGCCCTCCAGCTCGGTGACGTCGCGCTGCATGATCAGGCGCATGCCGTCGGGCAGTACCTTGACCGCGACCTGGTAGGTGACCTTGGGCAGGCGCACCAGCTTCCAGCCCTCGGTGCCGGTCTCGAAGTCGTGCAGGCGCGACTGCACGACCTGCTCGCGGCGCGCGGGCGAGAGCGGACCGAAATCGCCGTTGTCGGCCTGCTGCTCGACAATGCTGCGCAGCGTGCCGGCACTTTCCATCTCGCCGCGGTCGTGTCCGTGCAGGGCGAAGACGGCGTCGTTGGCGAAGGAAACGCGGCCGTCACGCTCGAACAGCATGACCACGTCGGTCATTTCATTTAGCACAGTGTGCATCTTGGCGCGCGCCTGCTCGGCCCCGGTTCGGGCACTTTCCAGATCGGTGACGTCGCGTTGCACGACCACGCGCTGGCCGTCGGGAAGCACCTTGATCCAGACTTGGGTCATGCGGCCGCCCTGCCTGATCAGCCGCCAGTCGGGCGTGCCTTGCTCGAAGTCGCGCATGCGCCGGCCGATCTCGGCCTGCCGCAGCTCCGGCGTCAGCCGGCCCAAGGCGCCGCCATCTGCCAGGGTTTCGAGGATGCCCCGCATTGTGCCAATCCGTTCGAGGGCCTCGCGGGTGCCGCCATGGAAGGCGAAGACGGCGTCGTTGGCGAAGGTTACGCGGCCGTCGGCGTTGAAGAGCATCACCGCGTCGCTCATCTCGTTGAGCACGGTGTAGAGCTTGGCGCGCGCTTCCTCGGCGCTTTCCTTGGCGGCGGCCAGATCGGCCTCGCGCTGCTTGATCGGCGAGATATCGGCGAACATGACGACGCGGCCGCCATCGGGCGTCGGACGGGTCATGATGCGCGACCAGCGGTTAACGCCGGTCTGCTGCTCTACGGCGCCACCCGTGGGCTGGCGGTGCAGAGCCAGCATGCCGGCGATGAACGGCTCCTCGCGCCCGGTCAGTGTCTGCGTCACAGCACTAAAGGCAAAGTCGCGCAGACCCTGCTCGAGCTTCACGCCCGGCGTGATGGCGCTGGGCGTCTGGCCCATCTGGCGGCGATAGGCCTCGTTGCAGGCGACCAGGCATTCGTCGGCGTCGAAAGTGGCGAAGGCGTCGCTCATCGACTCCAGCGAGTCCGTCAGGCGGCGGTCGGCCCGTTCCAGCTCGCGCTCGCGGCGCTTCAGCTCGGAGATGTCGGCGAAGCTCACGACATAGTTGCCGAGCCGGGTGCGGCGGGCGCGGTAGCGCAGGTCGCGTCCGTCGAGCAGGCGGCGGTCGGAATAGTCGCGGTTGTCGCCGCGCACGAACTGGTACCAGCGCTCGATGAAGAGATCGATATTCTCCGGCCCGACGTTGCGCACGTGACCGGCCTTGGCGATCTGGCCCAGGATATCGGCGAGCTTGCGGCCGAGAAGCTGATCAACCGTGAGGCCGGGCGCAGTCGAGGCGAAGGCCGGATTGCAGACCAGCAGGGTCATGTCCTCGTCGAACACGGCCACACCCTCGGCCAGGCCTTCGACGGCGTCGCTCAGCTCGGCGCGGGCCCGCGTCGATTCGGCCCGGGACATATCGAGCGTGCTCAGTAGCTCGTCATGCTCGCGGGTGCGCCGCAGGCGCAGGATGTGTCCGCGATGGGCGGAGCGGCAGCCCAAGACCAGCGACAGGGTGTAGACCGACCCCGCGGCCGCCAGCGGCCAGACACCTTGGGTCGGGCTGAGCGCGATGCCGACGATGGCCGGCACCAGGGCGCAGCCTAGGAAGGCGTAGCAATTGGGCGGGTGGCGCGCATGGTCGTAGACCGCGAGCCCGGTCGCGACGGATAGGCCCAGCAGGGGCAAGACCCAGGACACCGACGGCGGCTGCGTGACGATCAGCAGGACCGGCCCGGCCCAGCCCAAGCCCCAAAGGGCCGAGAAAATGACCCGCACCTGGCACCAGCGCTCGACTTCGGCATCGCTGCGGGGATGTCGCGGATAGGCCCAGTGCTCGAAAGACAGGCCCACCGCCGCGGCGGAGAAAACGACGGCCACCAGCACGGGCGACAGCCAGACGTCGACTTGCCAGACCAGGCTGAAAGCCAGCGCCCAGGCAGCATATCCGAGGACCATCCGTGATGCCGGCAGCGCCAGGAATTCGCGCATGGCCGCGTGCCTCACATCCGCCGAAACGGGGGTGGCAGGACGCGGGCCGGATATCTGGGAATTCATATTTTCCAACATGCCGAAACCAGATGTCACGGAAACGTCGCGCGGGCGCTGAAATGTGTCGTGTGTGTCGTCGGAGGGCCGCCACGACACACGGACGACATTTATGACCCCGCCAAGACACACAAGGCTTTGGGGCCACGACACAGACGACACCAACGGGCGGGTGGGGCGACACGGCCAGGACGCACCGAAAGTGCATAAAGCTCGCACGAAAGCGCGGCACCCGCCGGGCGAGGCAGACGAGGACGACCCCATGACCGCCACCAACTTTTCCCGCCGGTCGATGTTCAGCCTGCTCCTGGGCACCGCCGCCACGGTTGCTCTCACGGCCCCCACCGCTCCCGCCGCCGCCAAGCCGGCCCACGCCGCCGCAGCCTCCAACGAACTGATGGTTATCTACATCTCGGCCGAGGACTGCGGCCCCTGCCGGGTCTTCGAAGCCGAAGACATGCCGCGCTGGACGGCCTCCCCCTTCGCCCGCAGCGTGAAGTTCGTGCGCGCCAAGGCCCCGAAATCGATCCACGCCTTCCAGGCCAAGTACTGGCCGAAGGAAGCCCTGCCCTACCTCAGCGCCGTCCGCGTGCCGATCGTGCCGAGCTTCATGCTGGTCGCCAACGGTGCCGTGATTTCGGTCGGCTCCGGTCTCAACGGCTGGCGTCAGCAGACTTTGCCGCAGGTCCAGCAGTTGGTCCGCGCCTAGGACCGCCGCGTATCAGGTTGAAAGCACCTGAATTCATTGCCCGAGAGCCACTATGAAAGTCTCGACCATTATCCTGCTGGCCATTGTCACCATGGCCGTTGCGACTTTCGCTCCCCCGCGCGATTGCCGCCACGCCTGCCGGATGGATGCCGACGGTGTCGCCGTCGCCGCCATCGGCCAGTCGGTCGCCTTTACCAAATTGCCCGCATTTTCGCTGAATTGATTAAGGAGACCCGCCGTGTTCCGCACCCTCTTGATCGTCGCCGCCGTCCATGTCGGTTTTCGTCCCCGGCGTCTTGGACTGCATCACACCATCTGGATGGCGGGCTGATCGTGGTGCTCGAACGCGTACTCGAATGGTCCTGTCTTGCGGCCATAGCCATCCTGGCCCTGGCGGCCATTGAGCCTACCTACGCACTTCTGAGGTAACCCCAACCCTCCCTCGCCTCGGAAGGACAAAGGGCCGGCAATGCCGGCCCTTTGTTTCATTCGGAGACCGCGTTTTTACTTCGCGGCCTGGATCATGATCTCGACGCTGAGGCCGGGCGCCGCGAGGGCGGCTTCGACCGTGGCGCGGGCCGGCGCATTGCCCGGCGACACCCAGGCGTCCCAGACTTCGTTCATCTGGCTCCAGGTCTTGATGTCGGTCAGCCAGATATTGGCCGAGAGCACCTTGGACTTGTCGGTACCGGCTTCCTTCAGGAACTTGTCGACCTTGTCGAGGATCTGCTTGGTCTGGCCCTTCACGTCGAGGGTGCGGTCGTCGGCGGTAAGGCCGGCGAGATAGACGGTGTTGCCGTGCACGACGGCCGAGCTCATGCGCGGACCGGCATTGATACGTGTAACGCTCATAGTGTTCTCCCTCTGGATATTGACGCGGCCAATTTCAGGCGGCGCAACCTTAGCAGAGGCTAAATGGCCGCGACGACCATGATTTCGACCTTCAGGGCCGGATCGTTCATGCGCGCCTGCACGGTGGCCCGGGCCGGCGTCTGGCCCGGCACGACCCAGGCGTCCCAAACGGCGTTCATGGCGGCGAAATCGGAAATATCGGCAAGCCAGATGACCGCCGTCAGGATCTTCGTCTTATCGGTCCTGGCCCTCGCCAGCAGGGCGTCGATTTCATCCAGCGCCTGCTTCACCTGTCCGGTGATGTCGAGGGAGCTGTCCTCCGGGATCATGCCGGAGAGGTAGATGCGGTTGCCGTAGACCACGGCCTCGGCGAGGCGCGGACCGGGATCGATGCGATCGATAGTGCTCATCCGCCGACCCTAAGGCGCCCCGACCATTCGCACAACGGACCCGCCCTGCACTCGGGCCTCGCTCCCTCGCCGGTTCGCGATAAAGTCACCCGGCAGACCGGAGTAAAGCTCATGACCATCCGCCGCCCCCTCGAGGGGATGCTCGTCCTCGATCTCGGCCAGATCTACAACGGCCCCTATTGCGGGTTGCAGTTGAGCTTCATGGGTGCCCGCGTTCTCAAGATCGAACCGCCGGACGGCGATGTGGTGCGCCGCCGCAAGCGCGAAATCGAGCCCTATCCGCTGGTCATGCTGAACTCCAACAAGGAGTCAGTGGTGCTCGATCTCAAGCAGGCCCGCGGCAAACAGATCTTCCTCGATCTCGTGGCCCAGGCCGATGTCGTGATCGAGAACTTCGCCGCGGGCGTCATGGATCGCCTCGGCATCGGCTGGGACGTGCTGAGCAAGCTCAATCCGCGCCTGGTCTATGGCGGAAGCTCGGGCTTCGGCCTCGACGGGCCCTATCGCGACCTCGCGGCGATGGACGTCACCATCCAGGCGATGAGCGGCATCACCAACGCGACAGGAGATGCCGACGGTCCGCCGACAAAGGCAGGCGCTGCCGTCTGCGACTTCCTGGCCGGCATCCATCTCTGCGCCGGCATCCTGGCCGCGCTGGTGCAGCGGGAACGCACCGGCAAGGGCCAGCGCGTCGAGGTGGCCATGCACGAGGCGGCCGTGATGGCGCTCGCCTCGGCGCTGGGCGCAGTGATGGACGGCGACACCGGCGTGCCCGAGCGCACCGGCAACCGGCATCCGGCGCTGGCCATCGCGCCCTACAACACCTACCCATGCCGCGATGGCTACGTGGCGATCTTCACCGCAGCCGAACGGCACTGGCAATCGATGTGCCGGATGCTGGGCCGCCAGGACCTGGCCACCCATCCGGACTTTTCGACCACGCCGGGCCGCGCCAGGCGCATGCAGGAGATCGACGACATCGTCGGCGCCTGGACGATCGCACGCACCAAGGACGAGGTCCTGAAGCTGCTGAACGAGGCGCATGTGCCCTGCGCGCCGGTGAAGACGGCGCGCGAGGTGGCGAGCGATCCACACCTCGAGGCGCGCGGCTTCTGGGTCGATGTCGACCACCCGCGCCGTGGCATGACGCGCGTGCCGATCTCGCCGATCCGCCTGCACACCGGTGGTAAGTCGGAGATCCGCAGCCCGGCGCCGACGCTGGGACAGCACACCGAGGCCGTGCTGGCCGAGTTGCTGGGTCTCAAGGCCGAAGAGCTGATGCGCCTGCGCAACGACAAGGTGACCGTGCCGGTGACGGAGCGCTAATCATCACAGTCGCGCCACTCCGTGGTGCGTTCCTGTGATCAAGCCCGTTCGCGAATATCGGCGAACCTGATCTTGGGGCTCTTCTCGGCGATATAGCCCAGTTCCCAAGCATTGCGCGCCAGGAACACCGGGGCGCCGTCGCGGTCCTCCGACATGCCGCCGCGGTTGGTCGACATGAAAGCCTCCAGGTCGACCTTGCTGTCGGCCGAGATCCAGCGCGCCGTTTCGAAGGGCGCCGGCTCGAGGTCGATCATCACCGAATACTCGGCCTCGACACGGGTCTTGAGCACATCGAGCTGCAGTTCGCCCACCACGCCCACGATATTGTCGCCGCCGATGACGCGGCGGAACACCTGGGTCACGCCCTCTTCCGCCAGATCCTCCAGCGCGCGCTTCAGCTGCTTGGACTTCATCGGATCCTCCAGGCGCACGCGGCGCAGGATTTCCGGAGCGAAGTTGGGAATGCCGACGATCTTGATCTGCTCGCCCTCGGTCAGCGTGTCGCCGACGCGCAGCACGCCATGGTTGGGAATGCCGATGATGTCGCCAGGCCAAGCCTCGTCGACGATCTCTCGCTCGCGGGCGAAAAACAGGATCGGCGAGTTGACCGACAGCACCTTGCCGGTGCCCATCTGGGTCAGCTTCATGCCACGGCGGAACTTGCCGCTGCAGAGGCGCAGGAAGGCGATGCGGTCGCGGTGATTGGGGTCCATGTTGGCTTGGACCTTGAACACGAAGCCCGCGACCTTGGGCTCGGTCGGCTCGATCGCGCGCGGCTCGGCCGGCTGCGGACGCGGCGGCGGCGCCCAGGCGGCGAGCGCATCCAAAAGCTCGCGCACACCGAAGTTGTTGTAGGCGCTGCCGAAGAACACCGGCGTCAGGTGGCCGGCGCGATAGGACTCCATGTCGAAGGCCGGATAGGCGATGCGCACCAGCTCGACGTCCTCGGCCAGCTTGTCGTACTGCTCCTTGGGCAGCGAAGCGGAAAGCGCGGGATCGGCGATGCCTTCGTATTCGACGACCTTGCCGATACGCTCGCGGTCGGCGGCATCGAACAGCAGCATGCGGTCGTGTGCGAGATCGTAAGTGCCCTTGAACTGGTTGCCCGAGCCGGCGGGCCAGCTCATCGGCGTCACATCGAGCGCCAGGGTGGCGGCGATCTCGTCGAGCAGCTCGATGGGATCGCGGCTCTCGCGGTCCATCTTGTTGATGAAGGTGATGATCGGCACGTCGCGCAACCGGCAGATCTCGAAGAGCTTGCGCGTGCGCGCCTCGATGCCCTTGGCGGCGTCGATCACCATGACGGCCGAATCGACGGCGGTCAGGGTGCGGTAGGTATCCTCGCTGAAGTCCTCATGGCCCGGCGTGTCGAGCAGGTTGAAGACCGCGCCGCCATACTCGAAATGCATCACCGAGGTCGTGACCGAGATGCCGCGCTGCTGCTCGATCTTCATCCAGTCCGAGCGCGCCCGTCTGGCCTCGCCGCGCGCCTTCACAGCGCCCGCGACATGGATGGCGACGCCGAACAGCAGCAGCTTCTCAGTCAGCGTGGTCTTGCCGGCGTCGGGATGCGAGATGATGGCGAAGGTCCGCCGCAGCCCGGCGGGATGGCCGGCCAAGCTGGCGTCGGATGCAGGAGATAGAGCGGAATCGGGCACTTTTGGGCAGCCTGTGAGGGGTGCGTGGGGGTACCCGACACCCCCCTCCCCGTCAACTGGCGCTCAGCCGGCGTTTAACTCTTCGCGCAGCAATTCGAGCTCCAGCCATTCCACCTCGGCAGCATCGAGTTCGGCTTGGGCGACCGTAAGGCGTTCGGTCTTGGCCTGGAAGCCCTTCGGATCGCGGCCCCAGAATCCGGAATCGGCCAGCGCCACGTTCAAGGCCGCCATCTCGGTTCGCAGCGCGTCCATCTTCTTGGGCAATTCGACCAGCGCCCGCTCCCGCTTGAAACCCAGACGTTTGCCCTGGGTATTCTCGCGTGCCGCGCCCTTGGCCTTGCGCGGGGCGATGCTGACGGTGCCCGGCATGACGCGCGGGCCGCGCTGGATCAGGTAGTCGCTGTAGCCGCCAGCGTATTCGATGGCGGTGCCGTCGCCTTCCAGGGCGATGGTCGAGGTCACCAGCCGGTCGAGGAAATCGCGGTCGTGGCTGACCAGCAGGACGGTGCCGTCGTAGTCGCCCAGCGCATCCTGCAACAAGTCGAGCGTATCGGCGTCGAGATCGTTGGTCGGCTCGTCGAGCACGATCATGTTGGAAGGCGCTGCTAGCGCCTTGGCCAGCAGCAGACGGTTGCGCTCGCCACCTGACAGCGTGCGCACGGGCTGGCGCGCCTGCTCGTCGCGGAACAGATATTCGCGTAGATAGGTCATGACGTGAGTGAGATGGCCGCGCACCAGCACATGGTCGTTGCGGTCGGCCAGCGTCTCCCATGGCGTCTTGTCGGGATCCAGCGCGGCGCGGCGCTGGTCGATCACCACCGGCAGAATGCTGGCGCCGAGCTTCACCGTGCCGCTGTCGGGCTCCAGCTCGCCCATCAGCATCTTGAGCAGCGTCGTCTTGCCGGCGCCATTGGGACCGATCAGGCCGATGCGGTCCTTGCGGAAAATACGCGTCGAGAAATCCTCGACGATCTTGCGCTCACCGAAGCTCTTGCTGATGTTGCGCGCGTTGACGACCAGCGCGCCGGACTGCTCGGCGACACCGACCGAAATCGAGGCGCTGCCGACGGGGCCGATCTGCTGGCGGCGCTGCTTGCGCAGGTCGTTGAGCGCGCGCAGGCGGCCCTCGTTGCGGGTGCGCCGCGCGCGGATGGATTTGCCGGCCCATTCGGTCTCGCGCTCGATCAGGCGGTCGAGCTTGTGCCGCTCCGTCGCCTCGCGCTCGACGATCTCGGCCGACCAGGCATCGAATTCGTCATAGCCCTTGTCGAGACGGCGCACGATGCCGCGGTCGAGCCAGAGCACGGCGCGCGTCAAGTTGCTGAGGAAGCGCCGGTCATGGCTCACCATGAGATAGGCGCCACGCCAGGTCGAGAGCTTGGCCTCCAGCCATTCGATGGTCGTGAGATCGAGATGGTTGGTGGGCTCGTCGAGCAGCATCACATCGGGCTCGGCCACCAGTGCCCGGGCAAGAGCGGCGCGACGGGCCTCGCCGCCCGACAGATTGCCGGGCTCGCGCGCGCCATCGAGCTTCATGTCCTCAAGGAGGGCAGCGACGCGATAGTCGTCCGGCCCCAGCGAATCGGGCAGCGCCGAGGAGACGTAGTCGCCGACGCTGGCGTAACCCTTGAAATCGGGTTCCTGCGGCAGGGTGGCGATCGTAGCCCCGGGCTGGGCGAAGCGCGTGCCGCCATCGAAGATCGGCTCGCCCGCCAGGATGCGCAGCAGGGTCGATTTGCCTGCGCCGTTGCGGCCAACCAGCGTCAACCGCTCGCCGGGGGCCACACTCAGCTCGACGCCATCGAGGATCGTCTGGTCGCCGAGATGAAAGCGGATGCCGGTAAGTGCAAGGAGGGGTGGGTCAGCCATGAAGGCGGCTGTCATGGCGTAACCTGTCCCGATGGGCAAGCACCACACGGAGCGGTATGGTCGCGCATGCTGCGGGTTGTGGGCGAACCAAGGCTGATCGAGCGAGCCATCAAGCGCCTGCAGGGGGCGCTGAAGGGCGTGCCGTCGCGCGGCGTGCGTCTGACCTGGCGCGGCGGCGAGCTGCGCACGACCCTCCACTGGGCGCGCGACGACGCCTTCTGGTGGGCCGTCGAGCCGCGCGGTGCCACGGCGCGTACGGGCGCCCGCCATGCCGTGCTGCTGGGTCACGCGCCCAGTGCCCCGACCAAGCGCGAAAGCATCACCTGCGAGATCAACCTGCCGCGCTCGGGCGCCGACCGCAAAGTGGCCGGTATCATCGCCGCCGACGAGAAGGGCGCCTTCTATCTCGCCCATTCCGGCCGCATGGGCGGTGCGCGAACCGGCCAGCGCAAGGCGGGGTTTCGCGGCTTCCTGGCCGATGGCGTGTGGCGGCCGGTGCATTGGCCCGATGGCCGCGAATCCGAGGCGCTGATCGTGGCGCCACTCGACAGTCCGCGCCTCACCCGCCTGCTCGGCCTCTTCGTCGACGCGGTGCGGCGCTTCAAGGAAGGCGATCTACCGGCTTTGCGTCCCCACGATCAGCCAGCCATCGCCGAACCGGTACTGGCCGATTCCGCATCGGCCGCCTGCGACCGCAGACTCGTCGGAGCGTCGCTCTACGAGGAATTGGGCAAGCGCGGGTTGTTCGGCGGCGCCGACGATCTTTTCTCCCTGCGGGGCGAGCGTCCACGACCCTATTTCGCGCTGGTGGCCGATGGCCAGGCCGCAGAACTCGCCGTCGCCGTCGGCTCGCTCACGCTGCTGGCCGCGCGCGGCGGCGCCAGCTTGCGGCCGATCCTGATCGTGCCTTCGACGCTGGCCGACCGCGAAGGCCCGACGCTCCGGCGGCTTTCTTTCCCTTGCGTGCGCTTCCGCTGGCGCGGTGCACGCGCTCTTTTCGATGGGCTCGACGATGCCCTGGCTTAGGCGGCGCAAATGGTGATGGGGCTGACTACCGGGCTATGGGTGAGCGCACAGGTGCGAATCTGCGACCTCAACTTCATTCCGGCCACCATCGTGCGCAAGGGCGATCCCGATGTCGGCACCGTGCTGGTCAAGGTCAATCGCTTCGAGCAGGGCGTCACGGTCTTCGCCCAGGCCAGCACCATCGACGATGCCCCGGCCTGGAGCCGCGGCTCGGGCCCCAAGCCCGTGACCGAAGCGGAAGCGGATGCCTATATCGCCCGCCAGGTCGGGCGCGATCCCGACGTCTGGGTACTCGAGATCGAGGACCGCAAAAGCGCCTATGTGCTGGACGGCAAGATCGTCTGAAGCGCCGCCTCAAAGGGCAGGCAGTACCGTCATCGGATCGATGGTGCGATTGCCGCGCCGGACCTCGAAGTGCAGGCGCGGATCGGGCGCGCCGCCGCTGTTGCCGACACGCGCGATGGTTTGGCCCCGCTTCACGAGATCCCCCTTCTTCACCAGCAGCGACTCGTTATGAGCGTAAGCGGTGATGTAGCCGTTGGAATGGCTCACCAGCAACAGGTTGCCCATGCCACGCACCTCGCCTCCGGCATAGACTACGGTGCCGCCGTCGGCGGCCTTCACGGCAGCGCCCTTGTCGGCCTGAATGTCGATGCCGTCATTCTTCTGACCGCCGGCCTTGGGTCCGAAGGTGCCGATCACCTTGCCCTGCAGCGGCCAGTCGAGTTTGGGCAGCGGACCGGCGGCGGCAGGCGCGGCCAGCGGTGTCGGCGTCCCCGGCGCGGCGGAACGCGGTGGATCGCCTTGCTGCGGCGGTGGCGGCAGACCCTCGCGCTTGACGGTGACTTCCTGCCTGCCGGTGGCATCCCTGTTCGCGTTCTCCGGCGGCGCCGATTCGGGCCTTGCTCCAGGAAGCTCCAGTGCCTGACCCGAACGCAGGGCATAGGGCGGCGAGAGCTTGTTGCGGTCGATGACGGTCTGGGTGGAAAGGCCGAAGCGCTGCGAGATGCTGTCGACCGTGTCCTTGTCCTTGACGATGTAGGTCGTCGTGGCATTGGCGCCGGCGCCGGAGCCGGGATACTCCACGGTGCCTTCACGGGCGCCGTAGAACAGATTGTCGATTTGCGCGCAGGCGCCGAGCGTACCGGACAAGGCCACTGCTGTTAGCAGCATGCGCGTCCAGCCCGCCCATCGCAGGGGGGAGCGAGGGGCTGTTTTCATAGGCCCATTTTACTGCATTAAGAGTGCGGCGGGAATCGGGCGGATGTCGATTTCCCAGGCCCGGGCCGGCGCCTATCCCTGACCCAAAACAGGCAGCGGACCGCTCACCAGCGGCACAAAGCGCACGGGCATGAGTGTGTCGCGTTGCAGCCCCTGCTCGGTTTTGACGATGCGCTCGACCACCTGGGTGGTGGGATCGCGGCCCACCGGCACGATCAGGATGCCGTCGATGGCCAGCTGGTCGATCAGCGCCTGCGGCCGTTCCTCGGCCGCGGCCGTCACGATAATACGGTCGAAGGGCGCCTGGTGCGGCCAGCCTTTGCTGCCGTCGCCGATGTCGAAAACGACGTTGTGGATGCGCAGGTCGATCAGCAGGCGCTCGGCCTCCTTCGACAACGGCTTGTAGCGCTCGATCGAATAGACGCGGCGCGCCAGCCGGGACAGCACGGCAGCCTGGTAGCCCGAACCGGTCCCGACCTCGAGCACCTTCATGCGCGGACCGACGCGCAGGGCCTCGGTCATAGCCGCCACCACCAACGGCTGGCTGATGGTCTGGCCGAAGGCGATGGGCAGCGCGGTGTTTTCCCAGGCGCGTTCGACGAAGGTCGGCAACACGAAGCGCTCGCGGTCGATGGCGCCGACGGCGGCCAGCACGTTTTCGTCGGTGATGCCCTGGCTGCGCAGCTCGCCCAGGAGGCGTTGCATGGCCGGGACATTCATCGCCCGCCCCGCCTTAAGCCGCGTCGAAGAGCGTGCGCAGCTTGCGCCGCATTCCTTCGTGCGTGAGATCGAGATGGAGCGGCGTCACCGAGATATGGCCGGCGCGAATGGCGGCCACGTCGCTCTCGTCGTCGATCTCGCTCTCCTGCGGCTGATAGCCGATCCAGTAATAGGCGCCACCGCGCGGGTCGGTGCGTTCGATGATATGGCCGCCGAAGCCGCGCGTGCCCTGATGCGTGACCTTCACGTCCTTCACCGAGCCCGCGACCACGTCGGGGAAATTGATGTTTACCAGCACGTTGCGCGGCCAGTCGGCGGCCAGCACCTTGCGCGCGACATCGGCACCGTGATGCGTGGCCGTGCCCCACTTCACCGGATGGTCGTGGGTGTAGCTCTGGCTGAAGGCGATCGAGGGAATGCCCAGCAAGCAACCTTCCATGGCGGCCGCGATGGTGCCGGAATAGGTCACGTCATCGGCGATATTGGTGCCGCGGTTCACGCCCGAGAGCACGATATCGGGCTTGCGGGCCTTGAGCAGATGCTTGGCGCCGAACAGCACGCAGTCGGTCGGTGTGCCCTCGATGGCGAACTTGCGCTCGCTCACTTCACGGGCCCGGATCGGCCTGGAAAGCGACAACGAATGGCCGGCGCCGCTCTGGTTGATCTCGGGCGCCACGACCCAGACATCGCTCGACAGCTTCCCGGCGATCTCGATCAGCGCTTCGAGGCCCGGCGCATGGATGCCGTCGTCGTTGGTAACGAGGATGCGCGCCTTGGCGAGATTGACCACGGTTGCCTACTTTTTCGCGGCCGGGCCGGGGATAATCTTCAGCCCGCCCATATAAGGCAGCAAGGCCTCGGGGATCGTCACCGAACCATCCTCGTTCTGGTAATTCTCCAGCACCGCGATCAGCGTGCGGCCGACCGCGAGACCTGACCCATTCAGCGTATGAACGAAGCGTGTCCCTTTACCTTCCCTCGGCCGGAAGCGCGCATTCATGCGGCGGGCCTGGAAGTCGCCGCAGTTCGAGCAGCTCGAAATCTCGCGATAGGCGTTCTGGCCGGGCAGCCAGACTTCAATATCGTAGGTCTTACGCGCGCCGAAGCCCATGTCGCCCCCGCACAACACGATGGTGCGGAACGGCAGTCCGAGGCGCTTCAGAACTTCCTCAGCCCGGCCGGTCATGCGCTCGTGCTCTGCCGCGCTCTCCTCGGGCGCCACCACGCTGACCAGCTCGACCTTGGGGAACTGGTGCTGGCGGATCATGCCGCGCGTATCCTTGCCGGCGGAACCGGCCTCGGAGCGGAAACACGGCGACCACGCTGTGAAGCGCAGCGGCAGCTCTTTTTCCTCCAGCACGGTGTCGTTCACCAGATTGGTCAGCGACACTTCCGAGGTCGGGATCAGCCAGAAGCCGTTCTCGGTATGGAACATGTCCTCGGCGAGCTTGGGCAGCTGACCGGTGCCGTAGACCGCGGCGTCCTTCACCAGGAAGGGCGGATTGACCTCGGTATAGCCGCCCTCGACCGTGTGCATGTCGAGCATGAGCTGGGCCAGCGCCCGCTCCAGGCGCGCCAGATGAGCCTTGAGGTAGACGAAGCGCGCGCCGGAAGTCTTCACGGCCGAGGCGAAATCCATCTCGCCGGTGGCCTCGCCCAGCGCCACGTGATCCTTGGGCGGGAAGCTGAAATTGCGCTGGCTGCCGGAGCGACGGATCTCGACGTTGCCGGTCTCGTCCGCGCCCTCGGGCACATCGTCATAGGGCAGATTGGGCAGCGCTTCGAGAATACGCGTGAG
Organism: Reyranellales bacterium; assembly: GCA_038224985.1. Lineage (GTDB taxonomy): Bacteria > Pseudomonadota > Alphaproteobacteria > Reyranellales > Reyranellaceae > Reyranella. Next base: position 15,453 of record JBBRFD010000103.1, read on the forward strand.
TTCCGTATCGAACCCGGCGGCCAGCGCCTCACCCTTCTTCAGCGTCTCTTCCAGCGCGGCGACCTCGGCCATCAGCGCCTCGGCCGGCTCGCCCTTGCGCTTCGCCACGCCGATCTGCTGGCTCAGCGTCTTGCGTTTGGCCTGGATCGCCTCCGACTGGGAGATGGCGGCGCGACGGTGCTTGTCGATGTCGAGGACCTGGGCCGAGAGCGGTGCCAAGCCGCGCTTCTTCAGGCCAGCGTCAAAGGCGTCGGGAGTCTCGCGGATAAATCGGATGTCGTGCATGGCTCAACTACTGGCGCTCAACTGCTGGCGGAGTCGGAAGCGGCACGCTTTTCTTCCTCGGCCTTTTCCTCGGCCTCGGCCTTGGCGTCTTCCCTGGCGCGGTTCTTCTCGATGACGCCACCGATCAGGATGCTGATTTCGTAGAAGGCGAGCAGCGGCACCGCGAGGGCCAGCTGGCTCACCACGTCGGGCGGCGTCAGCACGGCGGCGACGATGAAGGCGCCGACGATGGCATAGCGCCGCTTGGCCTTGAGGCCGGCCGTCGTGGCGATACCGACGCGCACCAGCAGCGTCAGCAGCACCGGCACCTCGAAGGCGAAACCGAAGGCGAAAACGAGCTGCAGCACGCGTTCCAGATAGTCCGAGGAGCGCAGCGTCTTTTCGATGTCCTCGGGTACGTACTGCGAGAGCATGAAATTGATCACGTACGGCATGACCACGTAGTACATGACCGCGCAGCCGGCATAGAACATGAAGGGCGTGGCGACCAGGAACGGCAGGA
>JBBRFD010000104.1:0-16061 GCA_038224985.1 Reyranellales bacterium
ATGCGCTCTCGACCAAGCGGCGTCAGGCGGGCATTCTTATGGATGTCCATTCGGTTCTCCCAGGGAAAGGTGACGTCTCGACAACATCAGCTTCCTCGGTCAGCGCCGGATGGACAACCTATTGAAAGCTCACACCTAGCGCTCCCGTGGCTCCCATTTGTGCTCGGCTTCATCGAAAGCCGTCTTGATCATCCAGCCGCAGAACAGCACGCCGAAGGCCATCAGCGCATAGCCGAAGACCTGGATGCCGAGGTCGCGCCCATGCGCGGCCATGAACAGGCCGATCAATCCCCCGAGCGCTGCAAGAGTGCCCATGAACCAGTGAGACATCGTTTCCTCCATCAATCGTCGTCGAACAGGATGCGGCCGGCCGCGCCGTCGGGATCGTCGAACTGGCCGTTGCGCAGCGCCCACAGGAAGGCTGCCAGCGCGATGCCGCTCAACAGGAGGGCGACCGGCACGAGAATGAGCAAGCTGTCCATCAGCGGTTCTCCCGGGGCGGCGCCTTGCCACCCGTTCCAAGGCGCAGCGCATTGCCAATGACCAGCAGCGACGAGGACGACATGGCGATGGCTGCGATCAGCGGCGTGACGTTGCCGAGGATGGCCAGCGGCACGGCGCTGAGATTGTAGACCAGTGCCAGCGCCAGGTTCTGACGTACCAGCCGGTCGGCGCGCCGAGCGACACGCAGGATCTCGACTATGGGTGAGAGTGCATCACCCTGGAAGATGGCGTCAGCGGCATTCTGTGTCGCTTCGGCCGCGGTTGCGGGGGAGATCGAAGCCAGTGCCGAGGCCAGCGCGGGTGCGTCGTTGAGACCGTCGCCGACCATCAGGACATGCCTGCCAGCCGCCGCCAGTTCGCCCAAGCGAGCGGCCTTATCGGCGGGCAAAGCCTGGGCGCGCCAGGCGGTGATGCCGGCGGCGGCGGCGGCCTGGGCCACGGCAATGGGGCGGTCGCCGGACAGCAATTCGACGGTCATGCCGTCGCGCGTCAGGGCGGCAATGGCGGCGTGGGCGTCCGGACGCAGCCGGTCGGCGAAGATGAAGCGGCGTGGTGCGTGGCCGGGGCGCGACAGCCAAAGCTCCGGGTGGCCATCGTCCTGCGGCAAGGCGATGCTGCAGAAACGCGCCGAGCCCAGCCGGACGTTGCCCTGCGCGAGACCGCGGCCGGCATGTTCGACCACGCCGCTTGCCGGCGCCACATCCGGAGCGGCACGCAGCAGCGCCTGCGCCAGCGGATGGCGCGAATTGGCCGCAAGGCCGGCGGCGAGCCGCAAGGCATCGATATCGCCGCCGCCGCTCGCCAGCTCGGGCCGGCCCAGCGTCAGTGTGCCGGTCTTGTCGAGCACGACATGGTCGATGCAGGCAAAGCGCTCGAGTGCGGTGGGTGAGAGCAGCAGCACGCCGCGCTTCAGGAGGCGCGTCGCGGCCACGACCTGCACCACCGGTACGGCCAGCGCCAGCGCGCAGGGGCAGGTGATGATCAGTACCGCCGTCGCTACCAGCAGCGCGCGGTCCCAGGCGAGACCACCCAGCACCAGCCAGCCCAGGAAGGTCAGCAGAGCCGTCACGTGAACCACCGGTGCGTAGGCGCGGGCGACGCGGTCGGCGATGGCGATGAAGCGCGAGCGGCCGCGTTCGGCGGCTTCGACCAGGCGCACGATCTCCGACAGCAGCGTGTGCTCTCCGGCGGCAGTGACGCTGACGCGGATCGGCGCGCCCAGGTTCACCATGCCGGCGAAGACCTTGGCGCCCGGCTCGACAGCCACCGGCACGCTCTCGCCACTCACCAACGCGGCATCGAGCGAGGAGACGCCTTGGCTTACCACGCCATCGGCACCCAGCCGGTCGCCGGCGGCGACCAGCAGCGTGTCGCCGGTCGCGAGCTGGTCGACGCGGCGCGACACGGCGCTGCCATCGGCTGCCAGCACCGTGGCGCTGCGGCTCGCCAGCGCCAGCAGGGCGCGCACCGACTCGCGGGCGCGGCCGCGGGCGCGGCGGTCGAGGGTGCGGCCGATCAGCAGGAAGAACAGCAGCGCGATCGCCGAATCGAAGAACGCGTGCTGCTGGCCAGTCAGGGTCTCGTGCAGGCTGACGACGCAGGCCAGCGTCACCCCGATCGAGATCGGTACGTCCATATTAGTGCGGCCGACACGCAGGGCCGCGAAAGCCGAGCGAAAGAACGGCCGGCCGGCATAGGCCACCGCCGGCAGCGCGATGGCGGCCGACAGCCAATGGAACAGCGTGCGTGTGGCCGCGCCCATCGAGCCGTCGTGCCCCGACCACACCGCGATCGACAGCAGCATGACATTCGCGGCGGCAAAGCCCGCCACGGCGAGGCAGCGCATCAGTTCGCGCGACTCGCGTGCATCGTCGGCGCTGGCGGCGCGCTCCTCGTAGGGCGCGAGACGGAACCCCAGGGCGGCTACCAGGCCGGCATATTCGTTGGCCTGTGCCGGCGTGCCGCGCCATTGCAGGGCAAGACGGCGGGTCGAGAGATTGACCCTTGCGCGCATCATGGCCGGATTGCGCGCCAGCAGGCTCTCGATCAGCCAGACGCAGGCGGCGCAGTCGAGACCGTCGACCAGGAGGTCGAGGGCCGCTTCATCGCTGCCGACCGCACGGGCATGCAGCGCGAAGTCGGTCTGCAGCGGCACCGGGCGATGGGCGCGCGTCTCCTCGAGCTTGCGATAGAACGAGCCCAGTCCGGCCGCATCGATGATCGAATGGGCGGCAGCGCAACCGGCGCAGCAGAACGGCCCGTCGCCGCGCACCGCTTCGCCGCAATGCACGCAGGGCGTCATGGCGACGGCAGTCGTGCCCTGCGCGAAGAGTGCGGTGGCGGTCATTTCAGGAACAGCCGGCGCGTCAGGGCGAAGTGCCGGCCGGCGCGGTCGACCACGATATCGGCGTCCCAGTTGCCGCGTCCCGGCAGATCGACCTGACCGGCGAAGGCGCCGGGCGCGGTCGGCGCCAGCTCGATCGCCAGCGATCGGCCCTTCGCTGCGGGGCGTACCAGTTCAACGGTGACATGGGCGTCCGTCAGCGGCACGCCGTTGGCATCGAAGACCGACAGGCTGAAGCGGTCGGCGCCCGGTTGCCAGGCGGTTTCAATGCGCCAGCCGAGCGCGTCGCGGTCTCGCTGCTGTGCCAGCACGTCGTTGTAGTGCACGCCGCGATCGCGCGCTTTCTGCACGTAGAGGCCGGAAAAGGAATCGATGGCCAACCACATCATCGTGCCGTTGACGGCCACGATAACGGCGAAGGCGGCGACGAAGAGCCAGGGGATATAGCGGCTGCGGCGCGCATCGAAAGGAACGACGATCATGAACAGCTCCTAACGCGTCGGACCGACGAACACCGAGCCATGCGTGGCGACAGCGAGACTGGCGGCATCGCGGGCGATGAAGTCGATCGAGAGTGAACCCGACGGCGCTGCTGAGGCGGGAAGCGTGAGGAAGACACGAAAGGTGGCGACCGTGTCGGGATGGACGGTGAGCTGCGCGGCCGCGCCGCTGCCTTCGACGTCGGCGCCGGTGAAGCCGAGCACGACGCCCGGCAGCCCGTCGACCGCGAGCGTGAAATGGCGAACGTCACGGCGCTTGTTCAGCAGCTTTACGGCGTAGGAGTTGCGCAGGTCACCGTTCGACAGGCGCACGAAGTTGGGGCTGCGGTCGCGTTGTACGGTAAGTTCGGTGTCGGTGCGCAGTGCGAAGGCAACGATCATCGCCAGCGCGACCACCGCTAGCATGGCGCCGTAGAGCAGCGTGCGCGGACGCACCGGCCGCCAGACCGGCGGGGCAAGACGTTTTTCCCGGGCCTGCTGGTTGGCGAGCGTGCTCCAGCCGATGAGATTGGCCGGACGCTCAACCCTGGCCATTGTCTGGTTGCAGGCATCGATGCAAAGGCCACAGCCGATGCATTCGATCTGCTGGCCATCGCGGATGTCGATGCCGGTGGGGCAGACGGCGACGCAGAGATTGCAGTCGATGCAGTCGCCGTGGCCGTCCCAGCTGTCGCCGGACTTGTGCTTGCCGCGCGGCTCGCCGCGCGACTTCTCATAGGTAACGATCAGGCTCTGCTCGTCGAGCATGGCGGACTGGAAACGCGGCCACGGACACATGTAGGTGCAGACCTGCTCGCGCGCCCAACCGGCCAGCGTATAGGTCGTGGCAGTAAGCAGTCCGATGAAGAAATAGACCTCGGTCGAGGCCTCGCCGGTGAAGATCCTGACTAGGCTCGTGGGGGCGTCGACATAGTAGAAGATCCAGGCGCCACCGGTTGCAGCGGCGACCGCGAGCCACACCGTGTGCTTCAGCGTCTTGCGCGCCGCCTTGGCCAGCGACATCGGCGCGCGGTCGAGCCGCATGCGTTCGGTGCGATCGCCCTCGATCAGTCGCTCGACGAACAGGAAGAGGTCGGTCCAGACCGTTTGCGGGCAGGCGAAGCCGCACCAGACGCGGCCGAACAGCGAAGTCGCGAGGAAAAGGCCAAAGGCCGCCAGGATCAGCAGGCCGGTGACGAAATAGATTTCCTGCGGCCAGATGACGGTGTCGAAGATCCAGCCGCGGCGGCCATCGAGGTCGAGCAGGATGGCCTGGTTTGGCGCGCCCGGACCGCGATCCCAACGCAGCCAGGGGACGATATAGTAGATACCCAGCAAGGCAACGAGCACGGCCCATTTCACGCGTCGCCAGAGGCCACTGATGGCGCGCGGATACACTTTGATGCGCGTGACGTAGAGCGGAAGCGCGGCCTTTTGGGCGCGCAGGGAAACGACGTCGTCCGGCGGAGCCGGCGGCATTGTCTCCCCGGCAGGGGGCTTCTTAACGACCGCCGCCGAGCGCATGGATATAGACCGCGAGCATCTTGAGGGTGGCGGCATCGAGCCGCTCGCCCCAGGCAGGCATGCTGCCGTTGCGGGCAAAGAAGATCGAACGATAAACCGAGTCGCGGTCGCCGCCATAGAGCCAGATGCCGTCGGTCAGGTTGGGCGCGCCCAGCTCGACGTTGCCTTTGCCGTCGGCCTTGTGACAGGCGACGCATTGCTCGACGAAAACCTTGGCACCTTCAGGTGTCGACATGGCCTTGCCCGACAGGCTCAGCACATGGTCGGTGACGGCGGCGACCTGCGCCGGCGTCAACAGTTCGTCGGCACCAAAGCGCGGCATCAGCGACTGGCGCGACTTGTCGTTGGCGTTGCGCACGCCGTAGTTGATGGTGGCATGGATCTGGTCGATCGAGCCGCCCCACATCCAGTCGTCGTCGACCAGATTGGGATAGCCCTTGGCGCCGGCGCCACCGGCGCCATGGCACTGCATGCAGTTGGTCTGAAAGGCCGAGCGGCCGCCCGCCATGGCGAAGTTGAAGAGCTCGGGATCCTTGCGGATATCGGCGAGCGAAGCGCTCTGGATGCGGTCGACGAACCGGGCGCGGCCCTTGGCCTGGGCGCCGAGTTCGGTGGCGAGTTCGCCGCGGCTCCAGTAGCCGAGCACGCCGTTCGTGTGGCCCGTGAGCGTCGGCACCGAAGGATAGAGGACGCAATAGACGAGGCCGAACACGATGCAGGCCCAGAAGGTATAGACCCACCAGGTGGGCATGGGCGTGTTCAGTTCCTTGACGCCGTCCCACTCGTGGCCAGTGGTGTCCTGGCCCGAGAGTTCGTCCTTTTCGATCTTGGTCGGCATGTCGAGCCCTCAGTTTTCGTCGTCGAGCGGGATTTGCGCGTCGCGTTCGAAGCGGTGGCGATTGCCGGGCCGGAAGGCCCAGAGCACGATTCCGGCAAAGAGCAGGACGGCCCAGAGGGTCCAGAGCGAGGCGAGTGCCTCGAATGGTGTGCTGAAATTCATGGTCGTCTCCCTATTGCCGCAGCCGTTCGGGCGGGATGTCGCTGAAAGTCACCAGCGTGCCCAGCATTTGCAGGTAGGCCACCAGCGCATCGAGTTCGGTGAGGTCGGGCGAACCTGTATTGAATTTGCCTACGACGGCACGCGGATAGCGCTTGAGCAGGGCGGTTGGATCGGCCTCGGGATTGGCCTGTGTCGCGAGATCGGCGCGGGCATTGGCGATCATCTCGTCGCTATAGGGCGTGCCGACAAAGCGCAGTGCCTTGAGATGCTCGGCCACGTCGTCGAAGGCGAGCTTGCGCGTGGCCATGAATTCATAGGCCGGCATGACGCTCTCCGGCACCACGGAGCGCGGCGAACTCAGGTGCGCGACATGCCAGTCGTTCGAGTAACGGCCGCCGACGCGCGCCAGATCGGGTCCGGTGCGCTTGGAGCCCCACTGGAACGGCTTGTCGTGCATGCTTTCGGCGGCGAGGCTGTAGTGGCCGTAGCGCTCGACCTCGTCCTTGAAGGGCCGGATCTGCTGGCTGTGGCAGAGGTAGCAGCCCTCGCGGACGTAGATGTTGCGGCCGGCCAGTTCGAGCGGCGAATAGGGGCGAATGCCATCGACACGCTCGATCGTGCTTTCGATGGTGAAGAGCGGGATGATCTGTACCAGGCCGCCGATCGACACCGTGATTAGCGTGAGCACGGCCATCAGGATGACGTTCCTCTCGATGACCGCGTGATTGAACTTGAACATGCTGTGCCCCTTACTCTGCGGCCGCGAGAGTCGGGTGGGCGGGAACGGCGGCCTCTTCAGGTTCGCCGCGCACGGTGCGCCAGACGTTGTAGGCCATGATCAGGCCGCCGCTCAGGAAGAACACGCCGCCAAGCAGACGGATCATGTAGAAGGGCTTCATCGCCGCCACGGACTCGACGAAGGAGTACTGTAGGAAGCCCAGCTCGTCGTAGGCGCGCCACATCAGGCCCTGCATGATGCCGCTCACCCACATCGCGGTGATGTAGAAGACGATGCCGATGGTGGCGATCCAGTAGTGCCAGCCGATCAGGCGGGTCGACCACATGGCGCTGCGGCCCCACAGCTTGGGGATCATGTAGTACATCGTGCCGAAGACGATGAAGGCCACCCAGCCGAGCGCGCCGGAGTGGACGTGGCCGATCGTCCAGTCGGTGTAGTGGCTCAGCGAATTGACAGCCTTGATCGACATGACCGGACCTTCGAAGGTCGCCATGCCGTAGAAACCGACGGCGGTGACCGAGAAGCGCAGGCCCGGATCGGTACGGAGCTTGTCCCAGGCGCCCGACAACGTCATGAGGCCGTTGATCATGCCGCCCCAGCTCGGCATCCACAGGATGACGGAGAACGCCATGCCCAGCGTCTGCGCCCAATCGGGCAGCGATGTGTAATGCAGGTGATGCGGACCCGCCCAGATGTACATGAACACCAGGGCCCAGAAGTGTACGATCGACAGCCGGTAAGAATAAACCGGACGGCCTGCAGCCTTGGGGATGTAGTAGTACATCATGCCGAGGAAGGCCGCGGTCAGGAAGAAGCCGACGGCGTTGTGGCCGTACCACCACTGGATCATCGCATCCTGCACGCCCGACCAGGCGCCGTAGCTCTTGGTGCCGACAATCGACACCGGCATCGCCAGGTTGTTGACGATGTGTAGCATCGCGATGGTGATGATGAAGGCGAGATAGAACCAGTTGGCGACGTAGATGTGCGGTTCCTGCCGCTTCAGCACCGTGCCGAGATAGGCGGCGAGGTAGGCCAGCCAGACGACGGTAAGCCACAGGTCGGCATACCATTCCGGCTCGGCGTATTCCTTGCTCTGCGTGATGCCCAACAGATAGCCGGTGGCGGCGACGACGATGAAGAGCTGGTAGCCCAGCAATACGAACCAGCCCAAAGGTGCGCCACCGAACAGACGCGCGCGGCAGGTGCGCTGCACAACATGAAAAGCCGTGCCGATCAGCGCCGTGCCGCCGAAGGCGAAGATCGCCGCCGAAGTGTGCAGCGGACGCAGGCGGCCAAAGGTCAGGTGCTCACTGTCGAAGCTGAGCTGTGGCCAGACGAGCTGGGCCGCGATGACCACTCCAACCGTGAAGGCGGCGATGCCCCAGAAGAGGCTGAGCAGCATGGCCGCGCGAATGACGTCCTCGACATAGCGGGGCGCGGCGGCCGCACGCGGTGATGCCGCGAAAGAGGGGTTGGAAAGGACGGCGACGTCGGACATGGGATCTCCCGGGCGCTCTTACATGGCGCGCTCCGCAAGCTAGGCGCGGGTGGGAGGTGACTCCTTGATTTGGGTCAAGGCCTGCCAGGCAGGCGTGATGCAATTATCCCGAAACAGGAGACGCCCGATGGCCGAGCCGATTGCCGATTTCAGGCGGCCGCAGCCCCACATCAACAAGGTCTCCATCGACCGCCCTTGGCATTGGCTGGTCGATGGCTGGTACGATATGCGGGTCGCTCCGTTCATCAGCCTGACCTATGGCTTGGCGCTGGCCGCTGCCGGCTGGCTCGCCGTCTCGCTGTTGCTGCTTTTCGACCTTCCCTATCTCGTGCTGCCGCTCGGCGCAGGTTTCTTCTTCGTCGGTCCCTTCATCGCCGTCGGTCTCTACGAGATCAGCCGCCGCATAGAAGAAGGCCATGTCCCCGCGTTGCGCGATGCCGTCTTTGCCTATCGGCGCAACTCCGGGCAGATCGCACTGATGGGGCTTTTGCTGCTCTTCTTCCATCTCGCCTGGATGCGGCTGGCGCAATTGCTGTTCGCGCTATTCGGTTGGGGCGCCGTGCCGACCTGGGACCGCTTCGTCGACATCATCTGGTATTCTTCGCGCAGCCTGCCATTTCTAAGTCTGGGTGTCGGCCTCGGAGCCATTCTGGCGGCCTGTTCCTTCGCTATCGGTGCTTTTTCGATCCCCTATCTGGTCGACCGGCCGCATTCAAATCTCTTCGAGGCGATCGCGACTTCGGTGTCGGTGGTGCGGCACAATCCCAAGCCCATGTTGCTGTGGGCCTGCCTGATCGTTTTCCTGACCGTGCTCGGCATGATACCGGGCCTGATCGGCCTGATCGTCACGTTGCCGGTGGTCGCGCATGCGACGTGGCATGCCTATGACGAGATTGTTCGGTTTGACGAAGGCGATGAGCCCTGATTCTCAAAGCGCCCGGCTCGCCAGCGCCAGCATGACGACGGCGTTGGCCAGCAGCAGAGGCGCCGCCACCCATCGAGATACCTCGCGCAGGCGGCGCCGGGCGAGCGTGCCGCCCCAGCCGACCGCGACCAGTGCCGGCACCGTTCCCAGCGTGAAGGCCGCCATGGCGAGTGCACCTTCGGCTGCCGATCCGGTGCCACCCGCCGCCGCCAGCGCGCCATAGAGCAGGCCGCAGGGCAGGAAGCCCAGCATGATGCCCAGGCCGTAGCGCGCCCAAGGTCCGCGTGCGGAGGACAGCGGCGCCGCGAGGCGCGCGAGCGGCGTCGCGACCGGCGAGATTGCTCCACCGGCGAGTCCGAAGGCTTGAAGGACCATGAGCAAGGCCGCGAGCACGAGCAGCACGCTCGACAGTGAGGCGAAGACGGGCAGTGCGGCGAATACCGCGGTAGCAGCGCCGGCCATCGCACCCAGCGCCGTATAGGTGGTGAACCGGCCCAAATGATAGGGCGCAAGCGCTGCGCCCGCCAGTCGACGCCATTCGCCATAACCTCCACGTTCATCCTCGGCATCGACCATCACCTGACCCAACACGAAAGGCCCGCACATGCCGATGCAATGCACGAGACTGCCGGCGAGTCCGGCAAGGAAGAGCGCGCCGGACAAGCCGCCGGGCAGGGCGGCGAGGTGCAACGCGCCCTGTCGGCAGATCGACAGGAGGTAAGTGATGAAATCCATGCTTGGCTATTGCAGCCACTGAACATGGATTTTCACTTGGCCGGTTGACCTGCATCAAGGGCGGTGCGAGGTCGGCGTGTTTTCCTGCGGCCTCCAATGCAGGAGGCATCCATGCCGTTCAAGACCATCCTCGTCTATTGTGATTCCGGGGAAGCCGCCAAGTGGCGGCTGTCCGTCGCCATCGAACTGGCCGAACGTTTTGGCGGCCTTCTCGTGGCACTGCATGCGCGTCTACCCTTCGAAGCGCCGGCCTTCTTCGACAGCGGGCTGTCGATGGACACGCTCTACACGGCCTATCAGGAAGGGGTGGAGAAGGAAGCCGCCTCCGCCAAGGCGATCTTCACCGCTGCCATTAGGGGCAAGACGGTCGCCACCGAATGGCGCTCCGTCGAAGGCTTCCCCGACAACGAGCTGGCGGTTCATGCGCGCTACGCCGATCTCGTCGTCGCCGGCCAGGCCGGCCCGCCAGAAAGCGCCAATCTCTCTACGCCGACCGACCTTGCCGAGACGGTTGCGCTGACGAGCGGCCGCACGGTTCTGGTGGTGCCGCATATTCCCACCACTACGCCGCCGGGCAAGGTCGTGATGCTATGCTGGAATGCCAGCCGTGAAGCGGCGCGCGCTGCCACCGATGCGCTGCCCTTCCTCAAGGCCGCAGAGAAAGTCATCGTTCTCGTCGTCGATCCCTCCAAGTCGGCCGGTCACGGCGCCGAGCCCGGCGCCGATGTCGCCGTCTGGCTGGCCCGTCATGGCGTCAAAGCCATCGTTCAACGCGACACAGCGATCGACGGCGATGTCGGCGCGACGATCCTGTCGCGTGCCGCAGATCATGGCGTCGACCTCATCGTCATGGGCATCTACGGCCATTCGCGCGTGCGCGAATTCGTGCTGGGCGGCGCCAGCCGCACGCTCCTCGCAAGCATGACGGTGCCTGTCCTGATGGCGCATTAGCAGCCTGACTGCGAAAGCGCGGTCGCGACGGGGCTGCAGGGGCCGCCCTTCCAAACGGGTGTATAGCTCAAGCCATGATTCCGGCCGGCCGCGTTCCCTTCTGGACCCACGACAAGGACGCACTCTGTACCGAGCTGCGCTGCAGTGCAGACGGTCTCTCCGCCGCGGAGGCGAATGCCCGGATTGCACGGTATGGCACTAACGAGGATGCACCGGCCCGCAAGGCGTCGATGGCGGGCGCCATCTTGCGCCGGCTGCTCGAGCCGTTGTCGCTGATCCTGCTGGCCGCCAGCATCGTCTCGGTCGTTACGGGCGACGTTATCGGTGGTTCCATAATCGTTGCGATTCTGGTGATATCGATCGGCCTCGACACCTTTCAGGAAGGTCGCGCGGTCAAGGCGGCTGACGTCCTGCGCCGGTCGGTCGCGCTCAAGGCAGAGGTCAAGCGCGACGGCTCCTTTCGGCATATCCCGGTTGAGGGTGTCGTGCCCGGGGACGTCATCCGTGTACGCGCCGGCGACATAATTCCGGCCGACGCGGTGCTGCTTGAGGCCACCGCCTTTACCGCCAGCGAAGCGGCGCTGACCGGCGAGCCCTATCCGGTCGAAAAGCGCGCCGGCATCGTGACGGCGGTCAATGCCGGTGAGGCCTCCAATGCGCTGTTCCGGGGCGCCGTGGCGCAAACCGGCGAGGCGCTGGCGCTGGTGGTCGGCACGGGCCGTGACACTCTTTTCGGCGCGGCCGCGTCGTCGCTGGCGGAAGGGCAGGCGCCGTCGCCGTTTCAGCGCGACCTCCATGCCTATGGCCTGCTGACGGCGCGCCTCACCATCGCCCTCGTCCTTGTCGTTCTGACGACGCATGTCCTGTTCGGCCGGCCGGTACTCGAGTCGCTGATGTTTTCCGTGGCGCTGGCCGTCGGCCTCACGCCCGAACTGCTACCGATGATCACCACAGTCACCCTGTCGCGCGGCGCGTTGCGCATGGCGGCGCGCAAGGTGATCGTAAAGCGGCTGGCCTCGATCCACGATCTCGGCGCCATGACCGTTCTCTGCACCGACAAGACCGGCACTCTCACCTCGGCGGAAATCACTCTGGCGCAAAGCCTCGATGCCGCCGGCGGGCATGACGACCGCGCTGCCCGGCTGGGTGCTGTTTCGGCCGACCTGGGCGGCGATCGCGGTGCTCTCGACGCCGCGTTGATCGCCGGCTCGGCCGGCGCGGCGGGGGGCTGGACGCTGCTCGCCCGCCACGCCTTCGACTTCAACCGCCGACTGGGATCGGTCCTCGCCGAGGGGCCGGAAGGCAAACTGCTGATCGCCAAAGGCGCGCCGGAGGCGATCCTGCCGCTCTGCACGTCGATGCGCACTGCCGCCGGCACGGTGGTGATGAGTTCCGCCGATCATGACGCGGCAAGCGCCCGCCTGCGCACCCTTGCAGAACGGGGGCTTCGCGCCGTGGCCATCGCGTCGCGGCCTTGGTCCGGAGCGACGCACGATCTCGGCGCGAACGACGAGGTGACGCTCATCTATGAGGGCGTTTGCGCCTTTGCCGATCCGCCAAAACCCACTTGCGCCGCCGCCATCGCGCGGCTGGGCGCGGCGGGCATCCGGCTAATAGTCCTGTCGGGCGACGATCCCGTAGTCGTCAGGCGGTTGGCCGGCCTGGTAGGCCTCAATCCGCAATCCGTGCTGTCCGGTGCCGATGTCACTGGGCTAAGCGACGAGGCCCTGTCAGTTCAGGTCCAGACCGTCGATGCCTATGGCCGCCTCGCGCCCGACCAGAAGTCGCGGCTGATCAAGGCGCTGCAGTCGCGCGGTGAAGTCGTGGGCTTTCTCGGTGACGGCATCAACGACGCGCCGGCGCTGAAGGTCGCCGATATCGGTCTCTCGGTCGAAGGCGCTACTGGTGTGGCGCAGGCCGCCGCCGACATGATCCTGCTGGCGCCCGATCTCGAGGTCGTGGCTGACGGCGTCGAGGAGGGTCGGCGGACCTTCGCCAATATCCTGAAATATGTGCGCATGGGCGCCAGCTCGAACTTCGGCAACATGCTGTCGATGGCGGCGGCATCGCTGTTCCTGCCGTTCCTGCCCATGTTGCCGGCACAGATCCTGCTCAACAACCTGCTCTATGACCTTTCCGAGATAGGCATTCCCTTCGACACTGTGCGGCCCGAGGCCGTGGCTCGTCCGCAAGTCTGGAGCATCAGAGGTCTTATTGGCTTTGCCGGCGTTATGGGGCCGCTGTCCTCCGCCTTCGACCTGCTGACCTTCGCTGGCCTCCTGCTGGTCTTTCAGGTCGCCCCGGCCGAGTTCCGCACTGTCTGGTTCCTCGAATCGATGGCGACGCAGATCCTCGTGATCTTTATCATTCGCACCAACGGGCGGCCGTGGAGAAATTTGCCTCATCCCGCGCTGACGGCCTCGTCGCTGATCGCTCTTGTCGTTGCGATGATTCTGCCGTTCTCGCCGGCCGGCGCCTGGTTCGGCTTTGAGACGCCACCGCTTGCGGTGACCTGTGGTGTTGGACTTCTCGTCCTCGCCTACCTCCTTTGCGCCGAGCTTCTTAAACAGGTGGCCATCGGCCCCGCGACGAAGCGGCTTTTGACGCCGCCAGCGGCCAGCGGCGAATCGCGCCAATATCGTTGATCTGCATCAATTCGGCTGGGCGCCAGCCATGGCTTATGGCGGGTGTGCTGCCTTCAGCCTCTGAGGGCCGACACGCCCGCGGAATCTGAACAGAGTCGCAAATATGTCGCAAGCCATCGAGATCATCAGGAACGAGCACAGAGCCATGACATCGGTCATGCAGGCCCTGCGTATACTGGCACGCAAGTCGGTTTGTGCCGGATTGCCGCCCGACTTTGCCTGGCTGCGGAAGATGCTGGCCTATCTCGACCGATACCCCGAGCGCCTGCATCACCCGAAGGAAGAGCGCTATCTCCTGAGCGTACTCAAGCGCCGCGAACCGCGGCTGGCACGAACGGTCATGCGCCTGCAGCGCGACCATGGCGCCAGCGCGGGCTACATCGTGCGCATGCGCGAGACCCTGGGTTCGTGGGAGCGCGGCGATCCCAAGGCGCCGCCAATGTTCGTCCACATGGCCACCGATTACGCGCGATTCAATCGCGACCATATGCGGATCGAGGAGAAGGAGATCCTGCCGGCGGCGTCGGCAGTTTTTGGCGAGTCCGAGTGGCGTGAGATCGATTTGGCCTTCACGGCGCATGCCGATCCCGTCGCTGCCAGCCGCAGCAAGGCCGACTGTCTGGCCGCCTTGCAGGCATTCCAGCCGGATCAACCCACCTAGAAGGAGCGGGTAACGTGAGTCCCTATTTACTCGTCGTGAAGCATGTCGAAGCCGCTCTTGCCGAAGGTGCCGCACACGCACTTTCCGCCGATGTCGTGGCCCGGTGTCTGTTGTCGGAAGCGATCCGCCTGTTCAAGGTCGGCCGTTCCAACGATGACATCGCCGCCGAGCTGGCCGCCGCCGCAGACAATCTAGACGATGATAGTCCCCTGGTTTTTATGCGGCCGTAGCACACGATAGCCGCAGCTCGCCGAGGGGCAGCAAATTCTATAGCCTCTCCGCATCGCTCACGACCTGCATGGTCCGCAGCACACTGCCGGGATTGACACTGATCGAATCGATGCCGATCTGCGTCAGAAACCGAGCTATCTCCGGGTAGTCGGCCGGCGCCTCGCCACAGATGCCGATGTGACGGTGATTGCGGCGTGCTCCGGTGACTGCCAAACGGAACATTTCCAGCATACCTGGATCGCGCTCGTCGAAATCGAAAGCGACCGTCTCGGAGTCGCGATCGTCGCCCAGCGTAAGCTGCGTCAGGTCGTTCGAGCCGATGGAGAAACCATCGAAATGCTCGGCGAAGGCGTCGATCTGGATGACATTGTTGGGGATCTCGCACATCACATAGACCTCAAGCCCATTCACGCCCCGGGTCAGGCCATTGCCCGCCATAGCAGCGATGACCCGGCGCGCTTCCTCGACGCGACGGCAGAACGGCACCATGACGCGTAGATTGGTGAGCCCCATGGTCTCGCGTACCCGTCGCAGTGCAGCACATTCCAGCGCGAAGCCCTCGGCATAGGCGGGATGCGTGTAGCGCGCCGCGCCACGAAAACCGATCATCGGGTTTTCTTCCTTCGGCTCGAAGTTGGCGCCACCGATCAGGCGGGCATACTCGTTGGTCTTGAAGTCCGACAGCCGCACGATCACCGGCTTGGGATAGAAGGCCGCAGCAATCGTGCCGACGCCTTCCGCCAGGGTCTCGACGAAGAATTGCGCCGGACTGGCATAAAGCCGGCTGCGGCTGGCGATGGCTTCGCGGTCGGCAACTTGCGTCACCTTCTCCGGGTGGATCAGCGCCATTGGGTGGATGCCGATCTGCTCGCTGATGATGAATTCCATGCGAGCAAGGCCCACGCCGTCGTTGGGGCGCATGGCGGTACGAAAGGCGAGTTCGGGATTACCGAGATTGACCATGATCGGCATGCGCGGTCGTTGCAGATCCGAGGTATCGACGGTAGCGGCTTCGAAGGGAACCTTGCCGGCATAGACATGGCCGGCTTCACCCTCCGCGCAGGAGATCGTCACAACGGTGCCCGAGGTGAGTTTGCCGGTGGCGTCTCCGGCGCCGACAATCGCCGGCACACCCAGCTCGCGCGCCACGATGGCGGCGTGGCAGGTACGGCCGCCGCGGTTGGTGACGATTGCGGCAGCGCCTTTCATCACCGGTTCCCAATCCGGGCTGGTAGTGTCGGCTACCAGCACGTCGCCCGGTCGGAAGGCAGCGAGGTCCTGCGTGGTCGTGACGATGCGGACCTGGCCGCTGGCGATCTTTTCGCCGATGGCACGGCCGGTCGCCAGAACCGGGGCGCTGCCGGTCAGCGTATAGGTCTGGAATTCCTCGACGGCCCTGCGCGAGGCGACCGTCTCGGGCCGGGCCTGCACGATATACAGCTCGCCATCGATGCCGTCCTTGGCCCATTCGATGTCCATGGGCATCGCGTGACTGGCGCGTTTCGAATAATGCGCCTCGATTCGCATCGCGTAGTCGGCCAGCTTCAATACATCCGAATCGTCGATGCAGAAGTGGCTGCGCTCGGCCGGCGATGTATCGACATTTGCGATGCTGCGATCGCCGTGACCCGTGGCATAGATCATGCGCTGCTGCTTGCGGCCGAGCGCGCGCCGCAACACGCAGCGTGCGCCTTGCTGGAAGGTCGGCTTGTGGACATAGAATTCGTCGGGATCGACACGACCCTGGACGATGTTCTCGCCCAAGCCATAGGAGGCCGTCACCAGCACAACGTCGCGAAAGCCGGATTCGGTGTCGAGGGTG
>JBBRFD010000105.1:0-16047 GCA_038224985.1 Reyranellales bacterium
CGATCCAGTGCGCCGAATAGGTCGGGACCGGCAGATAGCCGCGCTGGATCTTGTGATCGCCCTGCGCACCGGCCTCGACGCGCTGCAGGCCATGGACGATGGCATAGTCGATGGCCTGGTAGTAGCAGGCCTCGAAATGCAGGAAGGCGTGGCTTTCAAGGCAACCCCAATAACGGCCGTAAAGCGTGTCGTCGCCCTTGAGATTGAGGGCGCCACCGACCGGCCGGCCCTCGGCCTCGGCCAGGATCAGCACGACCTTGTTGGCCATGGTGCCGCCCAGGATGTCGAAGAAGGAGCGCGTCAGGTAGGGCGTGCCCCACTTGCGGCCGCCGGTATCCATGTAAAAAGCGAAGAAGGCATCCCAGTGTTCCGGCTTGATTTCGTCGCCACAGAGGGCGCGGACCGTCATGCCCTCGCGCCGCACCGCCTCGCGCTCCTTGCGGATCGCCTTGCGTTTACGTGAGGAGAGAGCGGCCAGGAAATCGTCGAAGGTTTTATAGCCTTCGTTGCTCCAGTGATACTGCTGGCCGAGCCGGAGCGACCAGCCCTTGGCCCCGAAGCGCTCCCAATCGTCCTTGGTGCAGAAGGTGGCGTGCACCGAGCTGATGCCGTTATCGCCGGCGATCTGCGCCAGCATGTCGATCAAGGCATCGCGCACGGCCTCGGCCAGTGGGCCGGGCCGGGCGAAGAGGCGCGGACCAGGCACCGGCGTGAAGGGGATGGCGGCCTGCAGCTTGGGATAATAGCGCCCGCCGGCGCGCTCGAAGGCCTGCGCCCAGCCGTGGTCGAAGATGTATTCGCCCTGGCTATGGGTCTTCACATAGAGCGGCACGGCACCCAGCAGCGTGCCGTCGGTGGCCTCGGCCAGCAGGTATTGCGGCTGCCAGCCGGTACGCCGGCCGACCGACTTGGAATCCTCAAGCGACTTCAGGAAACGATGACTGAGGAAGGGATTGCCGCCCGAGCCCGGCGCCAGCGCGCAGGCATCCCACTGGCCGGCGTCGATCCCGGCAAGCGTCTCGACCGTGCGCAGGCTGACTGAGGGGGCGCCCTTTGAAGCGGTATCGTCCGGCATGGGCAAAGCATAGCACCGTCGCCGCGGCGATGAATGTCGGTGAAAGTCGCAGGCCGGGAGGGGGTGGGAGAAAAGTGAGAAGAATTGACTGAAAGCCTGCTCTGCGGGCATTTCAGGTTTCTCACGGGTGTGAGAAGAACGTGAGAAGTCTTATGAGGAGTAAGGCTATTCCGCCGGCTTGTGGGCGGAGGCCATCTGGTCGGCGGAGCGGATGAAGCGACGCTTGGTCCAGGCGCCGATGCGGTCGATATAGACCAGCACCACCGGCACCACGACCAGGGTCAGCAGGGTCGAGCTGATCAAGCCGCCGATCACGGCATGGGCCATGGGCGCGCGCTGGCTGGCGCCTTCGCCGATACCGAGCGCTAGCGGGATCATGCCGAAGACCATGGCCAGCGTGGTCATCAGGATGGGCCTGAGGCGAATCGATCCAGCCTCGAGCAGGGCGTCGTGAACCGACATCCCGCGCTCGCGCGACTGGTTGAAGAAATCGACCAGCAGGATGGCGTTCTTGGTGACCAAACCCATCAGCATGATGAATCCGATGGCCGAGAAGATGTTGAGCGTGGTGCCGGCGATCAGCAGGCCGAGGAACACGCCGATCAGCGACATCGGCAGCGACATCATGATGGCGATGGGCTGCAGGAAGCTGCCGAACTGCGAGGCCAGGATCAGATAGATCAGGATGACGGCCATCAGCAGCGCCTGGCCGGCATAGGCAGCACTCTCGTTGATGTCCTTGGTCGAGCCGCCGAAGACGAAGCGGTAGCCGGCCGGCAGTTTGGTCTCGGTCAGGATCTTCTGCAGGTCGGCGCTGACCTCGCCGGTCGAACGGCCATGGACGTTGGCGGTGATCTGGACCTCGCGGTTGAGGTCGCGGCGGTTGATCTGCGAGGCGCCGGTATCGTTCACGATGTCGGCGACCTGGGCGACATGGACCATGCGCGGCATGCCGCCGGGCTCGTTGCCGGCTGTGAACCAGACGCGCTGCAGGTCGGCTACGCCGGTGCGGTCGTCGGCCGGCAGGCGGACCATGACGGTGTAGTTCTCGCCGTCGGGTGCGCGCCACAGGCTGGTCTCGTCGCCGGCGAAGAGCGGACGCAGCGACTGCGCCACGGCCATCGAGCCCAGGCCGAGGTCGGAGGCGGCGTCGCGGCGCAGGCGCACCGAGAGCATCGGTTTGGCGGCCTTGAGGTTGCGGTCGAGATCGACCATTCCGCGGATACCGGCGGCGCGCGCCATAACTTCCTGCGAGAGGCGGTCGAGGACGGCCGTGTCGGGGCCCTGCAGCGAGAGCTGGATCTGTTTCTGCACGCCGCCGCCTGGGCCGCCCGGAATGCTGATCGACACGAGAATGCCCGGGATGCTGGCGAGACGGTCGCGGATCGGCTGCGCCAGGTCGGCGGGCGAGCGCTTGCGGTCCGTGAGCGGTTTGAGGCGCAGGTAGAGGCTCGCCTGGTTCTTGCCGTTGGCATAGCCGGTATTGACCGCACCGTAGGTGTAGTCGACCTCGGGAAACTCGCGGACCGCCGCCTCGACCTGGCGCAGCTTGGCTTCGGTGTATTCCAGCGATGAGCCGACCGGCGTCTCCACCAGCACCACCTGCTCGCCGAGATCGGCCTGGGGCACGAACTCGAAGCCGATGAAGCGGGGGAGCGCAAAGCTGCCGATGAAGGTCAGCAGGGCGATCAGCAGCGTCACTTTGGGCCAGCGCAGCGCCCAGCCGAGGATGGCGCGGTAAATCGCGATGGCGCGGTCCTGGCCGGCATTGACGATGCGGGCGAAGCGGCCGGTACCATGGGCCTGCGGGTCGTACCACACGGAGGACAGCATCGGGTCGAGGGTGAAGGAGACGAAGAGCGAGATCATCACCGCCGCCGTCACCATGACGCCGAACTGGAAGAAGAAGCGGCCGATGATGCCGCCCATGAAGGCGACCGGCAGGAAGACCGCGACAATGCACAACGTGGTCGCCAGCACGGCGAGGCCGATCTCGTTGGTGCCGTCGATGGCGGCCTGGCGGTGCGATTTTCCAAAGCCGATATGGCGCATGATGTTTTCGCGCACCACGATGGCATCGTCGATCAGAATGCCGATAGCGAGGCTGAGGGCCATCAGCGTCAACACATTCAGCGTGAAGCCGAAGGCCGCCATGACCATGAAGGCGCCGAAGACCGAGATCGGCAAAGCAAGGCCGGTGATGATCGTGCTGCGCCAGGAATGCAGGAACAGGAAGACGATGGCGATGGTCAGGCATCCGCCCTCGATCATCGTCCGCTGCACGTTGTTGACCGAGTTCTGGATGCCGCGCGAGCTGTCGCGCACGATGTCGATCTTGACGTCGGAAGGCAGGATTTTTTGCAGCTCGGCCACGGCGTCGCGCACGCCCTTGGCGACCTGGATGGTGTTGGAGCCCTGTGTCTTCACGACGTCGATGGCCAGCGCCCGCACGCCGTTCAGGGTGGCGACGCTGTCGAGTTCCTGCTGGCCGTCGACCACCGATGCGACCTGGCGCAGATAGACGGGGGCATTGCCACGGCGGGCCACGATCAGGTCGGCGAAATTGCCGGGCTCGGCCACGCGGCTGGTGACTTCGATGACGCGGTCGTCGTTGCCGCGCGCTACGTTGCCGGCGGGGAAGTTCTGATTCTCGTTCTTCACCGCCGTCATGATGTCGTTGACGCCGACGCGCAGCGCCTGCATGCGCTCGGGATCGAGTTCGATGTTGATCTGGCGCTTGACGCCGCCGGCGATGGTCGCACGGCCGACATCGCGCACCGTCTGGATGCGCTTGACGATCAACTGGTCGGCGAGGGTGGTGAGGTCGCGCACGGCGCGGACGTCGGAGCGCACGGCGACCGAAACGATGGGCTGGTCGTCCGGATTGAAGCGCTGGATCAGCGGCTCCTTGATGTCGGTGCGGAAGGTGGCGCGGACCTGGCCGACCTTCTCGCGCACGTCCTGGGTGGCCAGCGCCGAGGGCACCGACAATTCGAACTCGGCGATGACGATCGAACGGCCTTCCAGAGAGCGCGACGTCAGCGTCTTGAGGCCTGCAATGGCGTTGACGCTTTCCTCGATCTTGCGGCTGATCTCGCTCTCGACCGTCTCGGGCGAGGCGCCGGGATAGTCGGTCGTGACGACGACGATGGGGAAGTCGACATTGGGGAACTGGTCGATGCCGAGCTGGCGATAGGAAAACAGGCCCATCACCAGCAGCGCCACCATCATCATGGCGGCGAAGACCGGATTGTCGACGGCGATCTGGGTGAGTTTCATGGCGGCGGCCTACCGGTTCTCGACCATTTTGACCTTCTGGCCGGCCTTGAGGCCGGGCAGGGGAGCGGCCACGACGATCATGCCCTCGGCGAGGCCCTTCACTTCGACCAGTTCGCCGCGCGACCAGGTGCGGACGGCGCCAATGGGCTTGCGCACCAGCGCGTCGGCTTCGACGGCCAGCACATAGTCGCCCTCGCCATCCTTGCGCAGGGCGGCGGCCGGGACGGCCAGTGCATGGCTCTTTTCCATCACGGTGACGGTGCCCATGCCGAACAACCCGCCGCGCAGGCCCTCGTTGCGGTCGAGGATCTCGACATAGACGGGTATCGAGCGCGAACCGGCCTGCGTGGTCGGGCTGATGCGGGTGATCTGGCCCTTGAAGGGCTTGTCGCCGAAGCCTTCGAGCGTGGCCGTGGCGGCCTGGCCGATGCGCAGGCGCACGACGTCGGCGGCCGGCATTTGGGCGGCGATCTCGACACGGCTGGTGTCGAGCAGTGCCAATATTTTGCCGTCGATAGACAGCGACTCGCCCTGGTTGGCGATGCGCTCGCCGACCACGCCGTCGAACGGCGCCACGACTTCGGCATCGGCCAGGTTCTTGCGCGCGACCTCGAGCTGGGCTTCGCCCACCGCCACCATGGACGCCTTGCTCTCGGCGGTCGAGCGCGCCTGGTCGGCGGCGGATTGCGAGACGATGTTGCGCGAGGCAAGCTGCTCCTTGTCGGCGCGGTCGCGGGTCGTCCAGCGCGCGTCGGCGCGGGCGCCCTCGACGGCCGACTGGCGCTCGTTGACCTTGGCCTGCAGCTCGGTGGTCTCGAAGCGGGCCAGGACCTGGCCCTTGGCGACCTTGTCGCCCTCGCGCACCAGCACCTCGGCGAGGCGGCCGGAAACGCGCGCCTTCACGACCGTCTGATCGATCGGCTGGGTGGCGCCGGTGAAGCGCACCGTGTCGACCAGGCCGCGCGACTTGATGGTGTGCAGCTCGGCCGGGATCAGCTCGAGCGGGCGCTCGGCGACGGCGGCGATCCTGGCCTTGTCGCTGGCGGCGGTCTGCGCGCCAAGGCCTCGGCTGGTGTGCCAGACGAAGGCGCCACCGACGACGATGGCGGCCGCCGAGGAGAGGAGGACGAAGGTCTTGCGCTTGCTGATCATGGTCGGAGTCCCTTGAGGACGAAGTCGATATAGGCGGCGTAGAAATCGTTGTTGTCGCGCTTCTTCTCGTCATAGGGCGCGAGCGAGCGCAGCCAGACCGAATGCATGGCCAAGGGCTGCGCGAGAATGATGGCGGTCATGTCGATGTCGTCGACCGGGCGGAATTCGCCGCTGGCGATGCCGCGTTGCATCATTCGGGCGAAGAGGGCGCGGCCGCGCAGGTCGAAGTCGGAGCAGAAGAAGCGGGCGACATCGGGGAAGTTGCCGGCCTCGGCCAGGATCAGCTTGATCACGCCGCCCAGCGGGCTCTCGGCGAATTCGCGGAACTTCGCGACCAGCGCACGCAACAACTCCTCGGTCGTGCCTTCGAAACGGTCGACCATTTCACCGGCCCGCGCGATCGGCCCGCCGATGGCCTCGACGATTACCGCCTTGAAGAGCTCATCCTTGTTCTTGAAGTAGACGTAGGGGAGGCCCTTGCTGACACCCGCAGCCTTGGCCACATCCTCGAGCTTGGTGGCAGCGAAACCTTTGGTGACGAACAGCTCAAGCGCTGCCCGGGCGATCTCCGGGGCGCGGTTTTCCGGCCGGCGGACCCGGTTCGGGCTGTCGGCGAGGTTCTCGCTGGGCGAGATATTGACTGACTGGTCAGTATTCATCCGCAGGATTTAGGCGGGGAACCCGGCCTGATCAAGGCAGAAGAAAAAAAAAGTCCGGCCCACCCGAAGGTATGCCGGACCATCATCAGTTGCGCCTCATGCACCTTCGCGAACGAAGGCAGCATCCCTTGTAAATCTCGTATGAATTCAAGGTGGCCTCCAGTGGAACCCGTGAGGGCGCCCACTGGAGGCCGAAAGGCGTTTGGGCAGCCAGCGCGAACGCCGGCTACGCCCTATCCTTTATTTTACTGCTTCTTCTTCTTAGCAGCCTTTTTCTTCGCAGCCTTTTTCTTGGCAGCCATGACTGTCTCCTATGGTTAGAAGTGAGGAACCCAACCGCTGGGACCCCTATTGTACGCATTACGCCCGCCACACATGCTCAACTGCATCCCGTGGTGCCGCCGCAAGTCGTGCATTTGAGGCACGTCCCATTGCGGACCAGGGTGAAGTTGCCGCATTCCGGACAAGCATCGCCCTCGTATCCCTTGAGCTTCGCCTCGAGGGCGAATCCAAGGGACGAGGACGGTGCGGGTCCGACCGCGACGCCGACGACGGCCGCATTGGCACGAAGTGCCGTAGCGACGGCTGGGCCGTCCGTCAGTCCGATAGGCTCGGGTCCGGCAACGATCGCCTCGGCGATCGCGGTATTGCCAGCCATCCGGCCGTTCAAAACATAGAGATTGCTGCGCACATAGCCGACGCTGGCGATGCGGCTGACCGCGACCGCGGCAGCTTGCGCCGCCGCCGTGCCGGAGCCTGAAAGTTCAGCCTGGATCTCGCCGCGGCCGACGCCGTCGGGGCGAAGATCCGCCTGCTCGACATGCGCCAGGTCGTTGCGGCCGAGATAGGAGATCGCGAGTTCGCGGAAGATGTAGTCGAGCACCGACGTCGACATCTTGATCGCGTCGTTGCCCTCGACCACGCCCGAGGGCTCGAAGCGCGTGAAAGTATAGGCCTCGACGAATTCCTCGATGGGCACGCCGTATTGCAGGCCGATCGAGATGGCGATGGCGAAATTGTTCATCAGGCTGCGGAAGGCCGCGCCTTCTTTGTGCATGTCGACGAAGATCTCTCCGACCCGTCCGTCCTCGTATTCGCCGGTGCGCAGATAGACCTTGTGGCCGCCGACCACGGCCTTTTGCGTATAGCCCTTGCGGCGCTGTGGCAGGCGCTCGCGGCGGCCTTGCACTTCACGCTCGACGATGCGTTCCACGATCCGCTCGGCGATGATCGGCGCGCGGGCGGCCGGGCTCATTTCGGCGAGATCGTCGTTGGCGGCTCTGTCTTCGCCGATCGCCATGGCCGACAGCGGCTGCGAGAGCTTGGAGCCGTCGCGGTAGAGCGCATTGGCCTTGAGACCGAGCTTCCAGGAGAGTTCGTAGGCCTTGCGGCAATCTTCGACCAGAGCCGCGTTCGGCATGTTGATGGTCTTGGAAATGGCGCCGCTGATGAAGGGCTGCGCCGCGGCCATCATGTGGATATGGCTTTCGGCCGAGAGCGAGCGCGTGCCGTCGCGGCCGCAGGGATTGGCGCAGTCGAAGACCGAGAGATGCGACGCCTTGAGTTCCGGCGCGCCTTCGAGGGACATGGTCCCGCAGGCATGGATATTGGCAGCGGCGACATCGGATTTGGAGAAACCCAGGCGGGCCAGCACGTCGAGCTTCGGATCGGCCAGGGCGGTGTCATCGAGGCCCAGCGTGTCGCGGCAGAAAGTGTCGCCCAGCGTATAGCGCGAGAAGACGAAGCGGATGTCGAAGGCGGTCGCCAGCGATTTCTCGATGCGATCGAGCGTCGCCTCGTCGAAGCCGCGGACGGCGAGCGTCTCGTGGTTGATCGCAGGCGCGTTCTTCAGCGAGCCGTTGCCGAGGGCATGTGCCACGATGCGGGCCGCCGTGACCTCGTCATAGCCCAGAGTCTTGAGGGCTAACGGCACGGTCTGGTTGATGATCTTGAAGAATCCGCCGCCCGAGAGCTTCTTGAACTTCACGAGAGCAAAATCGGGCTCGATGCCGGTGGTGTCGCAATCCATCACCAGGCCGATCGTGCCGGTGGGGGCGATCACGGAGACCTGGGCATTGCGGTAGCCGTGCTGGTCGCCCAGCTCGAGGGCGCGATCCCAGACGCGGCGGGCCGCGGCGGTCAGCAGCACATCGGGGCAGTTTGCGTTGTCGAGCGGCACCGGTGCGATCGCCAGCGCCTCGTAGCCCGCGACGTCGCCATAGGCGGCGCGGCGGTGATTTCGGATGACCCGCAGCATATCGGTGCGGTTCGTCTTGTAGCCGGGGAAGGGGCCCATGAACCTGGCCATCTCGGCAGAGGTAGCATAGGCGGTCCCGGTCATGACGGCGGCGACGGCGCCGGCGATGGCGCGGCCCTCCTTGCTGTCGTAGCTGAAGCCCGAGGCCATCAGCAGCGCGCCAAGATTGGCGTAGCCGAGGCCCAGCGTGCGGTATTCGTAGGAGCGTTCGGCGATGGTGCGTGACGGATACTGCGCCATCATCACGGAGATTTCGAGTACGACGGTCCACAGGCGCGTCGCATGTTCGAGGCCGGCGACATCGAGATTGCCACTGGACTCGCGGAACCGCATCAGGTTGAGCGAGGCCAGATTGCACGCCGTGTCGTCGAGGAACATGTATTCCGAGCACGGGTTCGAGGCGTTGATGCGACCCGAGGCAGGGCAGGTGTGCCAGTCGTTGATCGTGGTGTCGAACTGCACGCCGGGATCGGCCGAGTGCCAGGCGGCTTCGGCGACGCGGTCCCACAGCATGCGGGCGTTCACGGTCTTGGCGGTCTTGCCGGTCGTGCGTTCGGTCAGCGCCCAGTCGTCGTTGGCCTCGACGGCACGCAGGAACCGGTCGGTGACGCGTACCGAATTGTTGGCATTCTGGCCGGCAACCGAGCGATAGGCCTCGGATTCCCAATCCGTGTCGAAGGTCGGGAATTCGATATGGCGGTAGCCCTGGCGCGCGAACTGGATGACGCGCTGGATGTAGTTTTCCGGCAGCTCAGCCTGGCGGGCCGCCACGATCTCGCGGCGCAACTTGGCGTTTTGCTTCGGATCGAAGGCGGCATCGCCTTCGACGCCATCGTCCAGGCAGGCGCGCATGATGGCATTGAGATGGCGGTTGGCGAGCCGGGAACCGGCGACGAGGGCCGCCACCTTCTGCTCTTCCAACATCTTCCAGTCGATGAATTCCTCGACATCGGGATGATCGACATCGACCACGACCATCTTGGCCGCCCGCCGTGTCGTGCCGCCCGACTTGATGGCGCCCGCCGCACGGTCGCCGATCTTGAGGAAGGACATCAGGCCCGAGGACTTGCCGCCGCCGGAGAGCTTCTCGCCCTCGGCACGCACGCGGGAGAAATTGGAGCCGGTGCCCGAGCCGTATTTGAAGAGCCGCGCCTCGCGCAGCCACAGGTCCATGATGCCGCCTTCGTTCACCAGGTCGTCGGCGACGCTCTGGATGAAGCAGGCATGCGGTTGCGGACGCTCATAGGCCGAGGTCGAGGGATAGGCCATGCCGTCGCGGTGATCGACGAACCAGTGACCCTGACCCGGACCGTCGATGCCATAGGCCCAGTGCAGACCGGTGTTGAACCACTGCGGCGAGTTGGGCGCGCAGATCTGCGCCGCCAGCATGAAGGAGAGTTCGTCGTAGAAGGTGCGAGCGTCGTCTTCGCTGTCGAAATAGCCGCCCTTCCAGCCCCAGTAGGTCCAGGCCCCGGCCATGCGGTGGAAAAGCTGCGCGGCGCTGCGTTCGCCGCCGACACGCTGGTCTTCCGGCAGGGCGGCAAGCGCTTCGGCATCGGGGATGGAGCGCCACAGCCAAGCGGGCATGTCGCTCTCGACCACCTTCTTCAGGCGGGCGGGGACACCGGCGCGGCGGAAATACTTTTGCGCCATGACATCGGTCGCGACCTGCGACCAGTGCTCTGGCACATCAATGTCATTAAGCTGGAATACGATGGAACCGTCGGGATTGCGGATCTCGGAGTCGGCGACGCGGAAAGCCATCGCCGTGAATGGCGACTTGTCTCCCTGCGTGTACCGGCGCTCAAGCCGCATCGAAGATCCCCCGCCCATCGCCCGTCATTTCGAAAATTCGCGGGCTGTGCTCGACAGAGGCGAGCACACATATGGGCACAGAAGGATAGTAAATTACAAAATCTTGTGTGCGCAACTACATTTTGTAGACCAAGGTGTTGATGGTACTAGATGATGCAAGATGGCAACAGCACCCCGAATCGACGGACTCGCATGATGACGAACGGTGTTCATCGCTGCTTTTATAGGGTCGCGTTGCGTGCTGTTGAGTGCACGCGTACAAGCGGCGCGATGGTTTTCAAACACCTGGTTGATGCATGACCTTCGGCACAAAAATCTTCACGATGATGCGCGGCGAGCTTGTAGGGACTGACTCCGAAGGCAATCGCTACTACCAGGACAAGCGCGTGACTCCGGGCGTTCGACGCAAGCGCTGGGTGATCTACAACGGTGAAGCCGAAGCCTCGCGTGTGCCGCCGGACTGGCATGGCTGGATGCACTACACGACCAACGATTTGCCGCCTGCGGGCGGCATGCCGCGCCAGGCCTGACAAAAAGATCATGTGCGTAACTTGAGCGGCACCGATCGCGCCTACCGTCCGCCGGGCAGCACATTGTCCAAAGGCGAGAAGCCGAAAGCGCCCTACGAGGCGTGGCGGCCGGGTACCTGAGCGGATCGAGCGGGGGGATAAATCGAGTGGGCCGCAACATCGTCGAGACGATCATTGGCGCGCTGGTTCTGGTCGTGGCCGGTCTGTTCGTCTTCTATGCCTTCTCCAAATCGGACCGCAGCGGACCGGGCGGTTATGAAATCGTCGGCCGCTTCGACCGCATCGACGGCCTCAAGCGCGGCGCCGATGTGACGCTGAGCGGCGTCAAGGTCGGCACCGTCACCGGCTTCGACCTCGATCCCAAGACCTACCAGGCCATCGTGCGCATGGCGGTGGCCTCCGACGTCAAGCTGCCGCTCGACACCAACGCCAAGATCGTGAGCGAGTCGCTGCTGGGCGGCATGGTCATCGTGCTCGAACCGGGCGGCAACGACCGTTTCCTCAAGGGCGGTGGCGAGATCAGCAAGACGCAGGGCGCCATCCCGCTCAGCGAGCTGATCGCCAAGTTCATGTTCGGCGGCACGGGACAGAAGTAGGGACCACCATGGGCGCGCGCGATCCCAAGACACCGCCGGTATGGCGCCAGTCGGATGGCAAGCCGGTGTCCTGCCTCGAAAAAATCAAAGTCCTCAATCAGAACATCCAGGAAATCGAGAGCCTCTGCGCCGATGCGCTGGAGGACGGAGTTTTGATGGGATGCGACGCGGAACAGATCAAGACGGCCCTTCACCAGCTGATAGACGGCCTGTCGGCGCCTCACGGCAAAAAAAGCTGAACGTGCGGTCGCTTCTCGGGCTGGTCTTGCTGCTTGCCGGTGCGAATGCCGCCTTGGCGCCCTCATTTGCGCAGGCACCGCCGCGTCTGGCCCTGCCGCCGCGTTCCGACAACGCCAACCTGCGCTCCATGCCCGAAGCGCCGGGCAAGCGCGTGGTCGAATTGCAGGGCCTCGACAAGGTAACGGCACGCACCCAGCGCCTCATGGCACCCGTGGGCGAGACCACGCGGCTGGGTACGCTCGAGATCGCCGTCGGAGAGTGCCTGGTCAATATCCCGGAAGCACCGCCCGAGTCTGTGGCCTATCTCACCATCGTCGACCATAAGCCGGGTCAGGCCGAGGAAAAGCTTTTCGCCGGCTGGATGTTCGCCTCGTCGCCGTCGCTCTCGGCGCTCGATCACGGCGTCTACGACGTGCGGGTGCTGGGCTGCACCAGGTCGCAGGGATCGTCACCGCCCAGCTCGCGCTGAAAGTCGGCCGGCTGGTCGATCGCATCGGCCAGCAATCCGCGGAAATCGTCGCGCGGGATCTCGATGGCGCCGAAGGCGCGCAGATGCTCGGTCATGAACTGGCAGTCGAGCAGCCGGAAGCCGCCCTTGATCAGCCGGGCGACCAGATGGACCAGCGCCACCTTCGACACATCGCGTACCCGGCTGAACATGCTCTCGCCAAAGAACACCGCACCCACGGTTACGCCATAGAGCCCGCCCACCAGCTTGCCGTCCGTGCGGCATTCGACGCTGTGGGCATGTCCGCTGGCATGGAGCTCGGTGTAGAGATCGATGATCGGTTCGTTGATCCAGCTCTCGGGATGGCCGGGGCGAGGCTCGGCGCAGGCGCGCATGACACCGGCGAAGTCGGTATCGGCGGTGACCTCGAACTGCCCCGAACGCACGGTGCGGGCGAGACGCTTGGGCAAATGGAAGCCGTCGAGCGGAAGCACGGCGCGGTGCTGGGGGTCGAGCCAATAGAGCTTGGGATCGTCGCGGCGTTCGCCCATGGGGAAAACGCCGATGCGATAGGCCTTGAGCAGGAGGTCGGGCGTGATCTCCAGCATCGCGCCTATTTCTTGAGGCCGACCAGCTTCTCCAGCCAGTGGATGTCGTAGTCGCCGTCGATGAAGGCCTGTTCGCCGACGATGCGGCGATGCAGCGGAATGGTCGTTTCGATGCCGCCGATCACGAACTCTTCGAGCGAACGGCGCAGCCGCATCAGGCATTCGTTGCGCGTCGGCCCACTGACGATCAGCTTGGCCACCATCGAATCATAGTAAGGCGGGATGACGTAGCCGGTGTAGAGGCCGGAATCGACGCGCACGCCCAGCCCGCCCGGCGGATGATAGTCCTCGATGCGGCCGTGGCAGGGCACAAAGGTCTCGGGGTTTTCCGCATTGATGCGGCACTCGATGGCGTGGCCCTGGATAACGATGTCCTTCTGCGACAGGCCCAGCGGCGCGCCGGCGGCGATGCGGATCTGCTCGCGCACCAGGTCGATGCCGGTGACCGCTTCGGTGATCGGATGCTCGACCTGCAGGCGGGTATTCATCTCGATGAAGTAGAATTCGCCGTCCTGGAACAGGAACTCCATGGTGCCGGCGCCGCGATACTTGAGCTTGCGCACGGCCGCGGCTGCCAGCTCGCCGATCCGGCTACGCTGCTCGACGTTCAGCGCGGGCGAGGGCGATTCCTCCAGTACCTTCTGGTGACGGCGCTGCAGCGAACAGTCGCGCTCGCCCAGATGAATGCCTTCGCCGCGCCCGTCACCCAGCACCTGGATCTCGATATGGCGCGGGCGGGGCAGGTATTTTTCGAGGTAGACCGAGTCGTTGCTGAAGGCCGCCTTGGCCTCGACACGGGCGAGCGAGAAGGCTTCCGCCGCCGCGTCCGGGCCGTCGACAACCTTCATGCCGCGTCCGCCGCCGCCAGCGACCGCCTTGATAAGGACAGGCCAGCCGATCTGCTCGCCGAGGGTGATGACTTCCTCGACCGAATCGACCGGTCCGGGCGAGCCGGGCACCAGCGGCAGGCCGAGTTCCTTCGCCGTCTGCTTGGCCACGATCTTGTCGCCCATCATGCTGATATGCTCGGGCGTCGGACCGATGAAGGTGAAGCCATGGGCCTCGGCCGCTTCGGCGAAGCGGGCGTTCTCCGACAGGAAGCCGTAGCCGGGATGGATGGCGTCGACGCCGGCGATAGTCGCGGCCGACAGGATCGCCGGAATATTGAGGTAGCTGTCGCGCGCCGGCGGCGGGCCGATGCAGACCGATTCGTCGGCCAGGCGGACATGCATGGCGTCGCTGTCGGCGGTCGAATGAACCGCCACGGTCTGGATGCCCATCTCGCGGCAGGCACGATGGATACGAAGCGCGATTTCGCCGCGGTTGGCGATCAGGACCTTGTCGAACATCGGCACCCGCCGCTACTCGACGATCATCATGGGTTCGCCGAATTCCACCGCCTGGGCGTTCTCGATCAGAATCTGCACCACGGTGCCGGCCGCGGGAGCCTTGATCGGGTTGAAGGTCTTCATGGCTTCGATGATGACCAGTGTCTGGCCCTTGATGACCTTGTCGCCGACATGGACGAAAGCGGGCTTGCCGGGTTCCGGCGAAAGATAAGCGGTGCCGACCATCGGCGACTTCACGGCGCCGGGATGCTTGGCGGCATCGGCGGGCGCGGCAACCGGAGTGGGGCCTGCGGCCACAATCGGCGCGGCAGCCGGTGCAGCCATCGCCGGCGATCCAGAGTAGGAGGGGGCGGCATAGGTCACGGTCGGCCGGGCGACACGGATGCGGCGCTCGCCATCAGCCATCTCGATCTCGCCGAGCTGGGTCTTTTCGAGGATCTCCGCCAGCTTGGCGATAAACTCGGTATCCATCTCGAATTTTGCCATCGCGGCGCTCCCGAATGATGTCAGCGCTCCAGAAGGCGCGCCAGTCCCTGCAGGGCCACCACATAGCCCTGAATTCCCAATCCCGCGATCACCCCGACTGCAGCCGGACTTATATAGGAGTGATGGCGGAAGCTTTCACGTTTGTAGATGTTCGAGATATGGACCTCGATGACCGGCAGTTCGGCGGCATTCAGGGCATCCAGCAGCGCCACCGATGTATGGGTATACGCACCGGCGTTGATCAGGATGCCGGAATTCCGCTCGCGGGCCTCCTGAATCCGGTCGACCAGCACGCCTTCGTGGTTGCTCTGGCCGAATTCGACCTTGAGCCCGAGGCGTGCAGCTTCGGTGCGACACGCCTTTTCGACGTCCGCCAGCGTCTCCCGGCCATAGATTTCCGGTTGCCGCTTGCCCAGCATGTTGAGATTTGGCCCGTTGAGCACCAGTACCGGCTTGAGAGCCGATGAGCGCCGGGCGGCCTTAGCGGCCACGCCTTCCTCCCTAGATATCGTGTCTTGGCGGCCTTATAGCACGCAACCCCTTGGCATGCGCAAACAGCCGATCCGACAGGCTGTTGAAGGTCTGGCGCTCCTTGGCGGTCAGCGCCCGGTAGAGACTTTCCTCATACTCCTGCGCCAGCGGCACGATTTGGGCGTGCATGGCTTTGCCAAGGTCACTCAGCTTCAACGAGGCCCGACGGCGGTCGGCCTGGTCGGTCGCCCGTTCGATCAGGCCGCGCTTCATCAGGCCGGCGACGGCCCGGCTGACGGCCACCTTGTCCATGACGATGCGCTGTCCCACCTCTGAAGCGGTGAGTGGCGCGAAGCCGCCCAAGGCCGCCATGACCCGCCATTGCGTGACACTGAGGCCATAGGGGCCGGCGTAAAGATCGTGCAGCGATTCGGAGATGATCTGGGCCAGTACCGAGAGCCGGTAGGGGAGAAAATTCTCCAACTCGAGGGCTTGCAAAGAGTTCGGCATAATAGTTACATATGAAACTAATTAAGCCGGGAGGTCAAACATGACGACGATTGCCGACCCGAAAACCTTCGAAGCCGATGCCATCAACCCGATGGGCACCACCGGCTTCGAATTCGTCGAATACACCGCCCCTGATCCCGCAGCCCTCGGCGCCCTGTTCGAAAGCATGGGCTTCTTGCGCGTGGCCCGGCACCGCTCCAAGGATGTCTCGCTGTTCCGCCAGGGCGACGTGAACTTCATCGTCAATGGCGAGCCCGAGAGCTTCGCACAGGGCTTCGCCCGCGTGCACGGGCCCAGCGTCTGCGCCATCGCCTTTCGTGTGAAGAATGCCGCCCGTGCCTACAAGCGGGCGCTGTCGCTCGGCGCCTGGGGCGTCGAGAACAAGGTCGGGCCGATGGAGCTCAACATTCCGGCGATCAAGGGCATCGGCGATTCGCTGATCTATCTGGTCGACCGCTATGGCCAGCGCGGCAGCATCTACGACGTTGATTTCGAATTTCTGCCGGGCATCGATCACAATCCCACGGGCGTCGGCCTCACCTATATCGACCACCTGACACACAACGTGCATC
>JBBRFD010000106.1:0-15823 GCA_038224985.1 Reyranellales bacterium
CAGTTCTCACCGTTCAAGAAAGAGAACGAGGCCTGAGGCCTCATTTCTTCTCGAACATCAGCACACCGAAGAAGAACACCACGAAGAAGACGGCCTGCTGGGTCAGGCCGAGCGGCACCTGCCAGCCGGCCCGCTCGACGATGTAGGTCGCGGCCCAGAAGACGGCGGTCGCGAGGAACGCCGCCCGGAAGGCAAGCCAGAGCGGGCGGATCACCCCGCCATCACGGGTTCTTGGCTGGCCGGCGGCGGCAGGGCGTCACGCTCCGGCGGCAGGAAGACGAAGCTGAGTTTCTGCCCGGCGCCCTCGCCTTCGGTATCGACGCGGACCGTGCCGCCATGCGCCAGCTTGCCGAACAGCAGCTCCTCGGAGAGCGGCTTGCTGACGTACTCCTGGATGATGCGGGCCAGAGGCCGGGCGCCGAACAGGCGATCGTAGCCCTTCTCCGCCAGCCAGCGGCGCGCGCCGTCGCTCAGTTCAATGAAGACCTTGCGGTCGGCCAGCTGCACTTCCAACTCGCTCACGAACTTGTCGACCACCTTGCCCATCGACTCGGGGCCGAGGTTGGCGAATTTGATCGTGGCGTCGAGACGGTTGCGGAATTCCGGCGAGAACACCCGCATGATCGCCTCGTCATCCTCGTCGAGGCGTGCCTCCCGGCCGAAGCCGAGCGCCGGCTTGGCGAGATCGGCGGCGCCGGCGTTGGTCGTCATGCACAGGATGACGTTGCGGAAGTCCACCGTCCGGCCGTTGTGGTCGGTGAGCTTGCCGTAATCCATCACCTGCAGCAGCACGTTGAAGACGTCGGGATGCGCCTTCTCGATTTCGTCGAAGAGCACGACACAATGCGGATGCTGGTTGACCTTGTCGGTCAGGATGCCGCCCTGATCGAAGCCGACATAGCCCGGCGGCGCGCCGATCAGGCGGCTGACACTGTGCCGTTCCATATATTCAGACATGTCGAAACGGATCAGCTCGAGGCCGAGCAGCTTCGCCAGCTGACGAGTCACCTCGGTCTTGCCGACGCCGGTCGGGCCAGCCAGCAGGTAACTGCCGATCGGCTTCTCCGGCGAGCGCAGACCGGCACGGGCCAGCTTGATCGAGGCCGAGAGCTGGTCGATCGCCTTGTCTTGGCCGAAAACCACGGTCTTAAGATCGCGGTCGATGCTGCGCAGCAGTTCGGTGTCGTCCTTGGAGACGGCCTTGGGCGGGATGCGGGCGATCTTGGCCACGATATCCTCGATATCGGCGACCTCGATCGTCAGCTTGCGCTTGTCCGGAGCGTGCAACATCTGGGCGGCACCCACTTCGTCGATCACGTCGATCGCCTTGTCGGGCAGCTTGCGGTCGTGGATGTAGCGCGCCGACAGCTCGACGGCGGCCTTTATGGCGTCGTCGGTGTAAGTCACGTGGTGATGCTTTTCGTAGACCGGCTTCAGGCCCTTCATGATCTCGAAGGCGTCGTCGATCGAAGGCTCTTCCACGTCGATCTTCTGGAAACGGCGGACCAGCGCGCGATCCTTCTCGAAGTGGTTGCGGTATTCCTTGTAGGTCGTCGAGCCGATACAGCGCAGCTCGCCCGACTGAAGCGAGGGCTTGAGCAGGTTCGAGGCATCCATCGAGCCACCCGAGGTCGCGCCGGCGCCGATGATGGTATGGATCTCGTCGATGAAGAGGACCGAGTTGGGCTTCTTCTTAAGCTCCGTCAGCACGGCCTTGAGCCGCTCCTCGAAGTCGCCGCGATAGCGCGTGCCGGCCAGCAACGCGCCCATGTCGAGCGAGTAGCTGACTGACTCGGCCAGCACTTCCGGCACTTCACCGTCGACGATCTTGCGCGCAAGGCCCTCGGCGATCGCCGTCTTGCCGACGCCGGGCTCGCCGACATAGAGCGGGTTGTTCTTGGTACGGCGGCACAGCACCTGGATGGTGCGCTCGACCTCGTGCTCGCGGCCGATCAGCGGATCGACGCGGCCGTCCTTGGCCTTCTGGTTGAGGTCGACGCAATAGGCGGCCAGCGCCTCGTTGCCCTGCTTGGCCGCGGGCTCGCCACCGTTCTCCTCCTCGGAGCCGGTGACGCGGCGGGTGCGCGCGCGGCCGGGCGCCTTGGCCTTGCCGTGGCTCACGTAGTCGACGGCGTCGAGGCGCGACATGCCCTGGTTCTCGAGGAACGACACGGCATGGCTGTCGCGTTCGGAGAACAGCGCGATCAGGACGTTGGCGCCGGTGACTTCCTTGCGGCCCGAGGACTGCACATGGACGGCGGCGCGCTGGACGACGCGCTGGAAACCGGCGGTCGGCAGCGGCTCGCTCGGAGTCTGGGCGATGATGCCTTTCAGGCGGCTGTCGACGAAGGTCTCCAGGTCGTGGCGCAGGCGGTCGATATCGACGCCGCAGGACTTGAGGACGGGCGTCGCATCCTCGTCTTCCGTCATGGCCAGCAGGAGATGTTCCAGCGTCGCGTATTCGTGCTGCCGCTCGCCGGCCAGCGCGAAAGCGCGGTGGAGGGACTTCTCGAGGTTCTTGGACAACATGGACATCGAACCACCTCGATTGAGAAAAACGAACTACTCTACTTGCGTCCTTGCCTCGTTACCGCCGCTCACTCTTTCTCGAGCGTGCATTGCAGCGGGTGCTGGTTCTTGCGCGCGTAGTCGACGGTCTGCGTGACCTTCGTCTCGGCGATTTCGTAGGTATAGACACCGCAGATGCCGACGCCCTTCTGGTGGACGTGCAGCATGACCTGCGTCGCCTCGTCGCGAGTCTTCTGGAAGATTCGCTGCAGGACATCGACGACAAACTCCATCGGAGTATAGTCGTCGTTCAGCATCAGCACCTTGTACATCGAAGGCTTCTTGGTCCGCGTGCGCGTCAGCGTCAGCGCGCCGGTCCGGCGGTCGCCCTCGCCGCCGTCATCGTCGCGACGCGGCGTCCTCGGCGGGCCGCCTGGCGGTCCTTCCGGTGGTCCCCCTGGAGGCCCTCCGGGTTCTCCCGGTCCGCCCAGACGCCACTCGTTCACTTCAAGC
The DNA here is from genome assembly GCA_038224985.1 of Reyranellales bacterium. GTDB lineage: Bacteria > Pseudomonadota > Alphaproteobacteria > Reyranellales > Reyranellaceae > Reyranella. The sequence goes on from JBBRFD010000106.1 coordinate 3,022, forward strand.
CCCAAACCCATAGGCACCCATAGGTCCCCTGTTAATCTGCCTCAACTATATAGGTAGCCTTTGGCCAAACGCTACCTCGCCCGCAGCCCATCCGTCCCCACCACCAGCATCCAGCGGTTGGCGCGATCGCGGCCGGGCTGCGCCAGCGGATCGCGGCGCAATTCCGCAGGCTCGAGCTTGCGCGGCCGGTTGACCGGTATCTGCACGGTGTCCAGCGCCAGTACCCTCTCCATGAAGCGGGCATTGGCAAAGCCGTCGGTCGGGTAATGATACGCCTGGAAGCCCCAGACACCCTTGCGGCAGGACGCGACCGTCCACCAGAAATCGTTGTCGGGCAGGCGCAAGCCATCGCGGGGCGGACCGAAGGCCGCGCTCTGCAGCAGCAGGTCCATCAGTCCGCTATTCTCCTCGCGCGTCAGCACGCGCTCGCCGCGCCGGGTGTTCCACGCCGCCGTCGTGTTGCTGCCCGTGGTGTCGATCAGGATATTCGTGACGATGCCCTGGTCGGCCAGCACGCGCGTGGTGACTCCCGCCGTGCCGTCGGGCTGCAGGAAGATTTCATAGGTCCGCACCTGCTCTTCCCACAGGGCGTTGTAGACGAGGCGGATGCGGCTGCGGCCCTGCGGAGAGCAGGCGGCACGGATATCGTCGCCGCCGACATAGGCGAACCAGTTGAGCGAGCGGCCGAGCGGCGTCTCGACCGCGCGTTCCAGCGGCATGTCGCAGGCGGCAAGACCACCCGCCGCCAGCACCGCCGCAATAGTGAGCGTCCATTTCCGCTTCATCCCAACCCTCCAGAGACATCCCGATGCATGTTCCGAACCAACTGTGACAGCAGCGCGGCGGCGTTAAGTTGCATCCCGCCACAATATTCAGTAAAGTAGCAGCAATAATGTCTAACCGGTTGGTTGGGCTCATAAATTCACGTCTAGTGTAATGGCTTTTTGAGATGATCCCCTTCTTCTCACGAAGCGCGGCAGTTCTATCCTGTCTTGCCGCGTGCCTGTTCGCCACCGCTGTCGTCCTGCCCTCCGCTGCCGAGGCCCAGAACGTATCGACCCAGATGCGGGCGGCGTCGCGTGCGCCGGCGAAACAGACGATCCATGCCCCGGCACCCTGGGTGCCCAATCCCGGCGTTGCCGCCAGGGACTCCTATCTCATCGTCGATGCCGCGAGCGGCCGCGACCTGGTCAACGACCGCGCCGACGAGCCGCGCCACCCCGCCTCGCTTACCAAGATGATGACGCTCTACATGGCCTTCGCCGCGCTCGACGGCGGGCGCCTGGCGCTGGGCGATGTCATGCCGGTGTCGCTCGCCGCCGCCAATACCTCGCCCACCAAGATGGGCGCGCCGCTGGGCGGCACGCTCACGGTGCGCGATGCTGTGATGGGCCTGGTGACGCGCTCGGCCAATGACGCCGCCGTCGTGCTGGCCGAAGCCATGGCCGGCGACGAAGACAGCTTCGCCAAGCAGATGACGCAGAAGGCCAAGCAGCTCGGCATGCTGGCGACGCTGTTCCGCAATGCCTCGGGCCTGCCCAACCGCGAGCAGGTGACGACGGCGCGTGACATGAGCCGCCTTGCACATGCCTTGCTGCGCGACTTCCCGCACTATTACGCGCTGTTCTCGGTGCAGACCTACGTCTACCGGGGCCGGCCACTGGAAAATCACAACCGCATGCTGGCGACCTATGCCGGCGCCGACGGATTTAAGACCGGCTACACCGCCGCCTCCGGTTACAATCTCGTGATGTCGGCCACGCGCGACGGCCGCCGCCTGATCGGCGTCGTCATGGGCGGCGACACCGCCTTCGGCCGCGATAGGCTGATGGCCCAGCTGATGGACATGAGCTTCGTCAGCGCGCCACAAGCCGGCGTTGCCGGCTGGTCGCCGGCCCGCACGCCGCCCGGTGCCCGCTATACCGCCGCCAATTTCGTTCCCGGCGCCGCTCTTCCCGAACCGGCGCCCCTGGCCGCCACGCCACCCCGAGCGACGACGCCCCAGACGACGACGCCGGCCGCCGCTCCCGCCGTGGCTTCGCTGGTGCCCCCCGCTCCGGCCGCCGCCGCCGCCGTCGTTCCCGCGGCAGCGACGACCGCTGCCACGCCCCTCGACACCCTGCCGATCGGTAGCTGGGTCATTCAGGTTGGATCGTTCGGCGATTCGCGCGCCGCTCAGGCGGCTCTGGAGCGCGCCACGTCGCTGCTGCCCAACCTGCGCTCACGCCTCGCCGTCAGTGTCGATGAAGTGCAGATGGCGCAGAAGACCTTCCATCGTGCGCGTCTCACCAACCTGTCGCAGGAAGATGCGACGGACGGCTGCAAGAGACTCGAGCAGAAGAAGATCTACTGCTCGGCGCTGCAGGTCACCGCCTGGAATACGCCGGGCGCCCGTTGAACGGCGATCTCTTCAGCCGGCCGACAAAGCCGCGCTTGTGACGCTGCTGCCACTTCACGATATCCCATAGTTCGCCACTGGGCTGCAGCTTGCTGGCGATCGGCTCGAAGACCGACACGGTCGTGCGCGCGCCAGCACACTTCACCGTGAGCGGCACGATCCGGTAGCCACTGCCCTCATAGGCCGCGAGCTCGGCTACGTCGCGCGCGCTCAGGCCCCGCACCACGGCGCCCGGCACCTCACCCTGCGGATCGCGGATAACGATGGGATAGGTCGCCCCCTTCACCCGGCGGCGTGCATGGCCCGGCAAACCCGCCGGCACGAAGGCCTGTGGCGGCAGGCGACGGCCGATGACCATCGCCATGACGTCACGATCGAGCAGCGTGCCGTAGAAGAAGAACCGCATCAGTGATGGCTGGCGGTCGATTCATCCGGCAGCGTGAGACCGCTGGCGGCAAGTGCGGCGCGCAGGTCGCCTTTCAGCCTTTCGAGCCCCGCCTCGTCGGTGCTCTCGCAACGGGCAACCAGCACCGCCTGGGTATTGGAGGCGCGCAGCAGCCACCAGCCGTCGGCGGTGTTCACGCGCACGCCGTCGATGTCGTTGACCTTGGCGCCGGCCTTCTTCAGCCGCGCCTTGACCTCGTCGACGATCTGGAACTTCCGGGTGTCGTCGCACTCGAAGCGCAGCTCCGGGGTGTTGACGAGTTGCGGCAGCCCGTCGCGCATGTCGGCGAGGCTTTCGCTGCTGTTGGCCACGATATTGAGCAGGCGCAGGCCGCAATAAAGCGCGTCGTCGAAGCCGTAGAAGGTATCGGCGAAGAAGATGTGCCCGCTCATCTCGCCGGCCAGCGGCGAGCCCATCTCGGCCATCTTGCTCTTGATCAGCGAATGGCCGGTTTTGTACATCATCGGCTTGCCGCCGGCCTTGGCGATCTCGTCGAACAGCACCTGGCTGGCCTTCACATCGGCGATGATGGTGGCGCCGGGATGGCTCTTCAGCACGTCGCGCGACCACAGCACGAGAAGCTGGTCGCCCCACAGGATGCGGCCCTTGCCGTCGATGGCGCCGATGCGGTCGCCGTCGCCGTCGAAGGCGATGCCGAGGTCGCAGCCTTCCTTGGCCACCAGGGCCTGAAGCTGCTTGAGGTTTTCCGGCACGGTCGGATCGGGATGATGCGAGGGGAACGTGCCGTCGACCTTCTCGTTCAGGATGAAATGCGTACCCGGCAGCTTGTCGACCACGGCATGGATCGACACACCCACGGCGCCGTTGCCGGTGTCCCAGGCGACCTTGAGCTTCTTGCCCGGTTTCACGTCCTTGAGCAGGCGCGCGGCGTAGTCGGCCAGCACATCCTTCTTCTCCGTCTTGCCCGTGCCCGCTTCCCAGTCGCCCGTGCCCGCCATCTCACCCAGCTTGGTGATGTCGGCGCCGAAGAACGACTTCTTGCCCATCATCATCTTGAAGCCGTTGTAGTCCGGCGGATTGTGCGAGCCGGTGATCATGATGCCGCCGTCGGCCTCGAGGTGATAGACCGAGTAGTAAAGCATCGGCGTGGCGACGAGGCCGATATTGACGACGTCGCAGCCCGCCGCGTTCAGGCCCTCGATGCAGGCCGCCGACATTTCCGGCGAACTGAGACGGCCGTCATAGCCCAAGGCTACACGCTTGCCGCCGCCGCGACGGACCAGCGTGCCGAAGGTGCGGCCGATGGCGCGGGCGTCCGCCGCATGCAGCGTGCCGCCGACGATGCCGCGGATGTCGTATTCGCGTAGGATCGTCGGGTCGAAGCGATGTGCCGCCATGATGAAAGCTCCAGGAATTCTTTGGACGTTGAAGGCGCGGTTTCAGGAACGAGGCTGGGGCCGGCCAATGCTGTCATAGGCGAAACCCAGCCCGCGCATTTCCTCGGGATTGAAGATGTTGCGAAGGTCGACGATGCGCGGCTTGCGCATCTCCTTCTTGATGCGGCGCGCGTCGAGGCCACGGAATTCATGCCACTCGGTGATGACGACCAGCACATCGGCATTCTTGCAGGCGCCATAAGCAGTCTTGGCGTAGGTGATGCCCCTCAGCAGCTTTGCCGCCTCGCCCATGCCTTCGGGATCGAAAGCAACGATCCTGGCGCCGGCTTTCTGCAGCGCCGGCACGATGTCGAGCGACGGCGCGTCGCGCATGTCGTCGGTATTGGCTTTGAAGGTGAGGCCCAGCACGGCGATGGTCTGGCCCTTCACCGAGCCGCCGCAGAAGGCGATGACCTTCTCCGCCATCTTCTTCTTGCGGCTGTTGTTCACCTCGATGACCTGCTCGACGATGGTCTGCGGCGACTTGGCCTCGCGCGCCGTATAGGCCAGCGCCAGCGTATCCTTGGGGAAACACGAGCCGCCGAAGCCCGGACCGGGATGCAGGAACTTGCGGCCGATACGGCCGTCGAGACCGATGCCGCGCGCCACGTCGTGCACATCGGCGCCGACTTTCTCGCAGAGATCGGCGATTTCGTTGATGAAGGTGATCTTGGTCGCGAGGAAGGCATTGCCGGCGTATTTGGTGACTTCCGCCGTCTCGATATTGGTGAAGACCATCGGCGTCTGGATCAGGTTGAGCGGCCGGTAGACCGCCGACATCACGTCGCGTGCCTTCTGGCTCTCGACACCGATCACCACGCGATCGGGCTTCATGAAATCCTCGATCGCCGCACCCTCGCGCAGGAACTCGGGGTTCGAGGCGACATCGAACTGCGCCTTGGGCCGGGTCTCGCGGATGATGCGATGGACCTCGCGGCCGGTGCCGACCGGCACCGTCGACTTGGTGACGACGACGGTATAGCCGTCCAGCGCACCGGCGATCTCCTTGGCCGCGGCATAGACGTAGGTCAGGTCGGCATGACCGTCGCCGCGCCGTGTCGGCGTGCCGACGGCGATGAACACCGCATCGGCTTCGGCCACTGCCTTCTTGAGGTTGACGGTGAAATTGAGACGGCCCGCCCTGACGTTGTCGGCCACCAGCTTCTCGAGGCCGGGCTCGAAGATCGGGATCTTGCCCTTCTTGAGCTTGTCGATCTTGGCCTTTTCCTTGTCGACGCAGATCACGTCGTGGCCGAACTGGGCGAAGCAGGCGCCAGACACCAGGCCGACATACCCCGAACCGATCATCGCAATACGCATCGTATCAGCCCTTCAGCAGGCGGTTCAGCATCGCCCGCGTTTCCGCGCCGGCATCGGCGCGGTGCAGCGCGACAGCCACATTGGCTTCGAGGAAGCCGAGGCGGCTGCCGCAATCGTAGCGCTGGCCCTCGTAGCGTAGCGCATGGAAGGGCTTGTTGCCGATCATCTTGGCCATGCCGTCGGTCAGCTGGATTTCGCCGCCGGCCCCCTTCTCGTGCTTGTCGAGATGATCGAAGACATCGGGCAGCAGGACGTAGCGGCCGATGATCGCCAGGGTCGAGGGCGCCTCCGCCGGCTTGGGCTTCTCGACCATGCCAGTGATCTCGGCGATGCCGTCCTTCTCTGCCTTTATGGCCGCGATGCCGTAATTCTTGGTCTGTTCGCGCGGCACGTCCATGACGGCCACGAGATTGCCGCCGGTCTTTTCATGTGCGGCCACGAGCTGCGCCGTGCAGGTCGGCGAGCCGATCGTGAGTTCGTCGGGCAGCAGCACGGCGAAGGGCTCGTTGCCGATCCAGTGGCGGGCGCACCACACGGCATGGCCGAGACCGAGCGGCTTTTGCTGGCGGGTGAAGATGGCGTTGCCGGCCTTGATGGTGGCGTCCTGGGTCTGCTTCAGCTCGGCCTGCTTGTTGCCACGCTGCATCAGCGTGTCTTCGAGTTCGTAAGCCGAGTCGAAATGATCCTCCAGCGCGCCCTTGTTGCGCCCGGTGACAAAGACGAATTCCTCGATGCCGGCGGCCAGGCACTCCTCGACCGCGTACTGGATCAACGGCCGGTCGACGACCGTCAGCATCTCCTTGGGCATAGCTTTGGTGGCGGGCAGGAAGCGGGTCCCCAGACCCGCGACGGGAAGAACAGCTTTGCGGACGCGTTGCGCCATGAGAACCCTTCAATATCTTGAAGATGGATTATATAGCAAAATCAATGAATTGGAAGAACTTCATGATGTAATCAGAACGTCTTTGGCGCGGTTTATGCGCGCCGCCAAGTCGGCACTGCCCCCGACATCGGGATGAACCCGCTGGATCAGCCGGCGATGCGCCGCGCGGATTTCCTCCTCGCTGGCACTCTCCACCAAGCCCAATACCGCGAGCGCCTCTGCCCGGTCCATGTCGATCCGCGGGTTGCGCGGCGCCTGTTGGAGTTGCCGCCAGTCGCCACCCAAACGGCGGTCGAGATAGGCCTCCAGTACCCGCAGGGATTCGCCATCGCCGACACAGTCGCGGTGCAAATCGAGCAGTTCGCCATCGGCCAAGGCGTCGAGCGTGCGGCCGGCGAAGCGGCCTTGCAGCACCTTGCCGCCCACGTCGCCACTGCCGTGATCGATCCAGGCTTCGAGAAACGCCGTCCGCACTTCCGTCCGCTGTCCCGCGCCCGGCGAACTGAAGCCGCCCGACGCGACGCGGGAACGTCCTCGCGCGATCAGCGCGGCGATGACAACGCCCGCCAGTCCGAGCAACTCGGGGAGCAGACCGGGCAGGAAACGCAGGAAGAAGATCAGCAACCCACCGGCGCCAATGGCGCCCACGCCGAAGAAGGCAATCCGCATGACGCGCGCCAGGTTCGACGGATTGGCGCGCAGAAACCAGGCGATCGCCAGACCAAGGACCGCCAGGACGAGCAATGCCGGAAGGAACGGCATTCTCTACGGCTTGGGTGGAACGGCCGGTGGAACGGCAGGTTGCGGCGCGGTCCCTTGTGCCTCCTGCTTCTGTTTCTGGATCTCGCGCCAGCGCGCGACGTTGCGCTGATGCTCGAGAAGATTGAGCGCGAAGACGTGACCGCCCTGCCCGTCGGCGACGAAGAAGAGGGAGCGGTCGCGCGGCGCCGGATTGAGCGCGGCCTGGATGGCGGCGCGGCCGGGATTGGCGATCGGTCCCGGCGGCAGGCCTGGCGCCGTGTAGGTATTGTAGGGCGAGGTGCTCTGCAGGTCGGCACGCGAGATCTCGCGTCCGAGCGGGCCCTTGCCGCCGGTGATGGCGTAGATCGTCGTCGGATCGCTCTCCAGCTTCATCTTGGCGCGCAGGCGATTGATGTAGACGGCCGCGACCTTGGTGCGCTCCGCCGGCACCGCCGTTTCCTTCTCGACGATCGAGGCCAGCGTCAGCGCCTCGCGCCGGTTGGCATACGGAAGCCCGCCGGCCCGCTTGCGCCAGGCCTCGTCGAGCGCCTTTTCCATCGCCTCCTTCATGCGCAAGAGCACGCTGTCGCGCGTATCGTCGCGCGAATAGAAATAGGTTTCGGGCAGCAGATCGCCCTCCTTCACGTCGATCGTGACGTCGCCTGACAGCGCCTCGGTCTTACGCAGCAATTCGATGACTTCGGAGGTCGTCGTTCCCTCGGGCACGGTGAAGCGGCGCTGCACGACTTTGCCGGTCTGCAGCAGGTCGACCAGCCCCTGCATGCTGGTATGCGCCGGCACTTCATATTCGCCCGCCTTGATGGTCTTGGGGGTCGGATCGATCATCAGGGCAACGCGGAAGAGCTGTGGATGGCGGATGACGCCCTGTTCGTGCAGCACGCGCGACATGATGGCGGGACCTGCACCGCGCGGAATGACGACGTTCTTGGCCGTATCGAGCGGGCCCTCGGCGATCAGAAGCTGGTGGCCGGCGATCAACGCGCCGCTGATCACCGTCACGAACAGCACGAGGAAAAACAGGACCCAGCGGAAAAAGCTGGCCACGGATCAATCCTCGCCGGTCAGACGGGGCCGAGGATCAACGAGGCGTTGGTACCGCCGAAGCCGAACGAGTTGCTGAGAACGTAGCGCACCTGCCGCTTCTTGGCCGTGTGCGGCACCAGGTCGACATCGGCGCAGCCTTCGTCGGGATCATCGAGATTGAGGGTCGGCGGCACGATCTGATCGTTCATCGCCTTGATGGCGTAGATCGCCTCGATGGCGCCGGCGGCACCCAGCAGATGCCCGGTCGCCGACTTGGTCGAGGACATCGAGAGCTTGTGCACGTCCTCGCCGAAGGCGCGCTTGACCGCGCCCAGCTCGATCGTGTCGGCCATGGTCGAAGTGCCATGCGCGTTGATGTAGTCGATCTGGTCGACGGGAATATTGGCGCGCTTCATCGCGGCCTTCATCGCCCGGAACGCGCCGTCACCATCCTCGGCCGGAGCCGTGATGTGATGGGCATCGCCCGACAGGCCGTAGCCCAGGACTTCGGCGTAGATCTTGGCGCCGCGCTTCTTGGCGTGTTCGTATTCTTCCAGCACGACGCAGCCCGCACCCTCGCCCATGACGAAGCCGTCGCGTCCCTTGTCCCAGGGCCGCGAGGCCTTGGTCGGCGTGTCGTTGAAGGCCGTCGCCAGAGCGCGGCAGGCATTGAAGCCCGCGATACCAAGACGGCAAACCGCCGACTCGGCGCCGCCCGCCACCATCACATCGGCATCGCCCCATTGAATGAGACGCGCGGCATCGCCGATCGCATGCGCGCCGGTGGCGCAGGCGGTGACGACGGAATGGTTGGGACCCTTGAAGCCAAACTTGATAGAGACCTGGCCTGAGGCGAGGTTGATCAGCGCCGCCGTCACGAAGAACGGGCTGACGCGCCGCGGACCGCGCTGCAGCAACGTCACCGACGTCTCATAGATCGTCTCGAGACCGCCGATACCGGAGCCTATCAGCACGCCCGTGCGGTTGCGCCCCTCGTCGTCCTGCGGCATCCAGCCCGAATCCTCGACCGCCTGCTGGCCCGCCGCGATGGCGAAGAGCAGGAATTTGTCGATCTTGCGCTGGTCTTTTTGCAGGACATAGAGATCGGCGTTGAAGAGGCCGCTGGCCTTGTCGCCCAGCGGCATCTCGCCGGCGATCTTGGTCGAGAGATCCGTGGCATCGAAAGACTGGATGGAGCGGATGCCCGACTCGGATGCGAGCAGGCGCCGCCAGTTGGTGTCCACGCCGTCACCGAGCGGCGTCACCATACCCATGCCGGTCACGACAACGCGCCTCATCGTGCGCCTTTCATCCTGCGGGAGAGAGAGAGCCGGATCAGGACTTCGCGTTGCTCTTGATGAAGCCGATCGCGTCGCCGACCGTCTGGATCTTCTCGGCCGCGTCATCGGGAATCTCGATGCCGAATTCCTCTTCGAACGCCATGACCAGCTCGACCGTGTCGAGGCTGTCGGCGCCGAGATCGTCGATGAACTTGGCGCCCTCGTTGACTTGGGCGGCCTCGACACCGAGATGCTCGATGACGATTTTCTTCACGCGTTCAGCAACGTCGCTCATTTTCTTGTCCTTCCCGTGTCTTCAATCCACTCGCGAGAGGGCCCGCGATTTGGGCTCTCCTAACATAGCTTCCCGGGCATAGCCAGCGCCGGAAAGCCCACAGAATCAGGCACTTGTGCCTGCTAGATCATGGCCATGCCGCCGTTGATATGCAGCGTCTGGCCGGTCACGTAAGCCGCCTCGTCGCTGGCCAGATAGACCACCCCGGCGGCGATTTCATCCGGCGTTCCCATGCGCTCGGCGGGAATCCGGCCGAGAATTCCCTTTTTCTGGTCGTCGGTCAGCACGTCGGTCATGGGCGTGGCGATGAAGCCCGGCGCCAGGCAATTGACCGTGATGCTGCGCGATGCCAGTTCCTGGGCCAGCGACTTCGACATGCCGATGAGGCCCGCCTTGGCCGCCGCATAGTTCGCCTGCCCGGCGCTGCCAGTGACGCCGACGATCGAGGTAATGTTGATCACCCGCCCGAAGCGCCTCTTCATCATGCCGCGCATGACGGCGCGGGTGAGTTTGAAGGTGCCGCTCAGGTTGACCTGAATGACCTTCTCCCAGTCTTCGTCCTTCATCCGCATCGAGATATTGTCGCGCGTAATGCCGGCATTGTTCACCAGGATGTCGAGCTTGCCCATCGCCGCCTCGGCTTCCTTGGCGAGGCGGTCGATGTCGGCTGGATCGTCCATCTTGGCAGCAACCATATGCGCCCGCTCGCCGAGCGAGGCTTTGAGCTGCGCCAGCGCCTCGGCGCGCGTGCCCGACAGCGTCACGGTGGCGCCCTGCTTGTGTAAGGCACGCGCGATGGCGCCGCCGATGCCGCCCGAGGCGCCGGTGACGAGCGCGGTCTTGCCGGTAAGATCGAACATCACGTCTCCTAGACCGTCTTTAGAAAGGCTTCGATATCGGCCGGCGTGTTCAACGCCAAGCCGGTCATTTCCTTATCGATGCGTTTCACAAGTCCCGACAGCACCTTGCCGATGCCACACTCGACCAGATACTCGACGTTCCTGGACTTCATGTACTGCACGCTCTCGCGCCAACGCACGAGACCCGTCACCTGTTCCACCAACCGCTGCTTGATCGAGGCGGGATCGCCGATTTCGGTGGCGAGAACATTCGCGATCAAAGGCACCTTGGGCTGCACCATCGCCACCGTTTCCAGCGCCGCTTTCATGGCGTCGGCCGCCGGCTGCATCAGCGGGCAATGGAACGGCGCGCTGACTGGCAACAGCATCCCGCGCTTGCAGCCCCGAGACTTGGCCGCCTCGATCGCACGATCGACAGCGTCCTTATGACCGCTGACCACGATCTGGCCGCCGCCATTGTCGTTGGCCACCGTCACGATCTCGCCCTGGGCCGCTTCCTTGCAGGATTCCTGGGCTGGTTCGAGTTCGATGCCCAGCAGCGCCGCCATGGCGCCGATCCCCACTGGCACGGCTTTCTGCATGGACTGGCCGCGCAGTTTCAGGAGGCGCGCGGTATCCGGCAGTGTCAGGGCGCCCGCCGCGGCAAGGGCCGAGTATTCGCCGAGGGAGTGACCCGCGACATGGCTCGCCAGGCTCGACAGGGGCTTGCCGCCGTCCTTTTCGAGGATGCGGATCACCGCGATGCTGACCGCCATCAAAGCCGGCTGGGCGTTTTCGGTCAAAACAAGATCGGAATCAGGACCTTCCCGCATCAGTTTCGACAGGTTTTGTTTCAGCGCCTCGTCGACCTCCTGGAAGACGTCCCGGGCGCTCTGAAAGGCCACGGCAAGGTCGGCACCCATGCCGACGGCCTGGGATCCCTGTCCCGGAAAGACGAAAGCGCGGCTCATATGGTCGAATTCCTAAATTTATTGACGCGAAGCGGATCTGTCATACCCCAGTCGCCACGCGGCCGGAACGCCTTGATTTAAGGGGGCGAGCCTGTATAACCGCCGCTCTTCGGGGTCTAATTCGGTCCCGACTCCTTGCCGTCCCAAGCATCCCGCGAAGGGCCGGCTAGATCCGGGCGGTTGTCAGTCGGTCCTTACGGACCGGCGAACTCCGGGTCGCAAACAGCCATAAGGAGCCACATGGCACTTTACGAAAACGTCTGGGTTGCGCGCCAGGATGTCCCGGCGACGCAGATCGAAACTCTCACCACTCAGTTCGCGGACCTCGTGACGGGTCTCGGCGGCACGGTTTCCAAGAAGGAATACTGGGGTCTCCGCTCGCTCGCCTTCCGTATCAAGAAGAACCGCAAGGGTCACTACACCCTGCTCAATATCGATGCGCCCTCCGCCGCCATCAAGGAGCTGGAGCGCACGATGTCGATCAACGAAGACATCATCCGTTACATCACCGTGCGCGTTGACGAACTCGAAGAGGGTCCGTCGGCGATTATGCAGCGCAGTGCCGAGAAGTCGGATCGTCCCGGTGGCGATCGCGACCGCTGGAGCGACCGTCCGCCCCGGCGGGAGCGTTCGCGCTTCGGTGACGAAGGCGGCGCGCCAACAGCCGGTATCCCGGGAGAAGAAGTATGAGCGCCCAGCGTCGTCCCTTCACCCGCCGCCGCAAGAGCTGCCCGTTCTCCGGCGCCAACGCGCCGAAGATCGACTACAAGGACGTGCGCCTGCTCCAGCGCTTCGTCTCCGAGCGCGGCAAGATCGTGCCGAGCCGCATTTCGGCCGTGTCGTCCAAGAAGCAGCGCGAACTCGCCCAGGCGATCAAGCGCGCGCGTTTCCTGGCCCTGCTGCCCTACCTGATCGCCTAAGCAGGAGCACAGAACATGCCGATGAACGTAATCCTGCTCGAGCGCGTGCCCAAGCTCGGCCAGATGGGCGATGTGGTGAAGGTGAAGCCAGGCTTCGCCCGCAACTTCCTGCTGCCGCAGAAAAAGGCCCTGCGCGCCACCAAGGACAACATCACCTACTTCGAATCGCAGCGTAAGACTCTCGAGGCGCAGAACCTCGAGCGTCGCGAGGAAGCCCAAGGCGTCTCGACCAGGATGTCCGACCTCAAGGTCGTCATCGTACGTCAGGC
>JBBRFD010000107.1:0-15711 GCA_038224985.1 Reyranellales bacterium
CGTGGACCACGAAGCAGTTCAAGCCGACCGGCGGCGTGACCAGTCCGATCTCGACCATCTTGACGACGATGATGCCGAACCAGATCGGATCGTAGCCGAGTTTCAGGATGATCGGGTAAACCACCGGCAAGGTGAGCAGCAGCATGCCGATGCCGTCGAGGAACATGCCGAGCACGAAGTAGAGCGCCAGGATCATCAACAGGATGCCGAGCCGCGGCACATGCAGGCCGCCGATCCATTCCGAGATGGTCGAGGGCACGCCGGTGAAACCGAGGAAGCGGACCAGGATCAGGATGCTCCAGATGATGGTGAAAATCATCACGCTGAGCTTCGAGGTCTCGCGCACCGCCTCCCAGATCGTGCGCCACTTGGCGCCGTGTGCGATCGCGAGACAGAACATGATGAAGGCGCCGGCGCCACCGACCTCGGTTGGCGTCATCCAGCCGGTGTAGAGGCCACCCAGGATGACGCCGATCACCGCCAGGATGCCCCAGGTCTGGCGCAGCGAGCGGAACTTCTCGGCCCAGTCGACCGAGGGCATCGGGGTCGCGAGCTTGGGGTTGAGCTTGCACCAGATGATGATGATGAGCGCGTAGTTGACCGCGGAGATCGCGCCCGGGATGAAGCCCGCGAGTAGCAATGCGCCGACCGACTGCTCGACGATGATGCCGTATATCACCAGGATGGCACTGGGCGGAATCAACGAGGCGAGCGTGCCGCCGGCCGCCACGGTCGCCGCCGCCAGCCGTTTGTCGTAGCCATAGCGCAACATCTCAGGGATCGAGACGCGGGCGAACACCGCCGCAGATGCCGTGCTGGCGCCCGACACCGCCCCGAAGCCGGCCGCGGCGAAGACGGTCGCCACCGCGAGCCCGCCCGGCAGCGCGCCGAACCAGCAGCGCGCACAATAGAAGGCACCCTGGGTGAGTCCGGCGTGGAAGGCCAGATAGCCGATCAGGATGAACATCGGCAGGACCGAGAGCGTGTAGTGCGTGGCCTCGTGATAGGCGAGCAGGCCCGACAGGCCGGTGCCGGGGCCCCAGCCGCGCACGGCGATCAGGCCCAGCACGCCGGTGATGCCGGCAGCAAAGGCGATGCGCACGCCGAGCAAGGTGAAGAAAATGACGCCGCCGCAGGCGACAAGACCGGCCGTCAACGGATCCATGAGACGCCCCTCACCGGCCAGCGGCGGGACCGGAGTCCCCGTCGGATTTTACGTCGATCTTGCCCAGCACGTCGCGGATCTGCTCCTGGGCGACATCCTCGACATGCATGACCCTGGGCACCGCCCAGGGCTCGGCATTGGGCAGCACGAGCAGCCGCAAGTAGCCCCACAAATTTACCAGCATCCGCAGTTCGAGCAGCGTCATGGCGAGGGGCACGATCAGCTTGGACGGCCATACCGGGACATGGGCGTCGAGCGTCTCGTCGCCGAGATCGAAGGAGCGCCAGGCATCCTGGGCGCTGGCCCAGACGATGATGGCGATGTAGACGGCGGCCACCAGCATCGCCAGCGCTTCGACGAGCCACAGCAGGCGGCCGCGGAGGTTGGTCAGCAGCAGGTCCATGCGGACATGCCCGCCCAGCCGCTGGCAATAAGCCGCGCCCATGAACGCGAAGGCCGCCATGCCGACTTCGATGTAATCGATCGCACCTGGCACCGGGGCGTTGAACAGCCGCCGGCCCAGCACCTCGGCCATGGTGAGCCACATCAGCGCAAAGATGAAGACGCCGCCTATGTCGTTGAACAGGTTTTCCAGCCGCCCGAGTTGGCGATCGATCGCCAGCAACAAGCCGCCGCTGTCCTCCGAACTCGTCGAATCTGTCATTCGGACCCCTCACGTTCGCAAGGGGGCCCTCACGGCCGGCGCACGACCACAAATGTCGCGTGCAGCGGACGATTAGGGGCGCGGACGCCCAGCCTCCCAGAACCGGTTCATTCTTGATTCAGTCGGCGAACCTTGTTCGCCGTACGCACGGTCACGCTACGCAACTACGCCAGCGATGATAAGCACAATTGTTCCGCCGGATGTCGCACCGAGTCAACCCCGGCGGTCTGCCGCCGCACGCGAGGCGCTTCGCGCGCTCGAGGCTTCGGCGGGGCTTGAATTTTCAGTTGCTGAGCTGGCTCGATGAAATTTTGCGGGCGGTCCATGATGCTTGCACCGAGGCTTGTCGAAGGGGGCAGTTATGGATTGGGCGCGCATGTTGGCCTACGTAACCGGAACGGTGGACCAGGAACTGCTGGCGCGGAACCATCGACGCGCTTCTGGCACCTTGAGCGGCGGCGTTCTGGAACACGGTTGGTTTCGCGGCGAAGCGCTTGAAATGACCTGCTCGTCCTACAACTTCTGGGACGGCAGCTCAGCGCCGAACGTGACAAAGGTCCTGGGACTGCGACTCATCGCAATAACGCCGACTCAGTACTGAAGATCATGTATGTACCGACTGCACTCTCAATATTTCGATCTGATAGCCCCCATGGATGGGACATGTGATGGACCGCAAGATTGAATCTCTTCTGGCCGGACAACGTATCATCGATGATGGTGACATGCTGCTCTATCGCGCACTGCCGTCGCCGAGTCGGAATTCAGTCGGACCATTCGTTTTTGTTGATCACTACCGCCACCGGAGTCGGCGCGGCATTGGCGATAGGCCGCATCCGCATGCTGGCATCGAGGTGCTGAGCTATTTGCTTGAGGGAGGCGTGGATCATCGGGACAGCATGGGGTTTCAAGATCGTCTTGGTCCGGGCGATGCGCAATGGATTCGATCTGGGCGCGGTATCTTGCACGCCGAGCAACCACTCGGCGGGCGTCACGGCCTCCAACTTTGGACCAGCTTGCCGCCCGCGCAGAAATTCGTGGAACCCGCTTACGCTTCGTATCGCGCAGCCGACATTCCCCTCATCGAGCGTCCAGGCGCTCGCGCTCACGTTATTGCCGGACACGTTGAGAATGTCGTGGGTCCCATGATACTGGCAACGCCAACTGTGTTCGCGCACGTGCAACTCGATCCTGGTGCCAGCATAAGGCTTGCCGTCGATCAATCGGCCGAGCTTGGCCTCTACGTTCTTGATGGAGTCATTGAAAACGATACGGCGTCGCCGGTGGGTTTAGGTAGGCTGGCACTGCTAACGCCCGGATCGCATGTCGTCATCACCTCAACTGGTAACCAACCTACCGATGTAGCAATTCTTGGCGGGCTACCAGCTCAAGGGCCAATACTGTTTTCAGGCCCATTCGTGATGGACACACCTGAACGTCTCTCGCAGGCTCAACATGACTTTTCGACGGGGAAGATGGGCCGGCTTGAAGGAGTGCCATTTTAGGCAAGCGCCCGTGTGAAGGGACTCCCAGTGGCAATAGCGCAGGCTCAGTGTCTTTCATAAAATATGTTCCAAGTATGGAAAGCCATGTTGTCCTTGCTCAAAACATGTTTGGTCCGGGAATCGCGACGCCGATTGCGACCGACACTTCTTTTGTCATGCCGATAGGACCTCGGGCAAAGCTGCGACCGGGTCATCATGGTCGCGTTGAGCGCCAATGGAGTCGGTCGTCCGGTTGTAAGGCGTAACTACGCTCGACGCTGGAACGAAGCGCCTCAACACCTGATCCGCGACCGCGACGCGTCCTATGGTCATGCCGTTGCAAGCCGCCTCGCAGCGATGGGCATCCGTGATCACCCAACGGCGCCACGGTCACCCTGGCAGAGCGGGCATGTGGAAAGACTGATCGGCTCGATCCGCCGCGAATGCATCGATCATATCGTCATCTTCGGCGAGGCCCATCTGCGCCGGATCCTCGTTTGCTACGCCAGCTATTACAGTGAAGCCCGGACGCATCTGTCCTGTTCAAGGATTCTCTGGGCCATCGGCCCGTGCAGCAGTACGGCCAAATCGTTGTACGGCCAATACTGGGTAGACTTCATCATCAATACTGTCGGATTTAGTTCTCGGTAGGCATAGGCTCGGTATGGATTGGGCGCGCATGCTGGCCTACGTAACGGGGAAGAGTTTCGTAACGCCGGGCGTCGTCCAGACGGGCTTATGTAGCGCTACGCCGCACTACGCGGCAAAACGCAGAGAGTGTTGGCTCCCAGGTCCTTTCCCTCCGCCATTACCGCCCCGAAAACTATTTTCGGGGCGGTCGGGCCCAATGAATACCGGTCAGTTCCGCACCGCCGAGGCGGGCAAGCTGAAGCGCTTGAAGAAGTCCCAGCTCGTCTGCGTGAGGTCGATCTGCCGGGTCCGCGGCCAGGCATGGTCGACGCCGATCATCAGGACATAACGCACTTCGCTGCCGTCGCGGCAGGGACCGGACGCCTCGATCGACAGATCCGGCGCGGAAGGGATCTGGCGTGGCGCCGGGCAGTCATCGAGCACCCGCCACTTGTCGATCAGGGCGCGGTGAGAATCGGTGACGAAACTGCCGTTGCCGCCGACCGGCGTGACCGGATCGCGGTCGCCGGCGGCAATCATAACGGGCACACCGCGCGCCGGCCGCGTGTAGGTGGGCGGCAATCCGGCGGCAACGGAAGAGATTGCGGCAATGCGTCCCGCGAGCTCGATGCCCAGCCGATGCGCCAGGCCGCCGCCGCTGGAGAAACCCGCGACATAGACACGGCGCCGGTCGATGGCGTTCGTTTTGGCAATCTCGTCGATCATGGCGGCGATGAAGCCCACGTCGTTGGCGGCGCCGATGCTGGTGGTCCGGCCGCCGCCCTGATTCCAGGCACGGTAGTTGGTGCGGCTCTCGGGCTCGTTGGCGCGGAGCGTGGTGCCATCGGGGCCGGCGACGATAAAGTTGTTGCTGTCGGCCATATGCTCCCAGCCATAGCGCCCGACGTCGTTCTGGCCATGGGCGGTTCCGCCATGAAGCATGATCACAAGCGGTGCGCCGGTGCGTACTTTGGGCGGCACATGAAGATAGTAAGTACGCTCGACCCCGTTCACGACGATCCGCCGCATCTCGCCGGCCTGTGCGGGCAAGGTGCCAAGCAGGGCGCCGAGCAGGGCGACCAGGCAGAAAAAGGCGCGCTTTATGCATCGAAGGGCCATACTGGGAGGTAAGCGCGGCGCGGTGGCCGTTGCAACCCTGTAACCGGGGGACATTCGACACAGCGCCGGCAACGGTGCGGTTGGCTTTTTCCGCAGGCTTGCCATGATGGGCAGGTGGCGTTGTCCGCAAGAGAATGGAGCGTGTCGTGAGTACACCCAAGATCGATGAAGCCGAACTTGCCGTGCTGCTGGGCCGCGCCGGCCTGAAGCTCACGCCCGATCAGGTCCGCGCCATGCTGCCCGGCGCCGAGCTCTTTCGCGGGATGATCGAACGCATCAACGCGCCCCTGCCGCGCGAAGCCGAGCCTGCGCTTACCTTCGACGTCGAGCAGCAGTGATGTCGGAGATCCTGACCATCGCCGAGGCCGGTCGGCGCATTGCGGCAAAGCAGCTCTCGCCGGTCGAGCTTGCGAAGACGCACCTCGAACGCATCCGCCGCCTCAATCCACCAACGCACGCGTTCCTGCTCGTGACCGAGGAGCGCGCGATGGCCGATGCCCGCGCGGCGGAAGCGCGGCAGATGTCGGGGCAAAGGCGCGGCCCGCTCGACGGCATCCCGATCGCGCACAAGGACATCTACAATACCGCCGGCATCCGCACGACGGCCCATTCGAAGCTGCTGCAGGACAATGTCCCGGCGCGCGATGCCCATACCGTGAAGAAGTGGGCCGATGCCGGAACCGTCATGCTGGGCAAGCTGGCAACGCACGAGTTCGCCTTTGGCGGCCCGTCCTTCGACCTGCCGTGGCCGCCCGTCCGCAACCCGTGGAACATCGACCATTTCACCGCTGGATCGTCCTCCGGTACCGGGGCGGCGGTCGCTGCCGGCCTGATCCTGGGCGGAACCGGGTCCGATACCGGCGGGTCGATCCGCGGGCCGGCAGCCCTGTGCGGCATCGCCGGCATCAAGCCGACCTATGGCCTGTCGAGCCGCGCCGGTATTCTCCCGCTGGCCTTCTCGCTCGATCATGCCGGCCCGATGGCCTGGACGGCCGAGGACTGCGCGCTGCTGCTGCAGGCCATGGCGGGCCATGATCCGGAAGACCCGGCCAGCGTCGATCGTCCGGTCGCCGATTTCACAGCGGGTCTCGGCAAGAGCGTCAGGGGGCTGCGCATCGGCGTGGTCCGGCATTTCTTCGAGACCGACCATCGCGCCTCGGACGCCACCCGAGCCGGCATCGACGCGGCGATGGATTTCTTCCGCAAGGAAGGGGCGGAGGTTCGCGACATCACCCTGTCTCCGGCGGCGGACTACCACGCTGTCGGTTACCTGTTGATGGTCACCGAGGCCTTCGCCCTGCACGCGCCGTGGATGCGCGAGCGCTTCATGGATTACGGCGAGTTGTTCCGCGATCGAGTGGCGCTCGCCGCAACGGTGAGTGGTCCGGATCTCGTGCAGGTCCTGCGCCGTCGCCGCGTACTCTGCCGGGAAATGGCGGCGGCGATGGAGAATCTCGATATCATCGTCAGTGCTTCCCAACCCGGCGAAGCGCCGCGTATCGACGCTCTGACCAAGTGGGCAAACATGGAGAAGCCATCGTTCACCATGCCGTGCAACGTCACCGGCTTCCCGGCGATCAGCATCTGCACCGGCTACGGTGTCGGCGGTCTTCCCGTGGCGATGCAGCTCGCCGCCAAGCCGTTTGCCGAACCGCTGCTGTTCCGGGCCGCGCATGCCTATGAGACCGCGATGCCGTGGCGTGGCAAGCGCCCGGCGATGGTGGGATGAGGGGACGATAGATGACTCATGCGCTCGGAACGATGGTTGTGCTGCTGGGCCTGGCGTTGACGCTTGTCGTGCCAGCGGCACGGGCTGCGGATCCCGTCGATATGCTGCTGGTGCTCGCCGCCGACGTCTCGCGTAGCGTGACGGAGCCCAAGTTCAGACTTCAGCGCGAGGGAGCTGCCGCCGCCATCGCCAACCCGGACGTGGTAAGGGCGATCACCTCCGGCCCGAACCGGCGCATTGCCGTGTGCTTCGTCGAATGGGCGACCGTCAGCATGCAGAACGTCGTCGTCGACTGGACGGTGATTGGCAGCGATGCAGACGCCCGCAAATTCGGTGACAGACTGGTCGAGTCGCCACGGTCGTTCGCCGGGAGTACCTCGATCAGTGGTGCTATCGACTTCTCGGTAAGGCAGCTCGAGGGCGCGCCGTTCACCTCGGAGCGGCGTGTCATCGATGTTTCGGGCGACGGCAACAACAACTCCGGCCGCTCGGTCACCGACGCCCGCGACGACGCCCTGGCGAAGAACATCGTTATCAATGCTCTCGTGATTCTGACGCCCCTGGCCGAATCGTTCCGCCCGGAGCACACGAATCCACCGGGCGGCCTCGAGAAATACTTTCAGGACAACGTCATCGGCGGTCCGGGCTCCTTCACCGTCGTTGCCGAAAGCCATGCGTCGTTCGGCCGGTCGCTGACAAAGAAGCTGATCCAGGAGATCGCTGGCCTGCCGCACCATTGGCTCGCTGCCGCCGAATAGGGCAGCCAATTCTGCGGCTAGACTAGCCGCCAATACTTCGTGGAGGAGACACAGGCATGAGCCCGTCCGACATCGCCTATACGCCGATCCTGCCGGAAGGCTGGCCGCGTCCGCGTGGCTTCTCGCATGCCGTCGTTGCCACCGGCAGCAAAAGCGTTCGCATCGCCGGTCAGATCGGCCGGGAGCCTGGACAGCCACAGATCGCTGCCGGGACGGACGCCGGAACGCAATGGCGCGTCGCGTTGGGCAATGTCGTGGCCGTGCTGAAGGCGGCGGGCGGCGAGCCCGGCCATCTGGTGATGCTTCGCGCCTATGTCACGGACATCGCCGAGTTCAACGAAGCGGGCCCTGCCATTGGTGCCGCGTGGGGCGCGACGCTCGGCCGGCACTTCCCGGCGATGACGCTGGTCCAGGTCTCGGCCCTGATCGATCCCAACGCCAAGGTCGAGATCGAAGGCGAAGCCATCCTTCCTTGATCCAGCCGACATGGAGGATTGCGCCATGAAGTTCGGAGTGACCGTCGTTCCGCGTGTAACCGACTGGAAGCTGTTCGTAGACCTCGAGACGATGGGCTACGACTGCGCCTGGGCGGCCGATTCGCAGATGCTCTATTCCGACGCCTATGCCGTGCTGGCGCTGGCGGCGGCCCATACCTCGCGCATCCGGCTTGGCACGGGCGTTTCCGTGGCCCCGGTACGGCTGGCGCCAGTCACGGCGCATTCGATCGCCACCATCAACAAGCTGGCGCCCGGCCGGGTATTCCTCGGCATCGGCACCGGCCACACGGCGATGCGCGTCATGGGCAAGGATCCTCTGAAAGCCCGCGCCTTTCGCGAGTATCTGCGGGTGTTGCGCGCCCTGCTGCACGGCGAGGAGGTCGACTATGCGCTCGACGGCGAGCGGCCGGAACAGCGGACCGACATCCGCTTCCTCCATCCCGATGACGGCTTCATCGACGTGGCCCATCCGGTACCGATCTACGTCGCCGCCGATGGTCCGCTGGCGCTGGCAACGGCCGGGGCCTATGGCGATGGCCGGGTCTGTTCGCATAATCAGACGCGGGCGCGGCTGCAGAAGAGCCTGGAGACGATGAAGGCCGGCGCCGCCGCTGTGGGACGGCTCCTCCCGGGTGAATTCCACACTGCGGCCTTGGGCTATGCCTGCGTGCTCCGGCCCGGCGAGAGCATGACCTCGGATCGTGTCATCGACGAAATCGGCTCCATGGCCGCGGCGTCGCTGCATTACTGGTGGGAGCTCTACCAGAAGGATGGCGACACCAGCACGGTCGCCGGCCGCTGCCGCAATCTGTGGGACGAATATCTCGCCTTCACCGAGAAAATGGAGACGCCGCTGGCCAAGCGCTACCAGCAGGTCCATTTCGGCCATTGCGCCTTCCTGCCGCCCGAGGAGCGCCGCTTCATCACCGAAGACCTGATCCGCGCCACCGGCGGACTGGTGGGCACGCCGGACGAGATCCTGGCCATGCTGCGCGAGCGCGAGGCAATGGGCCTGAACGAGATCACGCTGCTGCCGGCCATGGCCGAGGCGCGCCGCAACCTGCGCGACTTTGCCGAGCAGGTGATCGCGCGCTATTGAGGGATGGCGGCGGCCGGGCGGGTCAAATACGCTAGGCTCCTCATCAGTGAGGTAACGGCGAGTACGATGTCCAGCAAGGCGAAACCGGTGGTCGGGGTGATCGGCAACGCCTCCGTCGTCAACGACCGGCACAATGTGCAGCTCGTGGGCCAGCGGAACATGCGCGCAATCGCCGAAGTGGCGAATGCCCTGCCGCTGATGTTCGCCGGCACGCCGGACATCACCGACATCGAGGCGCTGCTGGGCGCGGTCGAC
The DNA here is from genome assembly GCA_038224985.1 of Reyranellales bacterium. Classification (GTDB taxonomy): domain Bacteria; phylum Pseudomonadota; class Alphaproteobacteria; order Reyranellales; family Reyranellaceae; genus Reyranella. The sequence goes on from JBBRFD010000107.1 coordinate 9,401, forward strand.
GGAATCCTGCTGACCGGCGCGCGGGCCAATGTTCATCCGACTCATTTCGGGCTCGAAGCCCATCCTCGGCACGAGCCCTACGACCAGGATCGGGATGCGATGGCCTTGGGGCTGATCGAGGCTTGCGTCGAGCGCGGCATGCCACTTTTTGGCATTTGCCGGGGTTTCCAGGAAATGAACGTGGCCTTCGGCGGTTCCCTGCATCCGGAGATACGGGATCTGCCGGGGCGGATGAATCATCGCATGCCGCGATTGGAAAACGGTGAGATTCACCCCGATCCGCAAGTCGTATTCGCCGATCGCCATGAGGTGCGGTTGGTGCCGGATGGCGTATTCGCCGGTCTTCTCGGCTGCGAGACGATCCGTGTGAATTCGTTGCATGGTCAGGGAATCGAGGAGCTTGGCAAGCGGGTTATCATGGAAGGTGTGGCGGAAGACGGCACGATCGAAGCGATCCGCATCGCCGACGCGCCTTCTTTCGCCCTGGGCGTCCAGTGGCACGCCGAATACGACCCGCAGAGCAATCCCATCAATCGCGCCTTGTTCAAGGCATTCGGCGCCGCGTTGATGGATTACAAGCGAACGCCCTGACTTGCTTCCCCGCAAAATCTGTCTCAAATGATCTGACGAGACAGGGACAGGCGCAACCGGCGGAAGCCTCATGAAAAAAGATAGCAGCACCTTCTGGAAGAAGTCCCGGGTGGAACTTCGGGCGGCCGGCTTCGATCCGGATCGCACGGCGCAGACCAGTGCCGTGGTGACGATCGCCAGCGCCTATACCAACGCCCATCGTTGCAACAACCGGGTGCGCGGCATCGGCGACCTACTGGTCGAGATCCTGGCCGAGCGCGGCGGGCAGGGCCTGATCGTCGGCGCGCCGGCGGTATCCGATGCGCTGACCCAAGGCACGCCCACCGCTGGCTATAGCCTGGTGTCGCGCGATGTCGTCGCCGATTGTTTCGAGATTGGTCACTACGCCCACCACGGCGATGCGATGATCGTCATCTCCGGTTGCGACAAGACAGGCGCTGCCGCCCTGATGCCGCTGGCGCGAACCAATGCCTTCGGACTGGTGCTCTATTCGGGAACCAGTTCGCCCGGGAAGGTGTCCTTTGGTGCCTGGGCGAGCAAAGGCAACAACCTCACCATCATGGACTATGTCGAGGGCCGGGCGGCCAACGAGGCGGGCCGAATCTCGGGTGAGGAACTGCTCGAGCTCGAGCGCAACGTGATGCCCGGCAGCGGTACCTGCGGCGCGATGTTCACCGCCAACACCATGAGCACCATCGCCGAATCGATCGGCATGATGCTGCCGCGCGGCGCCTCGCATACCGCCGATTACCATGCCGGCAGCGAAATCCATGCCGACGTCCGCACCCAGGCGCGCGCCTCCGTCGAAGCGCTTTACCGGTTGATCGAGGCCGGCATCCGGCCGCTCGATATCATGACCGAGCGCGCCTTCGAGAACGCCATCACGACGGTCTATGCCATGGGCGGCTCGACCAACATGTACCTGCACCTGCTCGCCATCGCGCGCGAGGCTCAGGTGCCACTCGGTATCGAACGGATACAGCAGGTGGGCGAACGCGTCCCGTTGATCACCAACCTGCAGCCGCACGGTCCCTACGCCATGGCGAGCCTGCATGCGATCGGCGGCGTGCCGATCGTGATGAAGGAGCTGCTGCGCGCTGGACTGCTGCATGGCGACGTCATGACTGTTACCGGCAAGACGCTGGCGGAAAATCTTGCCATGGTCCCGACGCTGGAAGAGATCGGCGCTCAGGACATCGTGTTGCCGGTGAGTCGGCCGATCGCCCCGCCCAACAACCATATCAGCGTGATGAAGGGCAATCTTGCGCCGGAGAGCTGCCTGCTGAAGCTCTCGGGTAAGACCCTGGAGAAGGGCGAGTTCCGCGGCACGGCTCGCGTCTTCGAATCGGAGGCCGAGACGATGAAGGCCATCCGTGCCGGCCAGATCGTGCCCGGCACCGTCATCGTGGTGCGCAACGTCGGTCCCGTCGGTGGACCCGGCATGCCCGAGATGGTGATGCTGACGATCCAGCTGCAGGGACGCGGCCTCGGTGAAGACGTGGCGCTGATCACTGACGGACGGTTTTCCGGCGTGAGCCATGGCATCCTGATCGGCCACATCTCGCCGGAAGCGGCGCGCGGCGGGCCGATCGCGGCGGTGCGTGATGGCGATACGATCGTCATCGATCCGGGCGCCCGGACGCTGAACCTGGATGTATCCAGCGAAGAGATCGCCCGGCGCATGGCCGATTGGCGGGCGCCTGCGGGACAGACGCGCCCGGGCTCGGTGCATGACAAGTACACTAAGCTGGTGTCGTCCGCGCATTACGGATGCGTCGTATGACCCACGACGACAACTGGGGTTGGCGCGCCCGCATCGGCCTGTTCATCGTCGGCAACGAGGCGGTGCCGGAAGCCGAATGGTGGGCAATGGCGCCACGCGGCGTGTCGATACATGCTGCCCGTGTGACGGCGACCTCCCCCTGGGCACGCTGGCGCGAGAACAAGACCGAGGTCGATCTCGCCGATGACCTGATGCGGGGCTGCCGGCAGTTCGCCGCCATGCGCCTGTCGGCGGTCGTGCTCGCCCACACCACCAGCAGCGTCGTCGGCGGCAAGGGCTGGGATGCCGCAACCGCGACGGCCATGTCCGGAGTGATCGGCGCCGGCGCGATCGTCTCGACCAATGGGCTCGATACGCTCGCGGCCTTACGTGCCTCGGGCGTGAAGCGGCCGTTCCTGGTCGTGCCACCGTGGTTTCCCGACAGCGCGGTCGAAGCCGCCATCGGCTATTACGTGGAACACGGCTTCGAGCCGGCCGGCCATCTGCGCTACGATCCCGGGCGCAAGTGGCGCGATCTGCCGCCGGGCGATCTCTATGGCCATGGCATGGGCTTCGAGCAGGAGATCGAGCCGCTCTACGCGCAAATCCGGGTGGCCTGCTCGCCCGACGCGGATGGTGTTCTGATCGGCGGGACGGGCTTTCGCTGCGTCGCGATTCTGGAGATGCTGGAGCAAGATCTGAAACGGCCGGTGATTTCGGCGAACCAGGCGAGCCTCTGGCACTGCCTGCAGCAGGTGGGTATCCGGGCGCCGGTCGCCGGATACGGCAGCCTGCTCAGGTTATGAAGCACCTCGCGAACGGTCTGCTCATCGCCGCTTCGATCCTTGTCGCGGGTCTCGTGGCGGAAGGTACGACGCGGCTTATCGACGGCCTGCCGCTTTTCACCGACTGGCTGCCCAACACCGTCGATCGCGACGTCAGCACCGGGCATCACGACGAGATCCCGCGCGCAGCCGGCGTCTCGCGTAACTGGTACTTCGACGATCCGCCGCCGCTGCCCAATCGCCATGAAATCCCGGAAGACTGGGTTCGTCTGGCACGGGAGATCGGCGAGGCGCCGAATTGGATCGGCTCGTCCTTCCGGCCGGCCGACGCGTTCAAGGCTTGGAATTCGGTAGCGGCAGCGACGCCATGCCAGCATCCGCTGCTGCGGCAGGCGCCGGGCCGCCTCTATGTCTATCAGTCGACGGACGGCTCCGAGTGGCCGCGCTTTCGCTTCATGCCGAACGCCACGACGCCGCTCAATCTCGTGACCAACCAGCTTGGCTGGCGTGGGCCGCCGATCGAGATCCAGAAGGCCGCGAAGGTGATCCGAATCGCCTTCGTTGGCGCCTCGACGACCGTGAACAGTCACTACTATCCCTATTCCTACCCGGAGTTCCTCGGTCACTGGCTCAATCTCTGGGCCGCGTCGCGCAAGCTCGACGTCCGCTTCGAGGCAATGAATGCAGGTCGCGAGAGCGCCATCTCCACCGACATCGAAGCCATTGTGCGCAAGGAAGTGCTGCCGCTGCGGCCCGACCTCATTGTCTACTACGAAGGCGCCAACCAGTTCGTGATGAACCCGATGCTCAAGCGCCAGCCGGATGCCACGCCGGAGCGTCGTGGCCAAGTGGCGCCCGAGAGTGGCTTTGCGCGCCTGTTGCGCGATCTGTCGAACAGGTCGGCGCTGGCCCGCCGCCTTCAAGCGGCGCTCGGTCTCGTCGGCAATCCTGGCCGAGGCGACGAGTGGTCCAAGCCTGAATACGATCTGCAGTGGCCTGCCGGGCTGGACGAAAAGGATCCTGACCTTTCGCGGCGGGATTTGCCGGTCAATCTTCCCGTTATCCTCGGCGATCTCGACCGAATTCGCGCCGACCTGGCGGGAAGCCAGGCCGAGCTCGTCGTCAGCTCCTACGCCCGCTTCGTTCAGGACGGGATGGTGCTCGACCCGATACGCAACAGGGCGCTGATCGACCATCTCAACATTGCGCATTTTCCTTTCCGCTACCGCGATATCGAGCGACTCACCGTCTTCCAGAACCGCGTCTTCGCCAAATACGCCGCGGCGCACGGATTGCCCTTCCTCGACATCGCCGGCCAGATACCGAAGGCCGCCGACCTTTTCACCGATGCCGTCCACTTGAGCTATGGTGGCGTGCGGTTGCACGGCTGGATCGCCCTGCAGGGAATCGTGCAACTGGCCGAGAAGAGGCTGGCAAGCGGCGTCTGGCCAAGGCCGGTGGCGCCGGCCAGCGAGCCGCCGCCCGGCCTGCTGTTCACGCCGCGCGAGGTTACGTTCAGCTGTCCGGCTGGCTGAACGGATTTGAAGGCGGCCCTCTTCCCCAGTATCGTCGGGCGTGCGCTTTACTTTCTTCCTGCCCTTTCTGATTGCCGCCGCTCTGGCCGGGCCGGCCGGCGCGGGGCCGTACGAAGACGGCCAGGCAGCCTATGAACGCGGCGATCACATCGCTGCCCTCGCCATCTGGCGGCCGCTGGCGGACGAAGGTGACGCCAATGCTCAGTTCCGGATGGCGGTGTCCTACGATCTCGGTCGCGGGGTGACGCAGGACCATACGGCGGCGGTGCAATGGTATCGCAAGGCCGCGGAGCAAGGGCATGTGAATGCCCAGCACAACCTGGGAAGCCTGTACGACGAGGGGCTGGGCGTGGAACCGCATTATGCGACGGCCGCCGCCCTGGTCTGGTTTCGCCGGGCGGCGGCGCAGGGCTATGCCGCGTCACAATGCAGTCTGGGCGTCATGTATGCGCTGGGGCGCGGCGTGCGCCGCGACGACATAGAGGCCTACAAGTGGCTCACTCTGGCGCTCGCCTCATATGCGCCGACGCAGATGGACCAGCGCGATCAGGCGAAGAAGAATCGCGATCTGGTCGCCCTGCGCCTGATCCCCAACCAGATGGCGCAGGCCGAACGGCACGCACACGATTTCAAGGCCAAGCCCGAGCGTCAACCCTAGCAGTAGAGCCATGAGTACCCCAGCGCCGGCCCATATTCTTGTCGTCGAGGACGAGGCGGTCTTCCGGCAGCTCGCGGTGCGCATGCTCGAGGGCGCGGGTTTCATCGTCACCCAGGCCGATGGCTTCGAATCGGCCCTCGACATCGTCGAACGCGATCCCTCGATCATCCTGCTGCTGATGGATATCGGCATGCCGGCCGGCACGCCACATGGCATCTCGATCGCCCGCATGAGCCAGATGCGCCGTGCCCAGATGAAGATTGTCTACATGACAGGCGGCGATGCCGCGAGCGTCACCAACTATGTCGGCGACGCGCCTGTGCTGCAGAAGCCGTTTGCCTCCAGCCTCCTGATCAAGACCGTCAAGGACGAGCTCAACCGAGCTTGATGCCGGCGACTTCGATCAGCTTGCCCAGTGTGGTGCGCTGGACATCCAGCCAGGTCTTGAACTCAGCCGGCGTATTGGCGATCAGCACGGCGCCGGTCGCCTCGAGCTTCTCCTTCACCTTGTCGTCCTGGATGGCTTCGGCGCAGGCCTGTTGCATGCGCGCGACCAGCTCGGGCGGCGTTCCCGTTGCCGCGAACAGCCCATTCCAGTCGTTGAGGTCGAAGCCGGGGAAGCCGGACTCCGACAATGCGGGCGCAGCGGGAAAGACCGGGGCGCGCTTGAGCGACGTCACCGCCAGAAGGCGGCAACGGCCGCCGGCCAGCGGCGGTCGGATCGAATTGGTGGTGATTATCACCGAGTCGATGGCGCCCGCACCGATATCGCGGGCGGCATCCGCGCCACCGCGGAAGGGCGCATGGATCAGCTTGATGCCGGCGCGGCGTTGGAACTCCTCACTGGCCATATGGGCCATGCCGGCGGAGGGAGGCGTGCCGCAACCGACCGTGCCGGGCTTGGCTTTGGCGATCTCGACGTATTCCGCAACGGTCTTGGTCGGGAAGTCGGCCTTCAAGGCCAGAACCTGCAGGAAGTC
>JBBRFD010000108.1:0-15707 GCA_038224985.1 Reyranellales bacterium
CGTCCTGGCCACAGGCGGCGATGCTTGTGCCGTCGTTGCCCGGTCTCAGCCTGTGGCTGCTGACGCTGGGCGGGTTGTGGTTCTGCCTGTGGCGGCGGCGCTGGCGCTATGCCGGCCTGCCCGTGGTGGCGCTGGCGATGATGCTCAGCCCACCCAAGACGCCGGATCTGCTGATGAGCGAGGACGGCCGCGTGCTCGGGCTGCGCGACGACAGGGGCGCTGTCCATATCGCCTCGGCCCGCACCGACCGCTTCATCAGCGATGCCTGGGCGCGGCGCAGCGGGCAGGAGGGCGCGAAGAAATGGACGGTAAGCGCTGAGGAAGAAGCTGACGGCCTCGGCTGCCAGAGCGGCCTCTGTCGCTGGCGCAAGGGGCCATGGCGCATCGCCATGGTGAGCGACGAACGCCGCCTCGCCGAAGCCTGTGGCTCGGCCGACATCGTGCTCTCGACGGTGGACGCGCAGGGCAAGTGCCGTGGCCCGCGTCTGGTCATCGACCGGCGCGATGCCTGGCGCGAAGGCGCGCAGGCTCTCTGGCTCGACGATCTCGAAGTCCGGCGCCTCACGGCCAATGCAACGCGTGGCGACCGCCCCTGGGTGCCCAACAGCCCGACGCGTCAGGCCATTGTGAAGGCTCCGGGCATATAGCTTGCCTTGGCACGGTTTTAGCTCCTGCGCCTGAACCTCACAGGCGAATAGGACCATAAATCATGGATTGCCGGCTCAAGAACGTTCTCGGAAAGGCTCGATTCATCATGCTTGCGGCGGCGGTGACTTTGGCCGCTTCGTCCGTGCTCGCGCAAGGCACGCTGCGCATCGGCATGACGGCCTCCGACATTCCGCTCACCACCGGCCAGACCGATCAAGGCGGCGAGGGCATGCGCTTCATGGGCTACACGGTCTATGACGGCCTGATCAATTGGGACCTGTCCTCTGCGGACAAAGCCTCCGGTCTGGTGCCGGGACTGGCCTCGAGCTGGAAGATCGACGACACCGACAGGACCCGCTGGGTATTCACGCTGCGCCAGGGCGTCAAGTTCCACGACGGCAGCGACTTCAAGGCAGATGCTGTAGTCTGGAACATCGACAAGCTGCTGAACGACAAGTCGCCGCAATACGACACCAAGCAGGCAGCCCAGGGCCGCTCGCGCATTCCGGCCGTCGCCACCTACAAGGTGATCGATGACTACACCATCGAGGTAAAGACCAAGTCGCCGGATGCTTTCCTGCCTTACCAGATTTCCTGGGTGATGATGTCGAGCCCGGCGCAATGGGAGAAGGTCGGCAAGGATTGGAACAAGTTCGCGCAGACGCCCTCGGGTACCGGCCCATGGAAGCTGACGTTGTTCACGCCGCAGGCGCGCGCCGAGTTGGTTCCCAACAAGGAGTACTGGGACAAGGCCCGCGTGCCGAAGCTCGACAAGCTGGTGCTGCTGCCGATCCCGGAAGCCGCGACCCGTACCGCCGCCCTGCGCTCGGGCCAGGTAGACTGGATCGAGGCGCCGTCGCCCGATGCCGTGCCCAGCCTCGAGAAGGCCGGCCTGAAGATCGTCACCAATGCCTATCCGCATAACTGGACGTGGCATCTCAGCATGGTCGACGGTTCGCCGTGGAAGGACATCCGCGTGCGCAAGGCGGCCAATCTCGCGATCGACCGTGCCGGCCTCAAGGTGCTGCTGAACGGCTTGATGCTGCCGGCCAAGGGTTTCGTCACGCCGGGCAGCCCGTGGTTCGGCAAGCCGAAGTTCGATGTGAAGTTCGACCCGGCAGAGGCCAAGAAGCTGCTGGCCGAGGCGGGCTACAGTCCGGCCAAGCCGCTGCAGGCCAAGATCCTGATTTCGAGTTCAGGCTCGGGCCAGATGCAGCCTCTGCCGATGAACGAATACATCCAGCAGAACCTGGCGGATGTCGGTATCAAGGTCGAGTTCGAGGTGGCGGAGTGGAACACGCTGATCAACCTGTGGCGGGCCGGCGTGAAATCCGACCTGGCGCGTGGCGCGAGCGGCATCAACTTCACCTACTTCATCCAGGATCCGTTCACCGCCTTCATCCGTCATCTCGACTCGAAGCTGGTGGCGCCCAATGGCACGAACTGGGGCCACTACATCGATGCGGAAATGGACGCGCTGCTGGAGAAGGCGCGCACCACTTTCGACGCGGCCGGGCAGGACAAGGTGCTGCAGCAGATCCACGAGAAGATCGTCGATGACGCGCTCTTCCTGTTTGTCACCCACGACGTGGCGCCGCGCGCCATGACGGCCAAGGTCTCCGGTTTTACCCAGGCGCAGAACTGGTTCCAGGACTTCTCGCCGATCTCGATGAAGTAGGAGCCTGCCAGTGAAACTTCTCAAGGCTTTCCCCGGAAAGCCTTGGGTGCCGGCCGTGGCGTCATGCCGACGAAACGAGGGGCCTTCGAGTTCCACTGATTCGCCATGTCTTTAGGCCGCATTGATTTACTCTGATTTCACGGGAAAGAGTCAGCGCGACGAGGTAAGGGAGTCGCGGGCCAAACAAGTTGCATCGAGACCATGCAGTCATTCACTCTTCCCGACCTCATCGCCTCGATCGTCCTGTGCGCAGCCATCTTCGGTTACGTCAATCATCGCTTCATCGGGCTCAGGCAGACGACCGGCCTGACACTCATGGGAGCCACGGCGTCCGTCGTCGTCGTCGTGATCGACACAAGGTTTCCCGACGTTCAGCTCGGGCACACGCTGCGTGAAGCACTTGAGGGGATCGACTTCCGCTTCGCGCTGATGGAGGGGCTGCTCTCCTTCCTGCTGTTCGCCGGTGCGCTGCACATCGATCTTTCCGAGTTGAGACGGACGAAGTGGGAAATCGCCACGATCACCGTCTCCGGCGTGCTGGTTTCCACGGCAATCATCGGCGGTGGGGCTTGGGCGATTGGGGCAATGGCCGGCGTATCACTGCCGCTGGTCTGGTGCCTTCTTTTCGGCGCGCTCATCAGTCCCACCGATCCTGTCGCTGTCATGGGGATTCTCAAGACAGCCCGGATTCCTGCATCGTTGGAGGCTGCGGTCGCGGGCGAGAGCCTGTTCAATGACGGTGTCGGCGTCGTGGTCTTCGCCATCCTGCTCGGCATTGCGGCGGGAGGCGGCGATGTCTCGCTGTTCGAGGCCAGTCGCCTCTTCCTTGTCGAAGTGCTGGGCGGGATCACACTCGGTCTCGTGGCGGGATGGATTGCCTTCTCCGCCATGCGGCGCATCGACGAGCACAATCTCGAGGTATTGATCACCCTCGCCCTGGTCATGGGTGGGTACATGATCGCCCACCACCTGCACGTGAACGGTCCGATCGCCATGGCCGTCGCCGGCCTCATCATCGGCAATCACGGCCGCCGGCTGGCCATGAGCGAAATCACACGCGACTACGTCACCAAATTCTGGTCACTGATCGATGAATTGCTGAATGCTGTACTCTTTCTGCTGATCGGGCTCGAGGTCATCGTCGTGCTCGACGGCTACCCGCCGATCCTGCTCGGGCTCGTCGCCATTCCTCTCACGCTGGTGGCGCGCGCCGTATCGGTCGCGCTGCCCATGATCGCCACGCATCGGGTATCGGGCCTGCCGCCGGGTTCATATGCCATCCTGGTGCTGGGCGGCGTGCGCGGCGGCATTTCCATCGCCCTGGCGCTGGCCGTGCCCGAGGGGCCGCATAAGCAGACGATCGTCGTCGCGACGTATATCGTGGTTCTCTTCTCGGTGGTGTTCCAGTCCTCTGGCGTCGGCCTTCTGGCCCGGCGGCTGTTTGCCCCGTCGAAACGCTAGCCGCGTCAACTCGACATGGTGAGGCGTGGCAGGAAGGTCACGATTCCCGGGAACAGGGTGAAGAGACCGACGCAGACGAAGTCCATCAACACGAAGGGCCAGACGTTGCGGAAGATCGCCTGCAACGGAATGTCGGGTCTCACGCCGTTCACCACGTAGCAATTCAGACCCACCGGCGGCGTCAGAAGCCCCACCTCGACCATCTTCACCACGATGATGCCGAACCAGATCGGATCGAAGCCGAGCTTTGCCATGACCGGAAAGATGACAGGCAGGGTCAGCAGCAGCATGCCGATCCCGTCCATGAACATGCCCAGCACCGTATAGAGCACGATCACGAACAGTAGCACGAGATAGGGCGATACGCCGATGGCGACGATCCAGTCCGAAAAGGCGCTGGAGACTCCGGCGAAGGCTAGGAAGCGCACAAAGATCAGCACGCCCCATATGATCGAGAAGATCATCACCGTGAGCTTTACGGTGTCGAGCAACGAATCGAGCAGGCCGCGTCCCGTAAGCGAGCGTTTGATCAGCGCCATACAGAAGACGATGAAGGCGCCGAGGGCACCGACTTCGGTCGGGGTCGCCCAGCCGGTGTACATCCCTCCGATCACGGCGCCGATCACGAACACGATCGGCAGCGCATCGGGCAGGGTGGCGATGCGTTCACGCCACGGGATGCCGTGCACCGATTGGCCGAGTGACGGATCCAGCCGGAAGCGCACGACGATGATGCCCGCGTATAGCACGGCGGTGATGACGCCCGGCACGAAGCCGGCCATCAGCAGGCCACCGATCGAAGTCTCGGTGATGATGCCGTAGACCACCATGATCGCCGAGGGCGGGATCAGCGAGGCCAGCGTGCCGCCGGCGGCTACAACTGCCGCGGCGATGCCGGGCTTGTAGTTGAAGCGCAGCAGTTCGGGAATGGCGATGCGCGAGAACACGGCCGCGGTCGCCGTGCTGGCGCCGGACACCGCGGCGAAGCCGGCGGCGGCGAAGATGGTCGCGATCGCAAGTCCGCCCGGCATCCAGCCCAGCCAGGCCCGGGCGCAGCGATAGGCGCCCTGCACGATGCCGGCGTGGTGCGCGAGGTGGCCGATCAGGATGAACAGCGGCAGTACCGACAGCGCGTAGTTGGTCGTGTCGGAATACGGAATGTGCCCGGCGATGCCGACCGCCTTGTCGAAGCCGCGCAACGCCCACAGGCCAAAGAAGCCGACTAGGCCGGATGCCACGAAGATGCGGATGCCGGAGACGATCAGGACGGTCAGGACGACCATGCCCAGGATCCCGATCTCGATGGGTTCCATCAGGCTTCCTCGGTGACGTGAACGGGAACAGGTATGGCGATCGGCTGGGCCAGGGGATCGACGATGAGCCTCGCATAGGCCCACAATTCCAGTGCGATGCGTAGGGCGAGAATTGAAAAACCAATGACCGGAAGGAATTTCGAGGGCCAGGTAGGCCACTGCGTGTTGATCGTCGAATCACCGATGTAATAGGCATTGTCGAAGAAGTGCAGCACGCCGGGCAGCAATGCCACGATCAGGCCGAACGCGGCCAAAGAGGCCATGAGTTCGCCGATCCACTTGGACCGGCCCTTGAAGTGACCCACCAGGATGTCGACGCGGATGTGACCGGCCTTGCGGTAGCAGAAGGAAACCGTGAGCAGGGTGTAAGTCGCCATGGTCTGCTCGACCAGATCGAGCTGGCCGTAGAGCGGATGATTGAAGGCCTTGCGCATGAAGATTTCAGCGACGCCGACCCACATGATGCTGAAGATCACGACACCGCCCACCAGCGCTGTCGCGAATTCGACGCCTTGAAGCGCGCGATCGAGCCGGTCGAGCAACGCGCCGCCCATCGACGTCGCGTTGCCCGCGGGCACTTCCTGCATGGTCACCGGCTCACTGCCGCCCGCGCTTCTGGCCTCAGCTCTTGCCCAGCGCGGCCTTCGCCTTCTTCGCCTCGCTTAGGATCAGGTCCAGCAGTTCCTGGGCAGGCACACCCTTGGCGGTATTCTCCTTCACCCAGTCCTTCCACACCGGCGCCGATCCGGTCTCCTCGAATATCTTGAGCTGGTCCGGTCCATACTTGATTGCCTTCAGTCCCTTCTTCTCCCATTCAGCCAGGCTCTTGCGATCCGTCTCGTCATGCGCCTTGATCAGCGCCTCGTAAGCAAGCGGCCGAGCCTTGTCGAACAGCTCCTTGTACTGCGGCGGCAGCTTGCCGAAGGCATCGAGCGCCACGATCGTCGGGCAGTTGTTGGCGCCCGGCGAAAGGTTCGTGGTGTACCACTTGGCAATCTCGGCGATCTTGTAAGAGGCGAAGGCGTAGGTATAGGGGAAGGCCGCCGCCCGGAAGACGCCGCGCTCCATGGAGTTATAGACCTCAGGTGCGGGCACCGAGGTCGGGACGGCGCCGAGATTTTTCATCGCGGCTCCCGTGCCGCCCAACGCGCGCACGCGCATGCCGCTGAAGTCGGACATCTTGAGGGGAGCTTCGCCCGTTCCCATGAATTCCGACTGAGGCTGGAGTACCGACATGTAGACCATGGCGTTCCAGCGTTTGAATTCATTCACGACATAGGCGTTCTTGTAGAACACGTCGTGTACCTTTGCGTGCACGCGGGGATCGGCCAGCGGCAAGCCGGGCAAGTCGAGCGCATTGATGCCGAGATGCTTGCCGGGATGATAGCCGGTGCAAATCTGCGCCATCTCGAAGGCGCCGAGTTTGATGTTGTCGAGGTTGTCCGTGGCCTTCGACAGCGAGTCGCCGTAGTGGATCTTGATGGTGAACTTGCCGCCGGTCTCCTTGTCGACGTAGGCCGCCAGCGTTTCGATGCCGGCGGTGAAAGCGCGCGGCGGACCCCAAACGGAAAGATTCCAGGAAACCTTCGGTCCATCCACGGCAAAGGCGGGGCCTGCGCCGATAGCGAGGACGGCAGCGGATACGACTGCAGCCACGCGAATGCAAAACCTGCTCATCATCTTACTCCCTGATGCGTCTATATTTTTCTATTTGAGAAAGCATGGCCTCCGATACAGGCTGCTGTCCACTTCGTTCTGCAAGGCCCGAAGACGCATTCGCTTCACAGCACCTTCGCGGCCAGAGCACCCAGCATGTCGAGTTCCTCGGGCAACCTGAGCGCCAATTGCGCGCGTTCGAGCGCAAGCCTGGAATGCCGCCGCGAAGCCTGTCTCAGTTCCTCGTTGTCGATGGTCGCGAGAGAGATGAAGGCCTTCTGCAGCCGCACGACAACTTCTAACGTGCCTGCGCCATCCCGCGAGATCGCCGTAAAGGCATCGTCGAACATATCCATCGTCGCCAGCGGGGGAATGTAAACACGATCGAACTTGAGTTCCTGTGCCGTCCGATTGTCCTCCAGCGGACGGGTCCAGAGCACGAAGAGTCTCACGAAAACGCCAATGATGCTGATGGCGGTGCCGGGATCGTTTACCGCGGGCGACAGGGCCCGGGCGGCGATCTCCGACAAGGCGATCAGTCCAAAGCGGGGGTCATCGTCGAAATGTCGCTCCCGCGCGACTAGAAAGGCGTTCACGAAGGCCAGCTTGTCGAGATCCGACGCGAGCGAACCATCGTCGCTCTTCAGATGAGCAAGGGCGCGGCCCGGTCCGACAAAGGTGCCGGGCAAGGCCGCGACGCTGACGGTCAGCTTGTTCTTTTCGGCGCAGCGTTGCAGTGCGGCCACGTCGATGTGCTGAACATACCCAACCGCTTCGCAATGGATCGGTTCGCCGGCGTTGCCGTCATCACGCAGCGGCATGGCCAAAAAAGTCGGTGCGCGCCGCCGTTGTTCCAGCGCCGTCTCCGCCGCCCTCTCGACGCGTTCGATCGTGGTGCCGACGCGGCCGAGACGGGCGATCTGGTCGACCCAGCGCACGAAGGTGAAGACGACCCAGGCCAGCACGCCGATGGTCATCAGGAACAGGAAGAAGATTCCCGCCCGGCCGTAGATACCGCTTTTGAGCGCCACAAGAGCAATGACGCTGAAGATGAAGGCCGCGATGAATGTCGAGAGGGCGGTCTTGGATGTGTCGTCGGAAACGACAAGGGCAAAGGCGCGCGGCGTGGCGCTGCCGCTCACAGAGGCATAGGCCGACACCATCGAGCCCACGGCAAAGGTCGCGACACCCAGCATGCTGGCGGCGATGATCGAGAGCAGTTTCTCGACGATGTCCTGATCGACCCTTGGGACCAGGACCCAGAAGCCAAGGGAATCGGTCCCGGCGGCGCCGACAGCAGCCAGCACGGCTAACAGCGAATAGAGAACCGGCCGGACCCAAAGCCTTTCGCTCAGCCTGTTGTACAGAAAGCTCAAGTGACCGTGCATGGCTGACGTCTCCGGAAAGCGTCCTGATCGTCGACGAAACCTGATTTTGAGTCAGGCGCGTCGCTCAAGATCAAGCTGTGGAAACGCTAGTATCGCCGGTAAAGTCCTGCGAGGCGGCCCTGAATCTTGACCCGGTCCGGTCCGAAGATGCGCGTCTCGTACTGGGCATTGGCCGGTTCGAGCGCGATCGAGGCGCCGCGCTTGCGCAGCCGCTTCAGCGTGGCTTCGGCGTCGTCGATCAGCGCGACGACGATCTCGCCGGTCTCGGCGGTGTCGGAACTCTTGATGATGGCGATGTCGCCGTCCTGGATGCCGGCCTCGACCATCGAATCGCCCTGCACCTCGAGGCAGTAGTGGGCCCCGGCGCCCAGCAGGGAGACGGGCACATCGACGGTCGTCGAGTTGTCGCGCAACGCTTCAATGGGCGTGCCGGCGGCGATCCGGCCATAGAGCGGCAGGGAGAGCGCCTGGGCCTCGTTGGCGGCCTGGATGGCGCCCGCCAGCGGTACGCGGTCGCCGCGGATGATCTGGGGCACGAAGCCTTCGCGTCCATCGGCCATGCCGCGCGCGATCAACGGGGTGACATTGGGCGAGGGTAGGGCGGCGGTCTCGGGCAATTTCAGGACCTGCAGGGCGCGCGCCCGATGGGGCAGGCGGCGCAGGAAGCCGCGCTCCTCCAGACCCGTGATCAGGCGGTGGATGCCTGACTTGGATTTCAGCTTCAGCGCTTCCTTCATTTCATCGAAGGACGGCGATACGCCCGCGTCGTTCAGGCGTTTGTTGATGAACATCAGAAGTTCGTATTGTTTGCGGGTCAGCACGGCGATCTCCCCGATCTGCCTACCAGATATCGGAACAAAACCGGAAGGCTGGCCCATGTTCTAGTTTAGTTCCGCCAAAAGGTCAAGTTTTCCCCGTTTGAATGGGCATCCTGGCCTCACGCAGGGCGCGAAAAGACGACCATGGCGAAGCTGTAGGCGCCCGATCTCCAGCGCTGCAGGCGGTCGCTTCCTTCGAGCGAGAGCGTCTCTTTTCAGGCCGTCGCGGATGGCCGCCGGCAGCCACGAGGCGGGCGGCTTGCCGGTACTGCCGTCTTCGATCGATCGCCTCACCCCCTCCGAGGCGTCGCGGAAATGCCGGAACTCAAATCCACCGTCCGAAGCTATCCGCCGGAAGTGCGCTTGCGCGGCGGCGGGCGTGCCGTGAAAGGGTTCGCCGAGCAGCAGATGCCCGCCGGGCTTGAGGACGCGAAAGGCCTCTTTCACAACCGCCGCGACGGGAAAGTAGCCGAGCGCGTCGATGCAGAAGACGCAGTCGAAGCGGCGGTCTTCGAACGGCAGAGCCGCCACGTCGCCTTGACGAACGTCGACACCAAGGCGACGGCCGCGCCAGGCCGCGACATACGAGAGATCGACGCCGATGGTCTCGGTCGGCTGCCGATGGGTCTTGAGGTAGAGCAGGCCGCCGCCGCCGCCCGCCGCCAGTTCGAGGCAAGAGCCAGGCTGCCAGTGGGGTACGTCACAGGGGATCTGCTTGAACAATTCGGCATAGAGCTGGATCTGCCGGCTCTCGATACCGGGCTGAGTCGGACCGAATCCTACATTGAAGGTCCCCCAGCGGTGAACGCCCGGCCAGAGATAGATCAACTCATAGACCAGCCGCCGGGCCCAAGGCGTACGCGGGATCAGCGACGGCACTAGAAAGCGCGGATGCTCGACAGATCGACCACACGGACCGTGTCGCCGGCCTTGTGTGCGGGATCGTGGGCGGGGCGCAGAAGCAGGCCATCGGCCCAGGCGAGCACGGAGAGCATGGAGCTGTCCTGCACCGGGTTCGGTGTCACGGTGAGACCGCCCTCGGCATCGCGGGTGAGAGTCGAGCGTACGTAGTCCTCGCGCTGGTCGTTGGCCTTCAGGTCGACGGCAAGACGGGCCGGGACGGTCGTGGGCAGGCCGCCCGCCAGGCCGAGCATCCGCTCCATCGCCGGGCGCAAGAACAGCAACGAGCAGACCATTGTCGAAACGGGATTGCCCGGCAGGCCGAGCACGCGGGCGCGATCCCTGGCGGCGAACATCAGCGGTTTGCCCGGGCGCATGGCGATGCGCCAGAAATCCATGTCGAAGCCCTGGCCCTTGAGCGCGCCCTGTACCAGGTCATGGTCGCCGACCGAGGCGCCACCCAGGGTGATCAGCAGATCGTGCTGAGCGCCGGCGGCAATGGCCTGTTCGATGAGTGCGGCGTCGTCGCGCACGATGTCGAACAGCGTCGCTTCGCCTCCCCAGGCGCGCACGAGGCCGGCCACGGCGATGCCGGAGGAGGAGACGATCTGGTTGCGGGCCACGGGCTCGCCCGGCAGCACCAGCTCGTCGCCGGTCGACAGGATGGCCACCCGCGGCTTGCGATGCACCGAGAGCCACGGCTGGTTCATGGCGGCCAGCAGCGCCACGTCGCGCGTTGTCAGGAGGCGCCCCGCAGCCAGCGGGGAGTCACCGATGGTGAAGTCGAGGCCGGCCCTGCGGATGTGCCGGCCGGGGCGCGGCGCTTCCAGGATCGTGATCTTGGGGCCGTCGGCCTTGGTGTCTTCCTGGATGACGACGGAGTCCGCGCCCATCGGCAGCGGGCCGCCGGTGAAGATGCGCACGGCCTCGCCCGGCTTCAGGGCATGATCGTAAGAGCCGCCGGCGGGGGCCTGGCCAACCAGGGTGAGTGTCGTCGGCGCGGCGGGCACGTCCTCGGCACGCACGGCATAGCCGTCCATGGCGGAGAGATCGGAGGGTGGCTGTGTCAGGCGAGCCTTGGGCGCAACCGCGAGCACGCGGCCGGTCGCATCGGCAACCGAGACGCTCTCGCTCGGCAGCTTGTCGAAAGCCGCGATGACGCGGGCGTGGGCGTCTTTAACGCTGAGCATTGAAGGTGCCGGACTTGCCGCCGGATTTATGGATGAGACGCACGTCGGAAATCACCATCCCGCGGTCGACCGCCTTGCACATGTCGTAGACGGTGAGCGCCGCCACCGAGGCCGCCGTCAGGGCCTCCATCTCCACACCGGTGCGGCCCTTGAGCTTGCAGGTCGCCTCGATATCGACAGCGCGGCGTTTGCTATTGCAGGTAAGCTTCACGTCGACCGCGTTGAGCGCCAGCGGATGGCAAAGCGGGATCAGGTCGGCGGTACGTTTGGCGGCCATGATGCCGGCGAGCTGGGCCACGGCCAGCACGTCGCCCTTGGCGGCCTTCTTCGTCTGAATCAGCTTCAGGGTCGCGGCCTGCATGGTCACCGTGGCACGCGCGATGGCGACACGCTCGGTCACGTCCTTGGTGCCGACATCGACCATATGGGCGTTGCCGGCCTTGTCGAAATGGCTGAGCGCTTTCTTGCTCATGCCGCCTCGCGGGTCATCAGCGAGCGCACGGCCTGCTCGACATCGGGCTTGCGCATGAAGCTCTCGCCGATGAGGAAGGCCTTGGCGCCCACCTTGGCCATACGGGCGAGATCGGTCGGGCTGCCGAGGCCGCTTTCGGCGACCAGCACGCGGTCGCGCGGCACCAGTGGCGCCAGCGCCTCGGTCGTAGCAAGGTCGACCTGCAGGGTCTTGAGGTTGCGGTTGTTGACGCCGATCAGGTCGGCCTGGATGCGCAAGCCGCGTTCGACCTCGGCTGCGTCATGCACCTCGACCAGAACGTCCATGTCCCAGCGATGCGCCAGCTTGGCGAGATCGGCCGCCAGCGAATCCTCGAGGCAGGCCATGATCAGCAGGATGCAGTCGGCGCCCAGCGCCCGTGCCTCCGCCACCTGGTAGGGATCGATCATGAAGTCCTTGCGTAGCGCCGGCAGGTTGGTAGCGGCGCGCGCCTGCACCAGGAATTCGTCCCTGCCCTGGAAGTAGGGCTCGTCGGTCAACACCGAGAGGCAGGTCGCGCCGCCGCGTTCGTAGGCCGTGGCCAGCGACGGCGGATCGAAATCGGCCCGGATCAGGCCCTTGCTGGGCGAGGCCTTCTTGATCTCGGCGATCAACCCGTAGCGGCCGGCGGCAATTGCATCCTTCAGCGCCTTGGCAAAGCCGCGCGGCTTGTCGGCGGCCTTGGCGGCGGCCTCGACTTCGGCCAGCGGCCGGCGCGCCTTGCAGGCGGCGACGTGTTTCTTTTTGTCCGCGACAATGCGGTCGAGAGCGTCGCTCATGCGCAAATCCGTCTGAGAGTAGCGAGGGCGGCTGCAGCCTTGCCGCTGTCGAGGGAGGCCATGGCCAGAGCCGCGCCCGTCTTGAGATCGGCCGCCTTACCGGCAACCATAAGGGCTGCTGCGCTGTTCAGCACGACGATGTCGCGGAAGGCGTTCTTCTCGCCCGCCAGCACGGCCTCGATGGCCTTGGCGTTATGGGCAGCATCGCCCCCCTTGAGCTTGTCCATGGTCGTGCGGGCAACGCCGGCTTCCTCGGGCGCGATCTCGATCTCGGTCACCTTGCCCTTGTCCAGAGAGGCGGCCCAGCTCGTGGTCGTCGTGGTTAGTTCGTCCATGCCGTCCTGGCCGTGGACGACCAGCACGCGTTCGAGGCCGACCTGGCCCAACGCCTCGGCGACGGGTTTCAGCCAGCGGCGGTCGAAGACGCCGACGAGTTGGCGCTTGACCAGCGCCGGGTTCGACATCGGGCCCAGCAGATTGAAGATGGTGCGGTTGGGGGCGAGTTCGACACGGGGGCCTGCGACGTTGCGCATGGCGCTGTGATGCCGGGGTGCCATCAGGAAGCACACCTTGGCTTCGACCAACGCCTGTTCGAGTTTCTCGATCGGCAGGTCGAGGCCGATGCCGAGCGCGCCCAGCACGTCGGCGGCGCCGGACTTCGAGGTGAAGGCGCGGTTGCCATGCTTGGCCACGGCAACGCCGGCGCCGGCGACCACGAAGGCTGAGCAGGAGGAGACGTTGTAGGTGCCGTGGTGGTCACCGCCGGTGCCCACGATATCCATGGCGCCCTCGGGGGCCTTCACGCGCAGGACCTTGGCGCGCAGCGCCCGGGCGCCGCCGGCCAGCTCATCGGCCGTCTCGCCACGCACCTTGAGGCCCATCAGGAAGGCGCCCATCTGGGCCGGCGTGGCGTCGCCGCTGGTCATGATGTCGAAGGCCCGTTCGGCCTCGTCGATGCCCAGCGCCTGGCCGTTGCCGACTTTGGCCAAAAGAACGCGAAAATCCTCGATGTCGCCGCTCACTCAAAACCTCATGCAGTTTTGCCTTGCCGGCCCGGCCGGAGGGCGGCTAGCTATATCACATGACCGAAAACATCATCCTCAAGGTTACCGGCATGGATTGTGAGGGCTGCGTTAAGGCCGTCACGCGTGCCGCCACCGGTGCCGGCACGGCCCCGATTTCCCTCGATCTCCAGAGCGGCGAGCTGCGCTTGCCCGCCGGCACCGACGTTCCGACCATCACGCGAGCCATTGAACGGGCCGGATTTGGCATCGCCAAGAGTTGATTTAGAATAGAAGAGTATCCTTCTAGTCATCTGAATAAGATAGATATTATTAAGATCGTCTATTCGATCTTCACGCCAGCCGCCTGAATCACATCTCGCCATTTGGCGATCTCGGCCGCCATGAAGGCACCGAACGCCGCGCGGCTTTCATTGGCTGGCACGAAGGACAGGCTCTTCAGTTTTTCCGCGACGACGGGGTCGGCCTGCAGGCGATGGATCTCGGCGGCGAGCTTGTCGAGGATGGCTTCGGGCGTATGGGCCGGTGCCGCCATGCCGATCCAGCCGACGGCGATGACGGTGGGCAAGCCCTGCTCGGCGATGGTGGGCACATCGGGCAGATAGCGTGAGCGCTTGGCATCGGCGACGCCGATCGCCGTCGCCCGGTTCGAGCGGATCGGGCCGACGGCACCGGGCATGGCGTCGGACATCAGCTGGATGTCGCCCGACAGCAGCGCCTGCAGCGCGTCGGCGTTCCCCTTGAACGGCACGTGGGTCATCTTGATGCCGGCGGCGGCGCGGAACTGCTCGACCGTGAGGTGGCTCGCCGAGCCGTTGCCCGAGGAGCCGTAGTTGAGATCGCCCGCCTTGGCGCGTGCGATGAATTCCTTCATCGAGGCGACGCCGAGCTTGGGGCTGACCATCAGTACCTGCGGCGTCAGCCCAACATTGGTGATCGGCGCGAAGTCCTTCAAGGCATCGTAGGGCAGCTTCGGGTACAGCCCGGGGGCGATGCCGTGCGTCGAGATCGTCACCATCAGCAGCGTGTAGCCATCGGGCGCTGCCTTGGCGACGACATCGGCGGCGATGCTGCCGCCGGCGCCAGGGCGGTTCTCGACGATGACCTGCTGGCCGAGCGACTTCGTGAGCTGGTCGGCCATGACGCGCGCCAGGATGTCGGTCGATTGGCCGGCCGGGAAACCGACGACGATCTTGACCGGCTTGGTGGGCCACTGCTGGGCAGAGGCGGGAAGGGCAAAGAGAGCCGGCGACGCAAGCAGCAGACGACGCTTCATGATGGCCTCGCGGTTTTGCGGAAACGACTGGATCAGTCGATCTTCACGCCGGCTTCCTGGACGAGCTTGCGCCAGCGCGCGATCTCGTTGGCCAGCAGTGTGCCGTAGTCGGCGCGGCGCTCCTGGGCAGGCACGAAGTAGAGACTCTTGAACTTCTCGAGTGCCGCCGGGTCGGCCAACATGCGGTCGACCTCGGCTGCCAGCCTGTCGAGGATCGCCGGTGGCGTGCCGGTGGGCGCACCGATGCCGACCGTGCCGACGGCGATCACCGAGGGGAAGCCCTGTTCGGCGATGGTCGGCACGTCGGGCATATAGGGCGAGCGCTTGGCGTCGCAGATGCCGATGGGGTTGAGCTTGCCGTTGCGCAGGGGGCCTACGATCGCCGGCACGGCATCGGACATGAGCTGGATGTCGCCCGACATCAGCGCGAGCTGCGCCTCGGCATTGCCCTTGAACGGCACGTGCGTCATGCGCAGGCCGGCGGCATGGCGCATCAGCTCGACGGCGAGATGGCTCGCCGAGCCGTTGCCCGAGGAGGCGTAGTTGAGCCGGCCGTCCTTGCCCTTTTCGATCAGGTCCTTGACCGAGGCGATGCCGCTCTTGGGGCCGGCGATCAGCGTCTGCGGCGTCTGTCCGATATTGGCGATCGGCGCGAAGTCGCGGACCGAATCGTAGGGCAATTTGGGATAGAGCACCTGGGCGATGACATTGGTGGAGATCGTCATCATCACCAGCGTGTAGCCGTCGGGGGTGGCTTTGGCCGCGACATCGGCGCCGATCGTGCCGCCCGCACCCGGCCGGTTCTCGACGATCACCTGCTGGCCCAGCGTCCGGGTGAATTGCTCGGCCATGAGACGGCCCAGGATGTCGGTCGACTGGCCGGCCGGAAAAGGCACGATGATCCGGATCGGCTTGGTCGGGTAAGCCTGCGCCAGAGCGGGTGCCAAGAGGGCCGGGGCTGCCAGCGTCGACGCGGCCGCGGACGCCAACGCCAAACGGCGGGTCAGCATCAGGCGGCTTTCTTCTTCTGTTGCGTCGGGTGCTCGCCCGCGATCTTGAGGAAGTTCTCCAGGATCTTATGGCCATGC
>JBBRFD010000109.1:0-15641 GCA_038224985.1 Reyranellales bacterium
GGAGATGGCCAAGGACCTGCTGCGCAAGGCCAAGGACTGGGGCCTCGATGCCTATGGCATCTCCTTCCATGTCGGCAGCCAGCAGACCGACCTCGAGCAGTGGGACAAGGCCTTGGGCCAGGTCTCGCAGATGTTCTTTGCCCTGGCCGAGGAAGGCGTCGACCTGCGCATGGTCAACCTGGGCGGCGGCTTTCCCGCGCGCTACCGCGCCGAGATCAGCAGCATCGAGGCCTATTGCGAGGCCGTCAGCCGCGCGCTGGTGCGCCACTTCGGCAACCGCATGCCCGAGGTGATCATCGAGCCGGGCCGCTCCATGGTGGGCGACGCCGGCGTCATCCAGAGCGAAGTGGTGCTGGTCTCCCGCAAGGCGGCCAACGAGCGCAAGCGCTGGGTCTACCTCGACATCGGCAAGTTCTCGGGCCTCGCCGAGACCATGGACGAGAGCATCAAGTACCGCCTGCGCACGAGCCGCGACGGCACGCGCGTCGGTCCCGTGGTGCTGGCCGGCCCGACCTGCGACTCGGCCGACATCCTCTACGAGAAGACCGAGTACAAGCTACCGCTGTCGCTCAAGCCCGGCGACAAGGTCGAGATCCTCTCGACCGGCGCCTATACGACGACCTACTCGTCGGTCGCCTTCAACGGCTTCGCGCCCTTGAAAGCGATCTGCATCTAGCAATCCCTCTCCACAGGCGAACGAACGACGGGGCCTGCAAAGGCCCCGTCGCCGTTCAGGCGTTATCTTATCCCCGTCGTTCATTTCGTCCTCCCGGGCCGCTCGGCTACCTTCGGGGCGACGGCACTGTTTCAGGTGACACATCATGGCCAAGAAGACCGCACGCAGGGCAGGCAAGTACGTCTCGTTCAAGGGCCGCATGGTCATGGTCGGCTTCGGCTCGATCGGCCAGGGCGTGCTGCCGCTGATCCTGCGCCATATCGGCATCAAGCCCAGCCAGATCACCATCATCGCCGACGAAATGCGCGGCGGCGAGGCCGAGGCGCGCAGTCTGGGCGTCAGCTTCGTCGAGAAGCGCCTGACCAAATCGAACTACCGCTCGGTGCTGGCCGGTAAGCTCGGCAAGGGCGATTTCCTGGTCAACCTCTCGGTCGAGGTCGCCTCTACGGCGCTGGTCGAGCTCTGCCAGGCCGCCGGTGCGCTCTATATCGACACCTGCATCGAGCCCTGGCCGGGCGGTTACACCGACCCCAGCCTCTCGGTCTCGCTGCGCTCCAACTATGCGCTGCGCCACAACATGCTGAAGCTGCAGCCGAAGTTCCGTAACGGCCCGACGGCGGTGATCGCCCATGGCGCCAATCCCGGCCTCGTCTCGCACTTCACCAAGCAGGCGCTGGTCAACCTGGCGAAGGACAGCGGCCTCAAGACCGCCGTGCCGACGACACGCGAGGGCTGGGGCAAGCTCGCCCAGCGTCTCGGCGTCAAGGTCATCCACATCGCCGAGCGCGACACCCAGGTCTCGAACAAACCCAAGGAAGGCGGCGAGTTCGTCAACACCTGGTCGATCGACGGCTTCGTCTCGGAAGGCGGCCAGCCGGCCGAGATGGGCTGGGGCACGCATGAAAAGACGCTGCCGCCCGACGGCGCACGCCACAAGTTCGGCTCGGGTGCTGCGATCTATCTCAACCGTCCCGGCCTGCTGACGCGCGTGCGCACCTGGACGCCGCTCGAAGGCCCGTTCCACGGTTTCATCATCACGCACAACGAAGCCATCTCGATGGCCGACTACTTCACCGTGAAGACCGGCAGCAAGGTCATCTACCGGCCGACCGTGCACTACGCCTATCACCCCTGCGACGCCGCCATCATGTCGATGCACGAGATCGCCGGAAAGAACCTGAAGCAACAGAAGCGCCAGCGCCTGATGGTGGAGGAGATCACCTCGGGCCGCGACGAGCTCGGCGTGCTGCTGATGGGCCACAAGAAGGGTGCCTACTGGTACGGCTCGCAGCTCGACATCGAGGAGACCCGCAAGCTCGCGCCCTACAACAACGCGACCTCGATCCAGGTCTGCGCGCCGGTGCTCTCAGGCATCGTTTGGGCGCTGGAGAACCCCGACCGCGGCGTCGTCGAGGCAGACGAGATGGACTTCGCCCGCAACCTCGAGATCTGCATGCCCTATCTCGGCCCGGTCGTCGGCAAGTACGGCGACTGGACGCCGCTGCAGGACCGCGGTGTGCTGTTCCCGGAGGACCTCGACAAGTCCGACCCGTGGCAGTTCAAGAATTTTCGGGTGGTCTAACGCCGGGCGCGGGCCTGCCGAATCGCGGCGGCATAGGCGGTGGCCGTCTTTACCTGTCCGCTTTCGGTGAAATGACAGGTGCCGCTTTGCCGGTCGGCGGCGGTGAGCAAGTTGTCGGTGTCGGCGCCGAGGAAGACACGCTTGTTGTCGACCAGGGCGCGCTGGGCATCGGCCACGGGGTTGCTGCCGTTCGTGCCGGCCGTGCAGCGCGTAGCGATAGCGGTGAAGACCGGTGCCTGTACGCCGCTTTCCGTCAGCGTCTCGAGCAGCGAGTGGAACGAAGTCACGTAGGTCTTCATCGAGGTCGAATAGTCGAAATCGCTCTCGCCCTGGTGCCAGACGACGTCTGTTACCCTGTAGCGGGCCGACAGCTCCTTCAGCGTCGCCTTGAGCCTCTCGTTCAGGTCGCCATCGCGTTGCCAGCGGGCGATCGGCGAGCTGCCGATGCCGCCGGAGACGATGACAACACTCATGTAGACGCCCTCGGACACCAGCGTGTCGGCCAGCAGGGTGATGAACTCGCCTTTTCCGGCGGAAGCGCCGAGCAGCGGCGAGGCGGCAGCGAAGCAGGCACCTTCGAAGTAGTTGAGGACGGCGCCGGGATGCCGGGTGACGACTCTCTGGCTCGCGTGATTGGCGGCGTTCGACTGGCCGATCGCCAGCAACACGCCCATGCCCTCGCCTTGCACCGGACAGTCCACTTTGGTCTTGCCGGGATAGGCGACGAGCCGGCCGATTTCGTCATAGGTGCCGGACATCGTCGCTTGCTCGACGGCGGCATCGATCCGGCGCAGTAGGGGATAGGTGTAGAGCCCCAGGAGCCAGGCGCCGCCGGCGACGGCTGCCAGCAGCATCCAGGTTTTGGATCGACTCAGGATCGCCGCCCGGCGCTCAGGACGGCCGCCGCGCCACGCAGTCGATCTCGATCAGCGCATCGCGCACCAGGTCGGTGACGCCGACACAGGTGCGGACGGGACGTGCGTCGCCCTTGAAGTGCCGGGCATAGACCGCGTTCATGGCGTCGTAGTCGCGCTTGAAGTGGGTGAGGAAGACGCGAACGCTCAGCACATTGTCGAGGCCAAGGCCGAGCACACCCAGCGCGCGCGTCATGTTCTTCAGCGTCTGTTCGGTCTCCGCTTCGATGGTCCCGGGCAGGGGATCGGCCGGCCGCTCGAGGTTGCGGCCGAATTGCCCGGTCAGATAGACCAAGCCGTCGGTCTCCGTCGCGTGGCTGCTGGGCGACACGGAGGGCGGGAAGCCTTCGAACAGGTGATACTTGATGTTGCTCATGCTTTCCTCAGGCGCAGGACGGCAAAACCAATGAGCAGCACGGCGGCGCCGGCGAGATTGACGGGCGTCGAGCCGATATAGAGCCACATCGCCAGATAGACCGAGGACATCGCCAGTGTGAGCCCGGTGACGCGCGCGCCGAAGGCAGTGAACTCGTTGAAGGAGATGCGCTTGCCGTCCTTCTCCGCGAGGCCCGTCACCGTGACATTGGCCGAGGCGCCGATCAGCGTGCCGTTGCCGCCGAGACAGGCGCCGAGCGACAACGCCCACCACAGGATCTGGCCGTCCGGTCCGGCATTGAGCTGGCCCAACAGGCTGGCCACCAACGGGATGGTGACGGCGGTATAGGGAATGTTGTCGATCAGCGCCGACAGGAAACCCGAGACCCAGAGGATGAGCAGGGCCGCGACCAGCAGCGTGGCGCGGGGCGACAGGCTGAACGCCTGCGAAATCTGCGCGATCACCCAAGCCAACCCAAGCGCCAGGCTCTCGATCAGCCCGGTGGCGACGGCGGCGCCCACGAGGATGAACAGGAACAGGAAGAAGGCCAGTGTCGGCCACTCGATATCCTTCTCCAGGATGGCGAGGACGCCGTGCGAGCGCTCCTCCGGCGTCGGCTGGTGTTGCTTGAGGTAATAATAGTCCTGCGCCAGCAGGATGGCGGCGATGCCGATCACCGCCGGCACGGCCACCGGCATATGCGTCAGCGTATGGGTCATGAATCCGACGAAGATCAGTACGGTGATGACGCACGTCGCCCGCAGCAGCGGCAGGTTGGTGAGGCGGGCCCCCGTCGGCGTTGCCGCACCGGCATGATCGGCATCGGCGGCGACGCCTATGTCGGCCGGGTAATAGCGCCGCGCGAACCACACCAGCACGATCATCATGAAGGTGCAGGGCACCGCCAGGTGATAGATGAAATCCATGAAGGCGAGGCCGGTGCGCGGGTCGGCGCCGATCAGTACATTGGGCGGATCGCCGATCAGCGTCGCCGTGCCGCCGATATTGGCCGCCATGACCATGGGCAGGAAAAACGCCGAACCGTTGATCTTCAGGCGGCGCGCCATTTCCGCCGCCATCGGGTAGGCGAAGATCACCGTCGTGACATTGTCGAGGATGGCCGACAGCACGGCGGTGAACCAGATGATGAGCTTGGCCGCGACGCTGGGATTGCCGCGCGAGCGTTCGAGCAGTCGGTCGACCGCCCAGGGAAAGACGTTGGTCGTCTTGAGCACGCCGACCAGCGCCATCATCGCGAAGAGCAGCAGGATGACGTTGAGATCGACCGCCGCTTGCGCGGCCTGAAACGAGATCAGCTTGAAGGGCGTAAAATAGGACAGCAGCCAGATCAACGCCACGGCGCCGATCGGGATCAGCACGCGATGCACGCGATCGGCCGCCAGCAGGGCGAATACCGCGACCAGGATGGCAGCCACGATGCCTTGCGAGGCGAAGTCGCGCGTGGAGTCAAAACCGTGCATGTGGGTCAGCCCATGTAAGTTGCCGACACGCCACCATCGACAGTGAGCGTGTGGCCGTTGACGTAGGAGGCGGCGGGCGAGGCGAGGAAGATCGCGGCGCCGGCGATTTCCGCCGGGTCGGCCCAGCGCTTGGCCGGGCAGCGCTCGCGCATGCGCTCGCCGGCCGGGGAGGCGATGGTTCCGGCATTGGTCTCGGTGGCGAAGAAGCCGGGCGAGAGGGCGTTCGAGGTGATGCCGGTGGCGCCCAGCGACGCCGCCAGGCCGCGGGTCAGCGTGGCGAGCCCGCCCTTGGCCGCGCCATAGGAGATGCCGACGGGGCTCGCCAGCTCGGCCACGATCGAGGTCACCATGATCAGCCGGCCCCAGCCCTGCGCCTGCATATGCGGCGTCACCAGCTTCGTCAGCGCATAGGCGGCATTGAGGTCGAGGTCGACCAGGTGGGCGAAATCCTCTGCATCGATCTCGGCATAGGACCGCCGGTCGCGGGCGCCGACGTTGTGAATCAGGATATCGATCGGAGGCGCCTCGGCGATCGCCGTGCGCATCGCTGAGCGGTCGGCCATGTCGAAGACCACGGCGCCGGAGCCGGGCAGTTCGGCCAGGCGCGGCGCCAGATTGTCGAGCGAGCGGCCATGCAGCAGAACACGGGCGCCCGCCTCGGCCAGGCCCTTGGCCATGGCCCAGCCCAGGCCGCGGCCCGAGCCGGTCACCAGGGCGGTGCGGCCATCGAGGCGGAACTTGTCGGGAAAGGTCGTCGACACCGGTGGAAGCATTGGCTATTTCGGGGCCATGCTGCAACTCCCGAAGATTATTGCCCATCGCGGGGCTTCGGCCTATGCGCCGGAAAATACGCTGGCGGCCGTCCGCGAGGCCCGGATGCGCGGCGCCTCCTGGGTCGAGATCGACGTCAAGCTGACGGCGGACTCGGTGCCCATTGTGCTGCACGACTCCTCGCTCAAGCGCACCTTCGGCATCGACTGCCTGGCCGCCGAAATGACCGCCGCCGAGCTTCCGGCTGAATTGCCGACCTTCGAGGCGGCGATTGCCTGCCTTGCCGAGCTGAGCCTGGGCTGCAATGTCGAGATCAAGCCCTGCGGAGGCCGCGAGGCCGAAACCGCCCGCGTCACGGTCGCCACTCTGCGCAAATTTTGGCCGAAAAGCCTGCCGCCGCCACTGCTGTCCTCTTTCAAGGCAGTTTCGCTGGCCGCTGCGCGTGAGGCCGCGCCGGAATTCGCCCGCGCCCTCCTGCTCGACGAGCTGAAGGACGACTGGCGGGAGAAGGCCGAGGCGGTGGGCGCGGTGGGCGTCAATACCAACGGCAAGAAGCTCACGGCACCCCGTGCCGTCGAGATCAAGCTGGCCGGCTATGCCCTCAGCGTCTACACCATCAACGACCCGGCGGTGGCCCAGGCCCTGTTCGGCATGGGCGTGGATTGCGTGATCACCGACGCCCCCGATACGGTGGGCAAGGTCGTTGGGTTTTAAGGTCTTTTAAGGGGTTGCGTTCGTTCCACAGTCTTGGTGGACTGTCGCCAGACTGCAATAAAACTGAAACAAGGCGGTCGCGCTTGCTGCCGATACGTCGGTGGGTTTTTTTAGGGAGGTTACTTTGATCAGACGCTTTTTGCTGTCGTCCGTTGCCGGCGCCGCCGCCGTTCTTGCGGCCGGAACCGCCTCGGCGCAGACCGAGATCCAGTGGTGGCACGCCATGGGCGGCAACCTCGGCGAGGTCGTCAACGCGCTCGCGGACGGCTTCAACAAGTCGCAGACCGCCTACAAGGTGACGCCGGTCTTCAAGGGCTCCTATACCGAGACCCTGACCGCCGCCGTCGCCGCCTTCCGCGCCAAGCAGGGCCCGCATATCGTGCAGGTCTTTGAAGTCGGCACCGCCAACATGATGGCCGCCAAGGGCGCCGTCTATCCGGTGTTCCAGTTGATGGCCGACACCAAGGAAGCCTTCGACCCCAAGGCTTATATCGGACCGGTCTACGGCTATTACTCGACGACCGACGGCAAGCTGCTGTCGATGCCTTTCAACTCCTCGACACCGGTTTTCTACTGGAACAAGGAGATGTTCACCAAGGCCGGCCTCGATCCCAACACGCCGCCCAAGACCTGGGCCGAAGTGGGCGAAATGGGCAAGAAGCTGATCGCCTCGGGCGCCAAATGCGGGTTCACGCCGCAGTGGCAGACCTGGACGATGATCGAGAACTACGGCGCTTATCACGACCTGCCCTTTGCCACCAAGGCCAACGGCTTCGACGGCATCGACATCGAGCTCAAGTTCAACGACGCCGCGCGCGTCAAGCACATCCAGCGGCTGGCCGACTGGAGCAAGGACAAGGTCTTCGTCTATGGCGGCCGCGAGGGCAAGTCGACGGCGCTGTTCACCGCCGGCGAGTGCGGCATGCACATCGCTTCCTCGGCGACGGCCTCGGCCATCGACAAGGCGCTGGGCTCCGACAAGTTCGGCATCTCGATGATGCCGTACGATCCCGACGTCAAAGCCAAGCCGCAGAATTCGATCATCGGCGGCGCCACCCTCTGGGTGCTGACGGGCAAGCCGAAGGAAGACTATGTTGGCGTCGCCAAGTTCCTGACCTACCTGGCGAGCGCGCCGGTGCAGGCCAAGTGGCATCAGGAGACGGGCTACGTGCCGGTCACCCTGGGCGCCGCCAAGCTCACGGAAGACGCCGGCTTCTACAAGAAGAACGCCGGCCGCGACATCGCCGTGCAGCAGCTCACCCTCAACCCGGCGACGGCGAATTCGAAGGGCCTGCGCATCGGCAACTTCGTGCAGATCCGCGACGTCGTCGACGAGGAGCTGGAGAACGTCTGGTCGGGCAAGAAGGACGCCAAGACCGCGCTCGACGAGGCGGTCAAGCGCGGCAACGAGCTGTTGCGCAAGTTCGAAGCCGCCAACAAGTAAGCTGAAGAGGGGCCTTCTCCACCGCGAGAAGGCCCCTCCCTCTTTGCATGGAAAAGCGCGTCACCTTCGACAACAAGATGCTGCCCTACCTTCTGGTGGCGCCGCAGATCATCATCACGCTGGTCTTCTTTTTCTGGCCCTCGGGCCAGACGATCTGGCAGTCGCTGCTGATCGAGGACGCCTTCGGCGGCAATACCAAGTTCGTCTGGTTCGACAACTTCGTCACCCTGTTCCACGACGAAGGCTATTACGCCTCGGTGCGGCTGACGCTGGTCTTCTCCTTCCTGGTGGCCGCCATCGGGCTCGGCTTCTCGCTGTTGCTGGCGGTAATGGCGGACCGCATCGTCCGCGGCGCCACGGCCTACAAGACCTTCCTCGTCTGGCCCTATGCCGTGGCGCCCGCCGTGGCGGGCGTGCTCTGGGGCTTCCTGTTCAATCCCTCCGTCGGCGTCGTCGCCTGGATGCTCAAGAGCATCGGCATCGACTTCAACTACGTAAGCAACGGCAACCAGGCGCTGCTGCTGGTGGTGATCGCCGCCGTCTGGAATCAGGTGAGCTACAATTTCCTGTTCTTCCTCGCCGGCCTGCAGTCGATCCCCAAATCGCTGATCGAGGCCGCCGCCATCGATGGCGCGGGGCCGGGCCGGCGCTTCTGGGACATCGTCTTTCCGCTGCTCTCGCCCACCGGCTTCTTCCTGCTGGTGGTCAATATCATCTACGCCTTCATCGGCACCTTCGGCGTGGTCGACGCGCTGACCAAGGGCGGACCGGGCCGCGCCACCGAGATTATGGTGTTCAAGCTCTATAACGACGGCTTCCGTGGCCAGGACCTCGGCGGCTCGGCGACGCAGTCCGTCGTCCTGATGGCCGTACTCGTGCTGCTCACCTTCATTCAATTCCGCTTCATCGAGCGGCGGGTTCACTACTGATGGTCGAGAATCGCCCCTGGCTCACCTGGATGAGCCACATTATCGTCCTCATCGGCGTGTTGGTCGTGGCCTTCCCGGTCTGGATGACCTTCGTCGCTTCGACGCACGACGCCACGACCATGCTGCGGCCGCCGGTACCGATGCTGCCCGGCCCGTATTTCTTCGAGAACTACCGGCAGGTGCTGGTCGAGGGTTATGGCCGCGTCGGCAACGTGCCGGTGTGGATGACGCTGATGAACAGCACGATCATGGCGCTGGGCATCGCCATCAGCAAAATCTTCATCTCGATCATCGCTGCCTTTGCCATCGTCTACTTCCGCTTCCCGTTCCGCATGTTCTTCTTCTGGGCGATCTTCGTCACCCTGATGCTGCCGGTCGAGGTCCGCATCGTGCCGACCTATGGTGTCGTGGCGAGCCTCGGCATGATCGACTCCTATCCCGGGCTGATCGTGCCGCTGATCGCCTCGGCGACCGCCACTTTCCTCTTTCGTCAGTTCTTCCTCAGCGTGCCGGATGAATTGACCGAGGCGAGCCGCGTCGACGGCGCGAGTCCGATGCGCTTCTTCTTCGACATCCTGCTGCCGATGAGCCGAACGTCGATTGCCGCTCTCTTCGTCATCCAGTTCATCTACGGCTGGAACCAGTATCTCTGGCCGTTGCTGATCACGACCAAGGAGAGTTTCTACACCGTGGTCATGTCGGTTTCGCGCCAGGCCAATGTCGTCGATTCGGTGCCGAGCTGGAACCTGCTGATGGCCATGGCGATGCTGGCCATGCTGCCGCCGGTGCTGGTCGTCGTGTTCATGCAGCGCCTGTTCGTGCGCGGACTTGTCGAGACGGAGAAGTAAATGGCGCAAGTCCATCTGCGCGGCGTCAAGAAGACCTACGACAGGCTCGAGGTCATCCACGGCGTCGACATCGACATCCAGGATGGCGAGTTCGTCGTCATCGTCGGCCCCTCGGGCTGCGGCAAGTCCACGCTGCTCCGCATGGTAGCGGGGCTGGAGAAGATCACCGGCGGCGAAGTGACGATCGGCGACCGCGTCGTCAACAACCTGGAGCCCAAGGACCGGGACATCGCGATGGTGTTCCAGAACTACGCGCTCTATCCGCATATGAGCGTCTACAAGAACATGGCCTATGGCCTGAAGATCCAGAAGCGCAGCAAGGAAGATATCGACAACCGCGTGCGCAAGGCGGCCAAGACGCTCGAGCTCGAGAAGCTGCTCGACCGCCTGCCGCGCCAGCTCTCGGGCGGTCAGCGCCAGCGCGTCGCCATGGGCCGCGCCATCGTGCGCGAGCCGGCGGTCTTCCTGTTCGACGAGCCGCTGTCGAACCTCGACGCCAAGCTGCGCGTGCAGATGCGGCTCGAGATCAAGCGCCTGCAGCGCGAACTGAAGGTCACCTCGATCTACGTCACGCACGACCAGGTCGAAGCAATGACCCTGGCCGACCGTCTGATCGTCATGAACTCGGGCGTTGCCGACCAGATCGGCACGCCGATGGATGTCTACGACAGGCCGGCCTCGATCTTCGTGGCGGGCTTCATCGGCTCACCGGCGATGAACTTCCTCGCGGCCAAAGTGGGCCAGGGCGGCAATTCGGTCGATCTCGCCGGCACCGGCGATGTGCCCTTCAACCTGCCGCTCTCGCCCGGCACTTCGGCCCAGCCCGGCACCGCCGTGGCGCTGGGCTTGCGGCCCGAGCATCTCGTGCCGGCCGAGAACGGCCCGCTGGAATTCACCATCGAACTGGCCGAGCCGCTGGGCGCCGATACGCTGCTGCACGGCCATTTCGGCGAGGCGCGCGAACTCATCACGGTCCGCCAGGGCGGCCATGTGCTGGCCCAGCCCGGCGAGAAGCGCCGCTACGCGGTCGACGCCACGCGCCTGCATCTCTTCGACTCGCAGACCGGCAAACGCATTCCCGACGCCTAGGCTTTCGATGACGCTCCGCGCCCGCCTCGGCGGGCCCGGTCAGGCGCGCTTGGGCAAAGAGCCTTTCGAGGCGCGAATTTCCTGCACGGCCTTGTCCCATGCCGCCAGTCGTTCGGGCCCGGCGGGATGCGTATCCAGCATGCCGGACTCTTTGCGGCCGGAGGCTCTGGCCATCGTCACAAGGAAGCCGCGCGCCTTATCGAGGTCCACTTCCGCCCGATAGAGGATTACCGCCGCCAGATAGTCGGCCTCACGTTCCTGCTCCTTGGAATAGGAGATACGCCCGACGGCGCCGCCAATATCGCCGCCTGTTTGCGTTGCCGCCCGGGTGCTGGAAGCGCCATGAGAGCTTCGCGACGTGGCGACGCCGACGAGCACGCCCAGTAGAATGGCGCCGATCACCGCGCCCACGGCCTGGTTGCGTTGAGCGGTTGCCATATGGTTGGAGGCCTGGTGCGCGATCTCATGCGCGATGACCATCGCGACTTCTTCTTCATTCGCCGCGTATTCAATGATGCCGCGATTTATCGAGATCTGGCCGTTGGGGCCCGAGCTGGCATTGAGCGACCCGTTCGATGAAAACCCGAATCGCCACTGGCAAACGCCGGTGTTCATTTCTTGGCAAAGCCGATCCGCCGACGGGCGAATGCGCTTCAGCGCGGATTCCATGATCTCCTTCGCTTCATCGTCACTCACCGCGCGCCGCCCTGGCGGGCCGCCGGCTTTTTGCACTTCGGTTTGCGCCAGGCTGAGATTGGCCGAATCGATGCCGGGAAGCTGATGCACCGCCCCCGCGCAACCGCATACAAGACTTGGCCCCGCCAGAGCCAGAAAACCTCTACGCCACATACCTTCCCCCACGTGTGTAGCGAACCCTGTGAATGCTACTGACGCGCGCAGAGAAGAGTCAACACGGGGCGGCCCCGTGGTTTCACGTCGACAATTCGCGGGTACAAAGGCCAACTCTCGGGTAGATCGAATATCGACTGAAGATCAGGGGCTAAGATGCTGTTCTGCACCTACAATATCCACTACGGCGTCGGCGCCGACGGCAAGTATGACGTGGCGCGCATTGCCGATGCGGTGGCCGAGGCCGACATCATCTGCGTTCAGGAAGCCGCGTCGGGCTGGTCGCATAACGCCTTCGCCGAGCAGACGGCCGAGATCGCTCAGCGCCTCAATCGCTATCACTGGTATCACGGCGCCATGGATGCCGATGCCAGCACGGTCGGCGCCGATGGCCGGATCGAAAACCGGCGCCGCAGTTTCGGCAATGCGGTGATCTCGCGCTGGCCCATCGAATGGGCGCGCGGGCACCTGCTGCCCAAGGTCGATCTCATCCGCAACTTCGACCTGCAGCGCGGCTTCGTCGAAGCCTCGATCGCCGCTCCCTTCGGATCGCTGCGTGTCCATAGTGTCCATCTCAGCCATGTCGGCGCGCAGCAGCGTCTGCCGCAGGTCCGCGCCTTGATGGAGGCGATCCTGAATGCGCCACGTACGGGCGCCACCTGGGATGCGACGGGAGGACCGGGCTTCATGTTCCAGGAGCGCCGCCCCGACGTGCCGACCGCCGCCATTCTCGCCGGCGACTTCAACTTCACGCCCAAGGACCCGGAGTATCCGCTCATTTGCGGCGAGGTGAGCAAGTACGGCCGGCTGACGACGGCGGCGCACCTCACCGATGCCTGGATCGCCGCCGGCAATACCGAGGAAGAGGTCAACTCATTCCCGCGCGAAGGCCGCATCAACCATGTCTTCGTCACGCACGATCTGGCGCCCAGGGTGAAGCGTGCCTGGATCGGCTACGGCATCGACGCCTCCGACCATTGGCCGGTCTTCGTCGAGTTCAATCTCTAGAATCTTGTCCGCCTGCCGCAGACCGGACCTTCCGCTTTCCGCAGCGGTAGATATGATGCCGGCAGTGACCAACCCGGAGGGCTATGTCGGCTTGGCTTACGGCCGGCCCACCCGGGAGCTTGCCCGCGACACCGCGCTGTCCGGCTGCGCCCGGAGCGACTGTCGCGTCGAGGCCGTCACGCAAGCCCGCTGCGTGTCCTATGTCTACAGCACGTCGCCGCGCGCCTATGGCTATTCCTACGGCGCCGACGCCACCACCGTGGAGACATCGGCGTTGCGCATCTGCCGCTCGGCTGCCGGCAATAGCTGCAAGCTTTACCGCACGCTCTGCTATCCCTAGAACTTCGGCGTTCCCGCGCGGTGCGGCTTGAGCACGGCGTAGATCGCGGCGTGATGCGGTGTCGGGATGCCGAGGCGTCGGCCTTCGCGCACGACATAACCCGACATGCCCTCGATCTCGATCGGGCCGCCCTTGGCATAGTCGTGATACATCGAAGCGTACATGCCGGGCGGGAACTTCTGCATGCGGGCAACGATCGTCTGGGCGATGTCGGTGGCGAGTTGGGCGCCCTTGGCGCGTCCGACCGCGGCGATTTCCTCGGCAAGGGCGATGGCGACGGTTACGACATCGGGATCGCTATAGAGCGGCCCGGCCGGCAGGCGCGACGCCGTGGTGAGGGCGGCATTGGTCGCGAGGCCCACGAACTTGAACCACAGGCTGGTGAGCACGTCATCCGTCATGTCGGCCTTGAAGCCGGCCTTGCGGCAACGCTCGACGAAGTCGAGTGCCCGGGCGCGGGCCGCGGCCTCGGGCGGCGTGCCGAAGGTGATGGCCGACATGTCGCTGGTGTAGCGCAGAAGGCCGGGACCGGCGATCACGCCCGAGACATAGGCCGAGCCGCCGACCACGATGCGGCCGGGCAGTTCGGCGGCGATGGTTTCGGGGCCGTCGATGCCGTTCAGCAGCGAGATGCCGATCGTTGCGGGTCCGAATAGTGGCGCGGCACCACGGGCGGCAGCGGCAGCGCCGTAAAGCTTCACGGCAAACAGCACGATATCGGCGATGCCGAGCTTGGCGGCGTCGTCGCTGGCCTCGATGCGGACAGTGAAGCTGCCGCGCGGATCGTCGATCCGGAGGCCGTTCTGCTGGATCGCCTCGAGGTGCGCGCCCCGGGCGAGGGCAGAGACGGTCTCGCCCGATCTGGCCAGAAGGGCGCCGAAATAGCCTCCGACGGCGCCAGGGGCGACGATGGCGATACGCATGATGTCCTGTCCTCGGGTGGTTAGCGGTGCGGCTTCTGCCGGCAATGGTCGGCCAGCGCATCGTGGCCGAAATCGGCGGCAAGGTCGCGCCACACTGAATGGATGTGGTTGGCGCCGTTCTGGGTGTTGTCGTGCTCGATCAGCGTCGCCGGGCCGTGGATGCGGAAGTAATGCGCCTCGCCCGGCGCCTGTGAGCCCGCCCAGGCGAAGCGGAATTTCGTCAGCTCCTGCTCGATGACGCGCTTCTTTTGAGCGGCGGCAAGGTCGGGCGCCAGCGCGCCGAGGAAGCGGTCGAGCAGGGCTTCGACGAGGTTGCGCGCGGCGCCGTCCAGGGCAGCGAGTTCGAGACCGCGGGGCTGGCCGAGATCCTTCTCGCGCTGCGGACTCGCCACGATCTCGCCGAAGGAGCGGTCGGCGATGATGGCGAGGCGGCGTGACGGCTCGGGCAGGCCCGACATCAGCTGGCGCGCCAGATCCTCGGCGGGGCCGAGCGTGCGCAGGCCGCGGTTGGCGCCGTCGCGCACGGTGGCGGGATGGGCACCGACGAAGAACGGCGTCACGGTGACATGGCCGGCCTTGGCCAGCGCCACGTTGAGCGACAGGTGATGGCCCTCGAAGCGCCAGCCCCAGGGGAGTTGCCCCGGTGTGCCGAAGATCGAGACGTAGTAGCGCTCGGGGTCGCGGAAACTGCCCTGCTGTTCGCGCAGCACGCCTTCCAGCACACGCACGTCGTCGAGCAGCTTCAGGCCCCTGTCGTTCAGGACGCTGGCGAACAGCGCGCGTGCCGCGGCGGCCTGTGGCGGCCGCATCTCGCCCAGGGTCAGGCCCTGGCGGCTGCGCGGGATGTAATGCCAGTCCTCGCGGTTGGGTGTGTCGAAGGCGATCAGCGTCCTGGCGCGCTGGCCGTCGTCGAGCGATGCGAGATAGCGGCTCACCGCCTCGGCGATGCGGGCGCCGGCCTCGACGGTCTGCGCGTTGGCCGATCCGAAGGGCAGGAAAGTCGCGGCGGCCAGCAGCAGGCGGCGGCCGTGGCTGTGTGCCTGCGGATGATCGTGGTCGTGATCGTGATGCGGATGGTCGTGCGGATGCCAGTCGTCGTGCGGCATCACACGGCCTTCACGGGGCGGCGTGGTGCGGTCGATGTCCTCGACCTTGGCCGAGGCGCGCGCGAGCGGCGGGTATCCGCTACCATCTCGGCTTCGAGCGGCTCGACATA
Source organism: Reyranellales bacterium (assembly GCA_038224985.1). Lineage (GTDB taxonomy): Bacteria > Pseudomonadota > Alphaproteobacteria > Reyranellales > Reyranellaceae > Reyranella. Next base: position 15,161 of record JBBRFD010000109.1, read on the forward strand.
GCCCATGGCGCCGGGCGGATAGGAGATGATGGAGTACCACGCACCGCCGGCCGCCAATGTTACCGCCTGCAGCGACTGCATATTGCCCGAGCCGTAGTGCTTCCCGGCGAAGGGGCACTCCGGGTTGGTCCATTCCAGAACGACGATGCGCCCCGCCAGGTCGGCGAGGCGCACGGCACGCCCGTTGGTATCGGTGGCGGTGAAGCCGGGTGCTGCGACGCCGATCTCGGCGCGCGTGCGCGACAGCGCGGCAGGAGGCGCCAGCGCTGCGGCGGTCGCCGCCAGCACAAGCCGACGCTTCATCGTCAGGTGCCTTGGCTCAGGTAGAAGAGCGGTTGTACTTCAGCGTGCAGCCATAGGCGCGGGTCGAGGCCTCGGCGATCGCCTTGCCGGCCTGCAACTCATCGAGTGCCACTCGGACATACTGCGTGGCCTTCGGGATGTCGCTCACATCGGCGGTGGAGATCGAATCGATGCCACC
>JBBRFD010000110.1:0-15086 GCA_038224985.1 Reyranellales bacterium
TAGATCGGCGGCCGATAGGTCGCTACGCGTAATCGCCAATGCCATGAAGAGGCTCCCTCGCGATACCATCGCTCCAGGGAATCACATCCTCATCTCAATGCCGATTCACATCCGAGTCATTAGTTCTGACGGTTGGTATTAAAGGTGCGGAATCCGATCCGTACATCGGAGATGTGTACACTCATCAACTTCCCAACGTGGGGCGCACCAGAGCCAAAGTCAGCCGCTCGACTATTGCACCCCACCCGCGCCCAGTTGTTTCAGGAGACACCAACGACAACCCGTACTGATTGTTTTGACAATTATAAATACGACCTATAATGGTTTTACCATGACCCCGTCATTGCGGAGAATGATCATGCGGCGCTTCGTCGGACGCGGCCTTCGCCTGACATTGCTCGCCGGTCTCGCTTGGCTCTTGCATCCTGCGCCTATGGCCTGCGCTGAAGAAGAAGAGCGATACAAAGCTCCGCCCTAGATGCAGCTTCGTGATGAGGTCCACGAGAGCGCGAAGGTGCCTGTCGCCAAGCTTCGGCAGTACTTCTTCTCTAACGCCAGGATCTGGCTCGGTCGTGAACAGCGCCTCTCCAACGGCGTAGCCTGGCGTCTCCAGACCGATGTTGGGAGTAACGCTTCGGCTCCCCGCATTACCTGGATGGCGGATCGGCAAGCCATGCTCAGGGCCAACCGGCTGTTCGAAGCGATCCACGGTTTGGTCCTGCTCGACAACGAGGCAGCGAAATTCAACGGTCCCCAGGACAATCTTCCAACTCCCTATCATCCGACGACGCAGACCGAAGTAGCGGTCACTTATGCTTCCTCGCGGTGGGTGAGCTATGTCGAGTTGGGATGGGAAGCATCGGAAGGGACAGCGGTGTCCAGGATTCTGACGGGACGCGTCCTGGATCTCGAGGAGCAGACCTACTTCTCGATAAAATCGTGTTTCGGCAATCTGCTCGAGATTTGTGACGACACATCAGCAAAAGCCTTCGAGGCCCTGCGGGCGGAGAAGACCGAGGCAGCGACCAAGGCCAATCGCGATCCCGGAGCGGCAAATTGTGCCGCGGAAATGGCTCGCAGCTCCCATGCTCCAACTTTCTTTCTCTATCTGACGCAAGCGGTCCTTGCGATACACGATACGGCTTTCACGTTCTCGGCCGTTCGGTTTTGCGCGCTGGCGCGCAACCGGATCAATCCCGCGATCATCCCCTACCGCGACCTTGCGCCGTTCATGAAGCCGGGACCGCTGAAGGATGAGCTGCTGGCGGCTGAAAAATAATCACGCTCCGACTCTCGGCATGATGTCACGAGTGGCGACGGCGGTAAGGGCCATGACGTATTGGAAGAGGCCGTGGCCAGACGTTGATTGGCTGTCGGCCGTGTACGTCGAGATCCGGGCATAGCGCCGCGCACTCACGCGCGAGCGGTCAATATCCCGCGCGCCGCTTGCCCATCGGCGGCGATCTGCGCCTTGAGCGCATCGAGGCCCGCGAACTTCATCTCGGGGCGGATGAAATCGACCAGCGCGGCGCGGATGGTCTTGCCGTAGAGGTCGCCGGCGAAGTCGAAGAGGTGGACCTCGAAGTTTTCCTGCAGCTTGCCGACCGTCGGGCGCTTGCCGAGATTGGCCACGGCGTCGTGCCATTTGACCCCCTTGTCATCGGCGATCAGCGCGCGCACGGCATAGACCCCGAAGCGCGGGCGCAGGTGTTCGCCCAGCGCCACATTGGCCGTGGGAAAGCCGATGGTGCGGCCACGCTGGTCGCCCTGCTCGACCACACCTTCGATCTCCCAGGCATGACCCAGCAGTTCGGCGGCCTCGCGCACCATGCCGGCGCGCAGCGCCTCGCGGATGCGTGTCGAGGAATAGATCTCGCCCTCGCGCATGACGGGGTCGAGCACGGTGACGCCGAGGTTTCTCGCACTTCCCATCTCGCGCAACTTCTCGACATTGCCGCCACGGCGCGCGCCGAAGGTGAAGTCGTAGCCACAGACGACGTGTTTGGCGCCGAGGCCCTTCAGAAGAACGTCGTCGACGAAGGCTTCGGCCGTCAGCGCGGCAAAGGCTGCATCGAAACTCTGCGCCAGCACGGCCTGCACGCCGTATTGCTCCAGCAGGCGCAGCTTGGCCGGCGGCAGGGTGAGGCGGAACGGCCCGGTATCGGGCACGAAGAAGCGGCGCGGATGCGGCTCGAACGTCAGCGCCACCAGCGGCGCGTTCAGGGGGTTGGCGATGCCGGCGGCGCGCGCCAGCAGCGCCTGATGGCCGCGATGGACGCCGTCGAAATTGCCCAGCGCCACGACGCCGCCCTTCCAGGGCGCCGGCGTCGCCGACCACTGGTCGAAGACAGGGATCATTTAGGCTTGTCTTGCGCAGGCTTGTCTTGCGTGGCGCGGCGCGGCACCAGCACGACGGCCTCGCCATCGATCACGACGGTGTCGCCCTTGAGGCATTGCGTCTTCAGCGTCACGCGGCGGCGCTTGTCGTCGATGGCGGAGATGGTGGCAACGGCGGTGATGGTGTCGCCGATCAGCACCGGCGCCATGAAGTTCATGGTCTGCGAGATATAGACCGCGCCCGGGCCGGGCAGCTTGGTGCCGACCACCGTCGAGATGAACGAGCCGCTCAGCATGCCATGCGCGATGCGCTGGCCGAAGCGCGTGCCCTTGGCGAAGCCGTCATGCAGGTGGATCGGGTTGGTGTCGCCCGAGACGCCGGCGAAGGCCATGATATCGGCCTCGGTCACGGTCTTGCCGAACATGGCCGACTGGCCGACCGACAGATCCTCGAGGAAGAGGCCGTTCATGGCCTCGAAGCTTTGCGTCACGGCGATTCTCCCAGCGCGTTTGCGACCTCTTGCGATGCGGCCCTCTTACCACGCAGCAGGGCCTATGCCACAGTCCCGCTGAATGACCGTTCACGCGCTTTCCGAGGCGGAATTGGTGGCAGCCACGCTGGCTGCCACCTGCACGCGCCATTTCGGCGGAACCGCGACGGTCGAGCGCCTGAAGCGCGAATCGGGCGGCGCCTCGCGGCAGACCTGGAGCTTCGACGCCGCTGTCGGCGGCACGGTGCATCCGCTGATCCTGCGGCGCGACCAGCCGACGGTGAGCGGCAAGACCGAGCGCGAGCGCTCCGTCACCGTCGACCGCCCGACCGAGTTCCGCGTGCTCGCCGCCGCCCATGCCTCGGGCGTGCGCGCGCCTCGACCGCTGTTCGAGCTCACCACGCAGGACGGCTTGGGCGAGGCCTATGTCATGACGCGCATCGGCGGCACCGCCATCGCCCGCAAACTGCTGCGCGATGCGCCCTATGAATCGGCGCGCGCAAGAATCGCCGGACAGCTCGGCGAGATCCTCGCGCATATCCATGCCGTCGACCTCGCGACGCTACCGCCGCTGCCGCGCCGCGAGGCCGCCGATCACCTCGCCCTGCTGCGCGGCTCGCTCGACACACTCGGCCAGCCGCAGCCGGTCTTCGAGCTGGCCGTGAGCTGGCTCGCCCGCCGGAAGCCCGCGCCGCTGGCGGCACCGCGCCTCGTCCATGGCGACTACCGCAGCGGCAATTATCTCGCCGACGAATCAGGCGTGACTGCGATCCTCGACTGGGAGCTGGCCCATCTCGGCGATCCGATGGAGGACCTCGGCTGGCTCTGCGTGAAGAGCTGGCGCTTCGTCGCCGTCGACAAGCCGGCCGGCGGCTTCGGCAGCCGCGAAGATCTGTGGCGCGCCTACCAAAACGCGGGCGGCGCCCCGGTCGATGCGGCGCGCGCCCATTGGTGGGAGATCTTCGGCACGGCGCATTGGGGCATCATCTGCCTCAACCAGGCCTTCAAGCATCTCTCGGGCTCGATAAAATCGATGGAGCATGCCTCGATCGGCCGCCGCGCCGTCGAGACCGAGGTCGATCTGCTGCAACTGCTGAAGGCCGCCTAGATGCAGGACCGTCCCACCGCTGCGGAGCTTCTCGCCGCCATCGCCGACTTCCTGCGCGAGGAAGCCATGCCCGCGCTGGACAGGACCGACCCGCGCCTCGGTTTCCAGATGCGCGTCGCCGTGAACTCGCTGGCCATATTGGAACGCGAGGTCCGTCTCGGTCCGGATGCCGACGCCCGCGAAATCGAACGCCTGACCAAGCTGCTGGGCCGCAACGGCACCCTCGATGAGCTCAACCGAGACCTCGCCCACCAATTGCGCAGCGGCCAGCGCGACGAGACCGATGCCGCCCTGATGGCCCATCTCGACGCCACCGTCGCCGACAAGATCGCCATCGCCAATCCCAAGTGGAAATAGTTCGGCCCGCGCCGAATGATTGACGGGACGGAGGGCGCTATATTCCCACCATGAGCACCGTAAACGCCCTTTCCGAAATCGCCGCCCTGATGGGCGACCCGGCGCGCGCCAATATGCTGTCGTTGCTGATGGATGGCCGCGCCCATACCGCTTCCGATCTCGCTGCCACCGCCGGCATCACGGCGCAGACCGCGAGCGGACATCTCGCGCGCATGGCCGAGGCTGGCTTGCTGGCAATGCGCGCGCAAGGCCGCAACCGCTTCTATCGCCTCGGCTCTCCCGACGTGGCCCATGCCATCGAATCGCTGATGGCGCTGTCGATCAACCGCGCGCCGCCAGCCTCCAAGGCGGCCGCGTGGCGGCGCGATCCCGACCTGCGCTTCTGCCGCACCTGCTACGACCATCTCGCCGGACAAGTCGGCATCGCCGTCACCGATTCGCTGACAAAGTCCGGCCATCTCGAACCGAGAGGCGCGCACGACTGGACGCTGACGGAATCCGGCAACCTGTTCTGCGAGCGGCTGGGCGTCGATCTCACCGGCGCGCGCAAGGCCAGCACGCGCCACTTCGCGCGGCAGTGCCTCGACTGGTCGGAACGCCGTCCGCATATCTCGGGCGCCCTCGGTTCGGCCATCGCCGATACCTTCTTTCGCAAAGGCTGGACCGAACGGCTGCGCCGCGGCCGCACGGTGCGGCTGACCGACTCAGGCCGCCGCGCGCTCGGCAGTCACTTCGGGGCGACCGTCTAGCGTCTTTCCGGCGAAAGTAGAATCGCTTTGCCTCCCCATTCAGATGGGGAGGTGTCGCTGTCATACAGCGACGGAGGGGTCATGAAACACAGAGCACGCGGACTCCTGACCCCACCGTCGGCGTAAGACGCCGACACACCTCCCCATAGGAATGGGGAGGGCAATGATTCGACTTTCGCCGGAAAGACTCCGGCTCACCAACCCATGAAGCGCGGCCAGAGTTGCGGGCCGCGCTTGTCGCCGACGGCGTAGTACTCGGGATATTGCGCACCTGTCGCACAAGCGTGGTTGGGCAGGATGCGCAGCTTCGTGCCGATGGGAAAACGCGTGGCGATATCGGTGCCGGCGTCGCCGGCAATGATGCCGTGTTCCTGGTTGGCAGCGATCACGGAGAAGCCTGCGAGCACACGGCGCTCGGTATCGCAGACGAGCCCATATCCGTAATCGTGGCTCTGCTTCTGCGTGCCGCGATCGCGGCTCATCGCCATCCAGCCAGCGTCGCAGATCGCCCAGCCCTTCTCCGGCTGGTGGCCGATCACCGTCGTCAGTACCGACAGCGCCACATCGTCGGGCGTGCAGACGCCGACATTGGACATCACCAGATCGAAGAAGACATAGACGCCGGCCCGTACTTCGGTGACGCCCTTGAGGTTCTCCGCCGTGAGCGCGGTCGGGGTCGAGCCGACGCTGACCTCGGGACAGGGCAAGCCCGCCGCGCGCAGCCGCTCGGCGGCGCGCACCGACAGGCGGCGCTCCTGCTCGGCCAGATGCGCCAAGGCCTCGGGCGTGTTGAGATCGTAGGAACTGCCGGCATGGGCCAGCACGCCCTTGAGCTCCAGGCCGCCGTCGTGGAGCGCCTTGCCGACGGCGATCAGCAGATCGTCCTCGGGCTGCACGCCGGAGCGATGGCCGTCGGAATCGATCTCGATCATCACCGGGAAGCGATGGCGTTTGGCGACCAGCGCCTCGGCTGCCCGCACCGAGTCCACCAGTAGCGTGAGCGCGCAGCCGCGTTTCGCCAGGGCAATGGCCCGGTCGATCTTGTCGGGCGACATGCAGACGGCATAGAGGATGTCAGCGAAGCCGGCAGCGAAGAACTGCTCCGCCTCCTTCAAGGTCGAGACGGTGATGCCCGCAGCGCCTGCCGCCACCTGCGCCCGGGTCACCTCGATGCATTTCGAGGTCTTCACATGCGGCCGCAGCCGCGCGCCGAGATGCGAGACGTAGTTCTGCATGCGCTCGATGTTGCGATCCATGCGCGCTTCGTCAATCAGGCAGGCGGGCGTCGGAATATCGATCATTTTGAGGGTTGCCCGATCTTCATCGCTTCTTCTTTCACAAAGGCCTCATCTTCCGGCTGTTCCTTGAGATGGTGACCGAAGCTCTCGCCCAATGCGATGACCCCGGTGTAGCCGTAGTGATTGAGATAGAGTCTGACGGCAACAAAGATACGCTTGAATTCGCTGCGCGCTTCGATGAGTTGTCCTTTGGTCGTCGCCCGTGTACCGGTCAGCAACCGCATCCAGTAGCCAATGTAGGGCTCAAGTTCGGCCTTGGAGATCAGGCCGGCCTTCGTCATCGCATGCAATTCATCGAGCCGTCCAAAGAGGGCATCGAAGCACCGTTTCAATTCCATGTCCTCAAGGTCGACCTTGAGCTTGGCCGCGGTCGCGATCGTATGGGGCACCAGCGCCCGGAAGGTCATGCCCGATCCAACTCGGACGAGGTGCGGCGACCCCGCTACCGGCAAATGCTTCGGCAGGTCGCCGCCCTTCCACTCATGCGGCAAGGCCATCGGCAGGCGCGGACCGGACTGGTCGAGCGCCTGCATCGCGATCTGCGCCAGCGCGTCGGAACGCAGTTTCTCAAGCCAGCCTACGACAAACTCGCGGCGCTTCCATTTCTGGGCTGCCGACTGAACCCGTGTATTGGTCCACCAGGTCAGAAGGCCAAAAACGATCGAGACGGCCGCGGCGATCAAGCCTGAGACGACGCCGGAGTTTTCCTTCAGCCAATCCAGGATCATGCACGTCCCTCCAGCCAGGGCAGGAGTTGGTCGAGTGTCGGCCGCTCGATCGCCGCTTCGAGCGCGCCCTCGGGCTGCTTGAGGCCGACACGGTTGTGCCAGTAAGTGCGCAGGCCCACAGCCGAGGTGCCGAAGAGATCGTAGCCCGAACCCGCGACGAAGGCGGCGTCTTCAGCGGCGACATCGAGCTTCGACAGCGCCAATTTGTACGGACGCGGGTCGGGCTTGTAGAAACCCGCCTCCTCGGCCGTGACGATGCAATCCCAATGGGCGTTGAGCCGACCGGCGGCGAGCTTGCCCAGCCGCGCCGAGCAATTGGTGACGACGGCGAGCTTGGTGCGGCCCTGAAGTTCATCGAGTGCGGCCTGCGCGCCGCTCCAGGCCGGCAGCTCGAGCCAGCGCGCTTCCAGTTGTTCGGCGGCATCGCTTGCCATGCCGGTCGTCCGTGCGGCATCACGCACCAGTTGCTCGTAAGGCACATAGGCGCCGCAGCCATAGGTCAGGCGCAGGTATTCGGCGCGCCAGGCCCGGCCCTTCTCCGCCGAGCCGGCAACGGCGTTCCACAGCGTCCAGGAATCGAGCAGCGCCGTCAGCAAATCGAAGAGCACGGCGCGCGGGAAGCCGTGCGACGTCACGCCGGACGTATCGCTGGACGCACCGCCACCGCCTTGGTGAAGGCCAGGCCCTCGCCCGAGGGAATCTTGCAGATGCCGGAGGCGCGCAGGATCTTGGTCTCGCCGACGGTGAGATAGATATGGGTGAAGAGCAGCGAGCGCGTGGCCCGCACCAGTTCGGCGCGGCCCTCGACCCAGTCGCCGACCTGGGCCGGCGCCACGAAATCGAAAGTCATGCTGACCGTCGGCATGAACTTGCCGCGAATGCCGGCCAGCGTGCCGCCGCCCATGCCGGCTACCAGATCGGCCACCGTCATCATCATGCCGCCGTGCAGCCCGCCCGCCGGATTGCACATGTGCTGGTGGACGCGGAAGCCCATGACGAATTCGTCGCGCGTGGCCTTCTCGCCGCGGCGAAAATAGAGGTTGCCGATATGGCTGTTGAAGGTCGGCCCGGGTCCGCCGCGGTTGAAGTCGATCCGGCGGAAGCCCTCGGGGGCATTGTCTTCCAGCAAGGCTGTATCGAACACGCTAGCTCCGGGGCTTCAGGACGCGGTGGCGGCTGAGCAGCGAGAAGGCGCCCAAGCCGCCCAGCACGTCGTGGCGCGGACCATAGAGACGGCCGCGTACCTGCGCCACATGCTCGTCATGGCCCATGACCTCGCCTTCGGCCATCAGCCAGTCGCCGACGCGCCCCGGCCCGAGATAGTCGAGCGACAGCCTGAGCGTCACGGCGCGGCGCTCCAGCGTGTTCCACACCGCTGTCCCCATGGCCGAATCGAGGAAGGCCGCCAGCATGCCGCCATGGACGATGCCCAGCGCATTGGCGTGCTGCGGCCCTGCCTTGAAGGCGCGGATGACGCGATCCTTCTCGATGCGCTCAAACCACGGCCCATTGGCCGCGGCAAAGCCCGAGGCTTCAGTCAGTTCGCGAAATCCCGGAGGCGGTGGCACGGAGGCATCTTAGGCGATGCCCGTGAGAAGAACCAAGCCGTAGCCGACGTAATACGTCGCAATGGTGGTGATGAGCCGGTTCGACCAGACGCGGAACTGCTTGTCGGTGAGCTTCTCCAGCAGGAGCTTGCCGAGCGACGTGCCGATCATCGAGCAGGCTACGGCGATGACCAGGAACCACGGCTCGACCTGGCCCACCTGTTCGATCAGCGCGCCGAAATAGAGCAGCTTGAAGCCGTGGCCAAAGACCTGGCAGGCGGCCTTGGTGGCCACAATCTGCCGCCGCTCCAGAGGTGAGCGCAGGAACATGGTGTCGAGCAGCGGGCCGGTGACGCCGGTCAGCAGCATCAGCATCATCGACAGCAGGCCGGTGCCGGCGACCTGCAGCGGGCCGAAGCTGCGCGGCAGGATCTTTTCCGGGAGGGCGCGGATGATGAAGGGCGAGAGGCCGAGCAGCAGAAGCGCCACGGCCTTGTCGGGCACATAGAGCGCGATCGACCCGAGGCCGACCGAGACCAGGCAGCCGGCGACGTAGAAGACCATGCTCTTCCACTGGATGTGCTGCCACCACAAGAGCGCGCGCCAGCCGTTCGAGGCCATCTGGGTGACGGCATGCAGCACCATGGCGGTGGGCAGCGGGAAGACGAAGAGCAGCACGCCGATCAGGATCAGCCCGCCCGCCATGCCGAAAATGCCGGAGAGGAAGGCCGTCCCGATCATCAGGAGGGAAAGGCCGAGGGCCAAGGCGGCGGTCATGACGCGATACTCAAGGAGGCGGCTCCGGGTTCGAATGGCCGCAAGATGCGCGCCGCCTCTTCACACTTCAAATATATGATAGACGTTCCATCGATATGTTATAAGTCTCGACATGGAACTCCGGCATCTCCGTTATTTCGTCGCCGTGGCGCGTGAAGGCCATATCACCCGCGCCGCCGAGAAGCTGCATATGCAGCAGCCGCCGCTGTCGCAGCAGATCAAGGCGCTGGAGCAGGAGATCAAGGCGCCGCTTTTCGTGCGCCTGCCGCGCGGCGTGGCGCTGACCGACGCGGGCCGCTCCTTCCTGGTCGATGCCGAGGCGATCCTGGCCAGCGTCGAGAGTGCCAAGGCGCGGGCGCAGCGCACGGCGCGCGGCGAGGTCGGCCGCATCGCCGTGGGCTTCACCACCTCGGCGCCCTTCCATCCGCTGGTCGCCCGCGCCATCCGCGAATTCCGCACGACGCGGCCCGATATTTCCTTCGGCCTGGAGGAAAGCAGCTCGGGCGAGCTGGTGAGCGGCTTGCGCGAGGAGCGGCTCGACATCGCCTTCATCCGCGCAGGCCTCGCCGATCCCGACGGCATCACCGTGCACGAGCTCTTGGCCGAGGACATGGCTGTCGCTTTGCCCCCGCGCCATCCACTGACCAAGCGCGCGAGTCTGACGCTCAAGGATCTCGCCCTCGAGAACTTCATTCTCTATCGGCGGCCCGACGGACGCGGCCTCTACGACGTCATCATCGCCGCCTGCGCCGAGGCGGGCTTCAGTCCGCATGTCGGCCAGGAAGCGCCGCGCATCGTCTCGACGCTCAACCTGGTGGCGGCTGGCCTCGGCATCACCATCGTGCCCGCCTCGCTCAGCCGCCTGCCGCTGGAAGGGGTAACCTACCGGCCGCTCAAGGGCCGGCCCGCCGTGAAGGTGCCGCTCAACCTCGCCTGCCGGCGCAACGAACGCTCCGCCGCCGTGCTGGCCTTCATCGATCTGGTGCGCAAGCTCAAGTCATGACGATCAAGACCCCCATCATCAAGACAGTCGGACATTCCAACCATCCGATCCAACGCTTCATCGATCTGCTGAAGAAGGGCAGCGTCGAGACGGTCGTCGACGTGCGCTCGATGCCCTACTCCCGCCGCTTCCCGCACTTCAGCCGCGAGACTCTGGCTAAGTCGCTGGCCGCCAACGGCATCGGCTATGTCCACGAGGGCGCCGCCCTGGGCGGCAAGAATGGCAGCAGCTACGAGGCGGCAGCTGCGACGCCCGCCTTCAAGGACGCCCTCGGCCGCCTCATCGCGCAGTCGGGCGAGCGCAGCCTCTGCCTCATGTGCGCGGAAAAAGAACCGATGGATTGTCACCGTACGGTACTGGTTTCCCGCCGCCTCGCTGAGCGCGGCGCGGTCGTCGAGCACCTGCTGGCCGATGGAAGCATGCGCAAACATGCGGAAATCGAGGATTCCCTGTTGGAAAAGAACTGGCAGGCACCGGACCTGTTTGCGACTGCCCAAGATCGCGCCACGCTGCTGGCCGAGGCCTGGGCCGCCCGTGAACATCGTCGCTTACGGAACTAAAACAATTGAGATATGTTGTTTATAAGATGCCTGTAAAAATCTCGATCCTCGCGATGCTGTCTACCGTGGCCCTGCTGCCCTTCGCCGACCAGGAGTCGGAGGACAACTGCAAGCAGATGGTCATGGTCGATGGCGTGGCCGATTACTGCGTCTCGGAGTTTCCGGGCGTGTTTCCCGGCGACGCTGCGGGCGATACCAAACCATAACGAGACAGCCCGCTGAATCAGGCGGGCGGCGGCGTGTACCCAAACGAAAACCGCGAGATGTCGCGGTGCGTCTCGCCCAGCGCCATCTGGGCAAGAAGCTCGCCGATGCCGGCCGAGTGCTTGAAGCCGTGCCCCGAACAAGGCGAGGCCACGATCACGCGGCTCAACTCGGGATGGCGGTCGATGATGAAGCGTGCACCGTCGACCCAAGTGTAGAGGCAGACCTTGGCGCGAACGCAGCGCGACGACAGGCCGGGGAAGAACGGGCCGACATAGGTCTCGTACATCTCGCGAATCTCGTCCGGCCCCACGTCGCGCGCGACCTCGCCGGGCGTCGTGGTGACGTCGTACTGCTCGGTCGCGAGCTTGACTCCTTCCTGCAGCGTGCCGGTGGCGGGAAAGCCGTAGACCACCTGCGGGGCGGGGATCTGCCAGATGTAGACGGGGAAGCGGTCGGGTGAGAATTGCGCATGAGCCGCGGCGTCGCGTGCCTCGAACCAGTAGAGCACCTGGCGGGTGACCTTGAAGGGCGCGGCGAGCGCCGGCGTCAGCAACTCCGGAAGCCAGGGCCCCGCCGCCACGATCAGCTTCTTGGCGGTGTAGCTGCGCTTGCGGGTCGTCACCGTGACCTCGTCTCCGCTCTGGCGGAAATCGACGACCTTCTCGTTGAGTCGCAGATTCGTACCCAGCTCCACCGCCCGGCGCAGTTGCGCCTCGATGCAGGCCTCGGGCCGCACGAAGCCGCTCACGGCGTCATGATAGGCCTCGTCGCCATCGGTGAAGTTGAAGGCCGGGAAGCGCCGGCGCAGTTCCGCCGTGTCGAGGATGCGATGATCGACCCCTGCCTGCCGGGCCGCCCCCATCGTGGCATCGAGGAATTTCGGCACGCCGTGATTGGACGGCCGCGTGCCCGGCCCATGGATCACCAGCAACCCGTTCTGCTGCAGTAGATCGACGCCCTGCTCGGCCTCGAGTTCGCGCCAGATCTCGTGCGAGCGCTGGGCGAAGGCCGAATATTCCGGCCCCTCGCCGCAGGCGATGCGCGTGATGCGCGTGTCGCCATGGGTCGAACCCTGTTCATGCGGCGGTGCATATCGATCGATGCCCAGCACGCGGGCGCCGCGCGTGGCCAGCTGATAGGTCGCCGCCGCACCCATGGCGCCGAGGCCGAGGACGATCGCATCGTAGGTAGAGGGCATTTTGCTCCGACAGCTTCTGGATCTATTTCACCACAGTAACACAGGAGCAATGCCCTCTTGGGTTAGGCCAATCGGCCTAGCCGCATGTTCGGTCGGACGCTTTTCAGGCAGACAAGACTAGGTCATCAAGCCGAATGGTTCCGGCGCCGGATGCAGGCCATCTTCAGTTCATCGAAGCGCGGCATACGCCGGGCAGGAACAACCGGATTGGATGCGCCATGCACACCTTGAACCTCGGCCGCCGCTCCCTGTTCGGCCTCGCGCTGGCCACCGCCGCCACCGCCGCCGCCCACAGCGCCACCGCCGCCGTCCCGCGCGCGGCATCGGGCGATCTCATGGTCATCTATGTCGGCGCGCACGATTGCGCACCCTGCCGTACCTTCGAAGCCGAGGACATGCCGCGCTGGCAGGCCTCGGGGCTGTCCAGCACCGTCCGCTTCATCCGTGTCGTGGCGCCGAAAACCTCGCAAGCCTTCAATCCCCGCTATTGGCCGAACGAGGCCAAGCCCTACCTCGGCGCCTTCACCGCTCCGATCGTTCCGAGCTTCATGCTGGTGGCCAATGGCAGTGTGGTCGCGACCGGCGGCGGCTTGCGGAACTGGCGCCAACTGACGCTGCCCAAGCTCGAGCAGTTGGCACGAGCCTGAGTGCAAAAGCCGATCGATCGGCCGCTGTGAAAGATTGGCTGGGGCGCCAGGATTCGAACCTGGGAATGGCGGAATCAAAATCCGCTGCCTTACCGCTTGGCGACGCCCCAGCAGGACGCGGCCGGAACATAATGAGCCGGGCCCCCGAAGGAAACCCTCAATCGGCAGCGGCGTCCGCGGCCCGTTTCAGGGCGTCGACATGCACGAAGGCGCCATCGGCATAGAGCAGCGGCGTCGCCGTCGGGTCGAGCGCGAGGTCGACGATCTCGCCGATATAGATGGTGTGGGTGCCGGCCGAGACCTCGGTCACCAGCTTGCAGTCGAAGGAGACCGGGCAGCCCTCGAGCACCGGGCAGCCGGTGGTCAGCTGCTTCCAGGCGCCCATGTCGGCGAAGCGCTCGTCGCCCTCGACACCGTCCATGCCGGCGAAGCGCTCGGCGATCTTGCGGTGCGGCGGGGCCAGGATATTGACGCAGAAGTGGCCGGCCTCGCCGATGGTGTCGTGGGCGCTGGCCGTCTTGTTGACGCAGACCAGAATCTGCGGCGGATCGGCCGAGACCGAGCACACGGCCGTGGCCGTCAGCCCGCCGCGCAGGCCTTTATGATGCGTGGTGATCAGGGTCACGCTGGCGGCGAGGTGGCGCATGCCCTTCTTGAAGGCGGCGGGGTCGATACTCATGCGTCGATACTCAGGAAAATACGCTCATGGGGCGCCACTCTAGCGCAAATGCGGCAGCACTTCGCGGCCGAACAATTCGGTCGAACGGCGGGCATCGGCCAGCGAAAGCGTGTTGAAATTGACCTGCAGGGAGGCGACCTCGAAGCGGCCCACCTGGGCCTCGTAGGCCGCGATCTGCGCCCTGATGTCGTCGGGCGTGCCGATCCAGGCCGCCCCCTTCTCGATCTGGCTTTCGTAGGTTTCCTTGGCCAAGCCGGCGATGATCCGGTCGTAGCCCGGGTAATCGGCCGAGCTGGTGCCTTCGGTCCACGCCCCCGCCGCCTCGACCAGCGAGGCGAGGTAGCGCTCGAGCGGCGCCTTGGCGATGGCGCGCGCTTCGTCGGCCGACTCTGCGCAATACATATGGAAGGCCAGCATGACGCGGCCTTCGCCGGGATGGCCCGCCTCTTTCCAAGCCGCGCGATAGAGCCCCAGCAGCTCGGCCATCCTGCCGCCCGCCAGCGGGATCGCCATCACCGAGAAGCCCTTGCGGCCGGCATTGACGAAGCTCTCGGGCGTGCCCAGCGCGGCGATCCAGAACGGCGGATGGGGAAGCTGCGTCGGACGCGGCAGCGAGGTCGTCTTCGGAAAGCGATGGAATTTGCCATCGTGCGCCACGTTCTCCCGTGACAACAGCAGGCGGACCTGCTCGATGCCCTCGTCGAAGCGCGCCTTGCTCTCGTCGAGCGGGACGCCGAAGCGGCTGAATTCATGCGGCAGGAAGGCGCGCGCAAAACCGACATCGAGGCGGCCGCCGGAGATCGCATCGAGCATGGCGATCTCGCCCGCCAGCTTCAGGGGATTGTTGAAAACCGGCAGTACCGCGCCCGTAACGAGGCGGGCTTTCTGCGTGCGCTGGGCGGCGGCGGCGAGGAAAACGATCGGGTTGGGCGAATAACCGCCATAGGCATGAAAGTAGTGTTCGACGATACGGACATGCCCATAGCCCAGAACATCGCACAGACCCACAAGCTCTAGCGCCTCGGCGAAATAGACCTCGGCCGACTTCTCGTCGGGCCCGACATCGGGGAAGAACTGCAGTCCGAATTCCATGCCGACCCCGTCACATTAAACAAGCAAAACGGCAACAAAACCTTAATTCAGACGTTGTCGTTTGCGGTTGCCCATCCATGGGTCGCCAGTAAACGTTTGGCGCCGATGCCCCGCCCGCTGACCACCGCCGCCGAACTCACGGGCGATCTTTCTCCGGACACCGCGCTGCGGCGCATCGTGGCGGCCTGTCGCACCGATCTCAACAGGTATCGCGCCGTCGTTCTCGTCGGCACGCGCCCGATCGGCGTTCATCAGTCGCGCGTCGCACTGCGCCGTCTGCGCGCCGCGATGGGTCTGTTCAAGCACAT